>DUPN01000091.1 GCA_012838305.1 Bacillota bacterium | reverse complement strand
TATATCTCCAATAATGATGCTTTCACCTATCAAACAGGTCTCTACAACGTCTTAAACCTATTGCAGATAGGAGACGACAACACCGCTTCGGTCTATCAAATTGATGACAACAACGAGGCATTTATCGTGCAGGAACAGATGCCCCTGTCCGTTGGGACGAATGCAACCCTCGTTGTTCAGGTTGGTATAGGAAATTGGGCTTCCAGTCAACAGCTCGGTGCCCACCAGGCGATCCGAACGTTCCAAGTCGGAAACGGCAATACATCCATGATCGACCAAAGAGGACTGGACAATACTGCTGCGGTGTTCCAGACAGGAAATGAAAATACGGTGGCCATCAATCAGGGCTAGCCGAACAGAAAGGAGAATTGATGATGAAGCTGAAAGTCACTTTGGTGCTGCTGGCACTGCTTCTGGTCACCCCTTCCGTCTTGGCCTCTGACGAAATCGCACAGGAGAGAATTGACCTCTTTATCGCCTCCCGACAGATGCTTGCTGAAGAAAGAGCCACGCCTCGTATGAAAGTAGGAATGGTTCTAAACAACTTGGGTGCCGATAGTGAAATCTCCATGGGGGTACGTGTTGAGTCAAAGATTGGTAAACAAGACGTAGTCAGGGTGATCACGGAAACAACATACCTAAAAGAAGAACAAACGTTGGCCGGATTTGTATCGTTGAAACTGTCGCCCTTCGGTGACAAGCCGCTGGCCATGTACTTAGGTGGTGGAGCCGGGTACGCCGATGGTCTCAGATTCCAGGTGTTCGCTGGAATTGACCTGACCAAAAATCTGTTTGCCGAAGTCCGCTACGTTAATCTCACGGGCGGTCTAGGCAATAAGGGATTGTATCTAGCCACTGGATTCCAGTTTACCTTTTAAGGAGGGAAGACAATGAAACGAGTTCTGCTATTGAGCCTAACTGCTCTGTTGATCTTTGCTGTAGGCAGTGCTTCGGCCAGAGCCAGCCACACAATGAGCTGGGGGTTTCAGCTCCTGAATAATCCCAATGCTCGTCAGGTGGCCCTCAACATCGCTAATGCGCAACAAGAACTACTCAGAACAACGGAAGATCAGAGTGGAATTGACCGATTTAAGGAAAGTCTAGACCGGATGGCGATGAGTAAGGCCATTCGTGATATCGTCTACTATGATCCAAACTCGGATGCCCCGGGCTATGGGTTTGTACCGGTAGAAGACGGCTGGATTTACTATGAGTGGGATGAGGTAAGCGAGACAATGAAAATCTTCCACTTCGCAGACGGCGGCTGGACAGAGATCACTATTGACTCTGGAAGTCAACCTCCACCTCCTGCTTGGTAGAGGGAAACACGCAAACATGTAAAGGAGGGATATCATGGAGTTTATTATGATTGGGTTATTAGCCCTGGGTCTGTTGCTGGGAGGAGCCTCTGGTGCCGACACTCCCCCGCCTCCCCCGACCGAAATTGTACAAGACATGGAAGCGGTGCTGGCCTCACCTGAGGACGTACTAATGTCGGTGTCGAATGTGACCACCGCCAGTCAGCTGCTGGCAGCTCTGCCGGATCGGGATGAGCGAATTCCCATCGCCATTTACGCCATAACAGATAGCACCGGACAATACAAAGCAGACGGCGGTGCTTCTTCCACCGTGGTCACCCAGGGGGCCACAGAAATGTTGATCACGGCCCTGCAAAGATCGAGGCAGTTCAACGTCTTGGATCGTCATCGTTTTGGAGATTTGATGAATGAACAAAATCTGGTCACCAGCAATCGAATCGTCCCTGGGCAGGGACCCGAAGTTGGCGCCTTACTAGGTGCACAATACATGATCACCGGCTCGATTACAGAATACCAAGTCAGCAGGGAAACAGGGGGCATTGGGCTCGTTATTGCAGGTAAAGGAGGTTCGCAAGAGTATGCCAAGGCCTCGGTAGCCCTGGATATCCGGGTCACCCATCTCACAACGGGCGAGGTTATCTGGGCGGAAAGCCTCCAAGGAGAAATCATTGGAGAGAAAGTGGGTATCCAATTGTTCTCCTTCCTGGGCAAGAATATTGTCGAATTCGAGACTGGCAGCGGCAAGCAGCAAGTGATAAACTTAGTAGTACGCACTCTACTTGAAGAGGCCGTGTTTAAGCTGGTTCAGTCTGAAGTACTTACCAACTAACCAACTAGCTGTGGCTAAGGCCTTGTGCTGAGAGCCACGATAACAACCGACTCGGAGAGATAGGGATTCGTTCCCGAACACCGTGACAAAATAGATGAGAGAGAAGTCGAACATTGGTTCTTCTTCCCCTCAGACAAAGGTAAACCCACTGTGAGGTGGGGACACAAAGCCACGGGTCTAGGAAACTAGATAGCCGGGTTACCCGAGGAGGAATTCAGTGAAGCATAGGTTAGTTTTCTTGGTACTGGCGTTACTCGTGGTAGGTCTGCTCAGCACAGCGGCGACCTTCGCCCACCAAACGGACTTTTGGCAACCTGCGGATTTCGAGGATTGGATGCACAGCTTTTTCCAACCCTCCAAAGATGAAGCTGAGCCCTTTGCCAACATGGCATACATCTACCAGAACGGCGATGACAATCAGGCCGAACAAGTTCAGCAAGGCGAGAACAATCAGGCCTATATCTATCAAAACGGCGACGGCAACATGGCTGAACAATGGCAATATGGTGTGGGGAATTGGGCCGGTGTCTATCAACTGGGGCATCGCAACACAGCGACAACACAGCAAGTAGGCACGGATAACTGGGCAGGAATTTACCAAATGGGCGATGCCAACACAGCAAGGATTCAACAGAGCGGGGAAAGTTTTACCGCTTTGATCACCCAGGTCGGCAACGGCAATACTGCGGTGATCCAACAAAAAAGCAAGTAGCACACAACAATTCACGGTGGGGATTCGTCCTTATCCACGAGGAAGGGTCAAGATCAGTAAGATCTTGACCCTTTTTTCCGTTCAAAGCGGCTCCAGCCGCAAAGACTAACTCCTGCGGCTAAACTGTTCCCCACACCGCGAGCAGGTAATTTTGATCTTTCCCTTCCCTTTGGGTACACGCAGTCTTTGCTTACAGTTCGGACACTTGAAGTGGCGATGGGTCCCCCAATCCCCCACAATGCGCCTTTGAATCCGGAACCAAGACGCCATCTTCCTCGTCTGATGTAAAAAGAACTGGTTCTCCAAGCGGCGTTTCACTAGCGAACGAGATAAGGTGCGATACAGAGCCCAAAAAACGCCGGCGTAATAGATTAGCTGTAAATAGGGTAGTCTGAACACCCCTGCAATTAGCGCCATAAAAACAGCAATGGTTAGTACAAACACAGTGAGCTGATCTGCACCGTTCCGTCCATACATAAACCTTTGCCATCTGATCCTCGCTTGGCTCAACAGCTGCTGCCAGTTCATTCCCTATCCCCCACCCCATCTGATGCTCATCAAGAACTGCATATGAATATCTTTGCCAAAGGCCCCTGGTTATCCTTCTCAGGTTAAGACGCCCAAAAACGCACCTGGCTGGTGCGTTTGCAGTTAACTTCAGCTTAGAGGGCAATGCTCTTGTTTTCCTAACTTAGCTTAGGTGCCCCGCAAGAGTCGCGAATCACAAGCTTGCAGTCGTACTTATGGACTGTATCTTCCACTTGGGCTCCGCTAATTTTGTCAATCAACAAGCTACACGCAGCATAACCCATATCGTAGTTTGGCAACTGGATAGTTGTCAGGGCAGGACGCGTCGCGATGGCCACTGGAATGTCGTCATAGCCCACAATGGAGACATCCCTTGGAATCTCCAAACCATGGTGGCAAACAGCGTCCATGGCACCGACTGCCATCAGATCATTGGCGACAAAAAATGCATCGATATTCGGATCACGGTCAAGAAGTCTCATGGCGGCCCTATAGCCGCCCTCTACAGTCCAATCGCCATATTCGACGAGCCTTGGATCACTTATTCCAACATCACGATGTGCCAATTTGAAGCCTTCCCATCGATCTCGCGTACACTTCCACGTAGGGGTTCCGCCAACATAGGCTAGCCTCTTCCGTCCGATGCTTAAGAGGTGTGCGGTCGCTGTAAAGCCGCCCTTAACGCTATCAGGCAAGACAGAACTCCGTGGTTGGCTGCTAGAATAACAATAAAGATAGGCTGCCGGTGTGTTAGACGGGAAGTGGTAGTCCACCTCCGTAACCCAGTTGCTGCAAAAGAGCAAGCCACCCACTTGATGACTTCGTGCCAGCCATTCGTGAAAATCCATTTCCGCTGCTTTTTGCCGAGATTCCCCCACGATAAGATTATAACCTCTATCGACTGCAGCTTGCATGGCTCCGCCCATCATGTCCGGGACCAAGTCACTCATCACCGTATTGGCGATAAACCCGATGGTTCTTGTTTCTCGCTTCCGCAGACTGCGGGCCACCACATTGGGTTCATAGTTGAGGTCCTTGACAATCTCCAATACTCGTGCTGAAGTCTCGGTGCTAATAGGTGCAGTATTGTTCAAAACATGAGAAACAGTAGCAGTAGAGACACCTGCAACTTTGGCAATGTCCTTTAGTGTTACTCGAGCTTTGGTCATTTGACGGCTCCTGACGTTAGTCCTCTTACGTAATAGCGCTGCAGTACAAAAAAGACAACCAGTACGGGAATCATGGTGATTATCGACCCGGTAGTGATCATTTCCCAACTGGTTCTATATCGAGAGAGATAGTAATTTGTCAACCCCACCTGTAGTGTCTGCACCTTGACGTTGGAGTTAAACGTCAGAGCCATGAGAAACTCATTCCAACTCGTCATAAAGCTGTAGACTAATACGGTGGCAAACCCGGGCAAGGATAAGGGAAGATAAATCTTCCGGAAAACCTGCGCCTCTGTACAACCATCAAGTAAAGCGCTTTCTCTAAGCGATGGGGGCAAAGAAGCAAACGAGTTTCGCATCATAAACACACAGAACGGAAGCTGAAATGTACTGTACATCAAGACCAGTCCAAAATAACTGTTGAGAAGGCCTATTTTTTGCATGAAACCATACAGGGGAATCAGTAGGGACTGAAAGGGTACCATCATCGTTGCTAATATGGCCACAAAAAACACATTGATCCCTGGAAACCGTAAATAGGCAAAAGCATAGCCTGCCAAGGAACTCACCACGATGACGACGAAAATGGTTCCCGACGTGACGATTAAGGAATTTACCACATACCGCAGGAACTCAGCATCGTTTACACTTAGGATAGTACGATAATGTTCTAACGTGAACCGTTCTGGCAATAGTCGCGGAGGATAGGTAAGTATTTGATGCGTGGGCTTCAATGAAGTCATCAGAGTCCACAAAATGGGCGCCAGAAAAGCGATAGCCAGTAATGTATTGGTCAGATAGAAACCCACAACTTGCCACTTCTTCAGTTTCACAGGATTTCCTCCCTATTCCACGTTATCGCTATCCAGAAACCTTGTCTGAATAACACTTAGAACAATCAGAATCACTAGTAGGACGATTGACATGGCGCTACCATAGCCGAGGTTGAAGTATTCAAACCCGGTCCGGAAGATGTACATTACGATGGTCAAGGTCCCATTGGCCGGGCCGCCCTGGGTCATAACATGGAAATGGTCAAAAGCCAAGAACGAACCGATCAAAGAGATCATTAATGCCAGGATAAATGTTGGTCGTATCATGGGCATGGTAACATAAAGAAAACGTTGCCTCGTACTCGCTCCGTCTATGCTGGCCGCCTCATATACTTGGACGGGAACGCCCTGCAAACCAGCTAGCAAAATCATCATGGAAAACCCTGCCGTTTTCCATACAACCATAAGGGATACAGAGATTCTCGCCATCCAGGTCGAGCCTAGCCAAGATATTCGTGAAGAGATTAGGCCTAAGGAGCTGAGTCCATAATTGAGAATTCCATACAATTCGTTGAAGATCCATAACCAGACCAGGCTAGACACAACAAAAGATATGGCCACAGGCACAAAATAGATTGTGCGGAAAACATTCGTTCCGGGAAGTTTGCGATTGAGTAAGAGCGCCAACGCTAATGCTAATAGAAATATGCCCGGCGTTACCACCAAGGTATAAATCACGGTGTTCGACAAGGCCCTCCAAAAAAGTGGATCATTGACTAGGCGCTGGTAGTTGCCAAGCCCAAGGAATTTATTCGTGCCAATGACCCGCCAATTATAGAATGACATCTGAATGACGCGGATCAAGGGCTGAATGAAGAAAACCAAGTTGAGGGCCACAGCCGGTGCCAAAAACAGCATACCCGTACGATGTTTAGAAAAGAACCTCTGGATACTATAGAGATTAGGCACAAGGATCATCCTTCCTAAAGGGCAATCGCCTCATCGGCGATTGCCCCAAACTACGTTAGTACTGAAGCACTCGTTCCATTTCATTGGCAGCATCCTTGTAGGCTTGTTCTGGGGTGATTTCACCCATCATCGCTCTTTGCATAGCTGTTAGCATCGGTGCGTACAACTCATTGTACTTGGTGGAGTACGGAGCGCGAGCGACCTCTAGAATGTCAGCAAACACGGCGAAACGAGAATCCTGAGCGAAATATTTGTTGTCGAATAAATCGGTGCGAACCGGTAAGGCTCCACTCTTAGCCCATACCTCCACCTGAATATCCTCAGACATGGCAAATTCAACAAACTCCCAAGCCAGGTCTGCTTGTTTTGTATCGCGACTGATAGCCATCAAGTTACCGCCGGAGAAGGAAGCGTGTCCACCGTCGCTCGCTCTGGGGATAAAGGTGATGCCAAAATCCAGGTGGGGAGCATCCTCTTTGAAGGTGATAATATTGTAGTTACCGCTCAGCATCATGGCAACACGCCCTGTAACAAACCCATTGTAGACGTCACTATATTGCCATGTGGCGGAGTTTAGAGGCGCAACCTTGTATTTGTGAATCAAGTCTACCCACATCTGCAAGGCCTCGATCGATTCGGGGGAGTCAATGAGCACCTCTGTACCATCGGCGTTAAGCAAATCTCCTCCAAATGACCACACAACGGGCATGAAGCCAAACATCTGCCAACCAGCAGAGGTTCCAACAATGGCGAACCCATATTGCTCCACTTCGCCTGAATCGTTGGTCTTGGTGAGCTTCTGGGCGTATTCAATCAGCTCGTCCCAGGTCTCAGGCGGTCTCTCTGGGTCCAGTCCAGCTTCCCGGAAGAGCTCCTTATTCCAGACTAAACCAGACAAGTCCACCGTGTAAGGGATGCCGTAGTACCGACCTTCGGCTTCGCCAAGGTGCAGCATACCTTCTGGCAAAGCTGCGCGATAGTCAAGTGCGTTAATTCTGTCTGTGATGTCGAGAAACGCACCAAGAGAGTTGAAGTAAGGGTGCAGAATTATGTCTAGCGAGATAACGTCAGGGGCGTTACCTGCGGCTAGAGCAGCTAAAAAAAGCTGTGTCTGTTGTTCATAGGGAACCAGTTGGAACTCTGCCCTCTTACTGGAACCTTCCGCCTTCATCTTCTCGTTGAACAGAGCAACTGTTTCTTCCGTTTGCACTTCACGATCCCAGACCACGATGGTCTGCGCCATAGCCAAGCCAGTCACTGCCGCGATCATGATCATTACCAATACAAAAATCGACAGTCTTCTCATTCGGTATCCTCCTTTTTAGTGAAAACCTCGAACTGCAAAGCGCTTAATCAGCAATGATCCCTCCTTCTAGAGCATTTTCTCAGTTACCCTCGACCAACGGAAACGCCGCGATCCGCAAATTGGTTGAACCATAGGGAATAAGCGTGACCTCCTCAATGGGTAGATCGGAGTGATGCGGACCTTGATCGATCGAGCCTGCTGAGTTATTGATTAGGCCCCAACCTGGAATACGGCGGCCGCGTCCCAGTAACCTGACGGGAGCCTTTTGAGGGTCAAATGGAACCTTGGAATAATCTCTTTTTTGGATGGTAAACGAGCTCCCGGGATTTTCCATGTCTAGGATTAATCCATAGTTCCAGTGGCTTGTGGGATAAATCTCCCAATCTGCAAATGGCTCTTGGCCACCGACCCTAACCCATTTCTCGTCGATCTGCAATCCATAGAATAGCGGTCCTCTATAAACTGATACCAACCCTTCGTGTCCTTCGGTGACCCGAACGGACATGGGAAGACAAAGCTCCACCACGTCGCCATTCGTCCAAATGCGTTCGATCGTCTTGTATTCCCCATGCGATAGGTACTGAGGTTCTCCGCCGTTTATTCCCAGGTGGGCTCCCACTGCCCACTTAGGAATCCTAAACATGACTGGAAACTCCGCATCCTGTTTCAGAGAGAACTCAAACTTCACATGCTCATCAAAGGGATAGCTTGTTTCTTGTCGCACATGGACAGGTACGTCATCGGCCACCAGTGCACTTACTTCACATGGCCCATAAACGTGGAACGCCAGACCTTTGTGTGCCGTGTTCATCGCCATGCTCTTCACCAATTTCGGCCAACCCTGATGAAGATTCGCAGTACAACAGCCAAATTCGGGTTCCAGGCCATAGATATTCGACCAATCACCATTGTTCGACCAGTCGCGCTTGGCAACGTTAGCAACGGCTTGATTCACCTGCTGATCATACTGATGTGCGCACATATCGGGTGTAAAGGTTGCGGGAAAAGCATTAAACGCGACCATCTCAAGGATATCGCCATACTCGGGATTCCCCGTCACTCGGATGAGTTCTTCTAGAGAAAACATGTATTCCGCTACCGCGCATAGCTCCGTACCTGCAGTTGGTGCTGTTCCATTTAGGTGCTCATCGCCACTCCAAACTCCATTTGGCTGACCATGATCTTTCATCAGGTTTTCAATACAACGTAAAGGCGCGTCAAGATGCTCGTGTTGCTGCGATTGAGGATAAAACACCGCTGAAGTTTTTATGCCCATGGTGGTGTTGACAACATGATCCAATAGAGCAAACTCACCTCTGACCTTCTCAGCATTCTCTGGACTGGCATACAAACTCGCCCAATCCGTTGTCTGCTCAAAAACGAGCGAAGCCAAATCCAAAAGATAATCATGCCCCGCAATGTTGTAAAACCAGTGGATGACTAAAATGTTCTCTGCACCTCGCGCTTGACCCCATTTATCCAGCGGTCGAGCCCTCAGCTTTTCTAGCTGGTATTGGAAGTACTTATCCATAAAATCCAATACTCTGCCATCCCCGGTCGCTTCGTAATAATTGGCCAGCACTTTGAGCATAATCATGCGTGGCCACCAATCTAAGTTGTTCGAGGGGCCAAACTGACCATTTGGCTGTTGACTGTTTAGCGTCCAGTCAACCCATCGTTGAGCTTTGGCTATTAAGTACGGATCGTCGAGGACATATGCTAAGGGGATCAAGCCATCGCAGTAGTAGGGACCGCGTTCCCAAGATTCTCCAGTACCACCAAGCCAGCCACTGTTTAACCCGCAATCAGGCCATATCTCATCCAAATGTCCAGTGAGACCGGTCGCTTGAACCTCAAGCTGATTGAGAAGCCATCCTTGTGGTCGGATATTCCCAAGAGGTAAATGTCTAAAGGGCGTCTCCATCAACGGTTGATGGTTAGGGGGTAGTTTCTGTAGTTTAGGCATATGCGTCCTCCGTCCATTTAATCGTTTAAATTCGTTTAATCGATTACATGAAATTTGTTGATATATTTCAACACTCACCCCGAATAATCCTTTTTGATTTTTGACATTTATTAAGTTCTCTTTACCAATACTGCCAAATACCATACGTGCACTTAACCTCACTTGCCTCCTCCAAACGCAAAGACATAAAACCTATACCAACTAGGTATCTGTCGCCCTAAGATCAAGAATTGGGTACACAGTCCTATGGCATGTTTGCCAAGGCAACATATTCTGAGGTAAGAGATTGATGCAGGGTCATCAGTCCAATAGACAGAAGGAGATGCTTATATGGGTTTTCTCAACAATCAATTGACGCAGCTCAACTTCCAAGATCACCTCTTGAAGACCTTGAAGGTCATTTGTCGCGAGGATGTTCAGCAGCCAAACAACCAGATCACGATAGATCTGGAAGCTGCGCCTGCTGAGCCTTTCACTGTAACGTTGACTCCACTTTCGTTCACCTCCATTGTAGACCAGGATAAGGTGTTCAACACTTGGACCTTGGAGATCACAATCACAGACGCAGATGGAAACGTGGAAGTTATTGAGGAGACGTACCAGGAAGACGCGGTGGTCTGCCCCTTCGATCTCACGCAGTGGCCAGGGCAAACTATTGTACAGAAACACGATGTTGAGTTCAGAATCATCGGCGATCCCATCCTCGAAAACTCTGACGTAATCATCAATTTCGTAATCAACTACTGTTTGGTTGTGGCAAAGGAAGTCTTAGTCAAAGTCAATGGTGCCATCCAGTTCTGCTAACTGGCCAGAGAAGCCTCCGCAAGGAGGCTTCTCATTATGGAAAGAGCCTTCGTGATTGGCGAAATCGCGAAGGTTTCTTTCTAGATCCAAAACGCTCGGGCTTTCCTACTTCTCCCCTTCCCCCCACCTTCCTGAAGGTATTCCACCCAGAAATCAAGTGCCATCCCCTTGCATGGGGATATTTTTGCTTCCTCGAAACTAGGAACAGAGTCCTATAGCAAAATTTTCCTAGTAACATATCCTTGAATAGGAGGGAACTCCCAAACTTGAGTTGATAGGGGAGAGTCTAAATGATGAATGTTGACTTGATTGATCAACGACGACAGCAACAGCGGGTTAAGGTTCCTATGGTCATAGATAAGGATCGTTGTGTACAGGTAATTGGCAGAACAGAGATTGACGGACCAGCAAACCTATCCTTCGTCCATGGCCGTTTTGAATCTGGTGGAGAGCATGTCCTTGTGCAATTAGTGCTTAGCACTCGCCCCCCCGAGTTGCTGAGTACAACCATTATCCCGGGAAAAGTGCTGAATACAGGGGTGGTTTATGTCGATTTGGTGATAACATCACTGACGGGCACAAAACTGGCTTCCAAACAAGAAATCCCCATCCTGTGGCATGATCTTGTTCCCAGCCCCGGTGCAATGCCTGGAGATATGGTACAAAAGCACGACTTCGAAATCGAGGGTTTTGAAGATGTAGTGGGCTACTGCGATTGTGAGGGCAGATTCAGGCTAGTCTTAGCTGTGGTGGTGCGGTACTGCCTGGTGATTGCCGCAGAGCGCATTCTGCGGGTTGAAGCAGCCGAAACGTTCTGTTGAGATCTGCGAGTATTTGAGAAGGATGGTGTAAAAAATGGGAAAGGCCAAAAAATGCCGCTCCATCAAAGCCCTGGTCGTCGAAGCGGAACTAACTGTGCAGAAAATCGGGACGATCCAAGTTGCTGCACCTTTAGGGGTAAAGGTCGACCATAGAACCGGGGAACTGGAAACACCGGTGGAATTGAAGTTAGTTGGTCAACCAGTATTCACGCCGACGATTATTCCGGGGAAGATCATCAACCATGGACTGCAAAAGGCTTGTCTGGTAGTGAAAGAGCATGGTTCTGGTCCTTGTCGTCTTTCTGCCCGCTCCACCCTCAAACTTGATATCCCCATAGATGGAATGCACGATGTTCCACATATAAAACCAGGTGATCATGCCCAAGAACAGGCAGAAGTAGAGTCCATTGATATCCGTGGCATCCGTGATCCCAACCATCAGGGATGTGGAGAGAAGAACATTCTGATGATCAAAGTGGTCTACCAAGTCAAGATCGTCATTTGCAGAGAAGAGACCATTAGCGTCCCCGAACACTGCCATAGGGACAGTGATCGGTGTTGGATCCAAGAAACAGGCCCCGAGGATGCGATTTTGAACAAGAATGATATCAATATTATTGTTCGTCCCTTTCAGCGGTCCAACAGGAAATCCTAATGAGGGCTCTCAGCATGCGGTCTGTTTATGCTAAAGAGAGGAGGGTGGAAAATGGCACGGATCATGACACATGTCGTAGTTGCAGAAGTCGAAGCCAGCAAGCTGGCCAGCCTCGAACTGAATGCCCCAATTGGAGTTGGCGTTGATCTGAACACAGGCGAGCTGAGCGAGGTGGTTAGAGTCGCACCTGTTGGCGATCCCGTGCTCAAACAAACGATTATTCCGGGCAAGCTCATCAATGAAGGCTTCCTCAAAGTCACACTCACAGTGGAAAAAGACGATTTGGAAGTCTTGCTCTACTTGCCCATCTACTCTGTTACGAAAATCGATGGAATCAAACCTGAAGATCATGTGGTTGAAGTCTCTGAGCTCGAGCACATCTCCGTCAGCGGATTACCTGATGTTGTACCCCTGGGGCATACTGGTATCAAAGTAAAGATCATTGTGCGTGCGCTCCTGAAGGTTCAGATTACGGTGACAAGAGAAGAAATTGTATCTCTGCCAGAAGACACCAAGCCGAAGGGGGCCCGACTGTCTTTGGACCGTCCCCAGCGGTCGATAGAAACGTCCGCCAAAAGACGAACGCCGCATCAAGTCGCAGGCGGCGAAAACTGGAATCGGTATTGGGGGCACATGCATCGCCAGCGCGCAACAAAGACCTGATGGTTCCCGGGCAGAATCATGTCATGTTGTCAGGAACCACCGGGTCCTGGGGAAATGTGAGTCTACCAGCGGTCTCCGTGGACCTTGCAGCCGTCGACGTAGATATTGATCCTGTTGATATTGACCAATTTGTTCCGGCAAACCTTAGGAGATCTCGGTCGGCAGCACTCGGGGCAAATCACATCAATTTTGATATTATTGATGTTCTTCAGTTCGTTGTCACAATCGCCTTCCCCATGATGACGAGGATCGTAATAGTAACATGGTTGAATATACTTTTGGTAACCCATCCGCTTCACCTCCAACTCACCAGCTGTTTCCCTTGCTCAACATAAACTATGCAGCTTGGGCTGGGGGCGAACTAGCCTTGGATTCCCAAAATAGGTAAGCATCCGTCCAGGAGGAACCGTCAATAGCGCAACAAAGAGGCTGCTGCTCAGCTTACGTCACTGGGCAGCAGCTTGCTTTGGGCATTCAAAGTGACGGGACAGGCCTCTTTCGCAGGAATTTTACACTTGGCCAAGAATAAATACTAGAGCGTAAGGGAAGCGGGTGATAACCGATGCGGCGACCTCGACGGATCAGCAGATCCTTTACCCTAAAACGGAAACTCTTAGTTGCGTTTTTGTTCATTGCCCTGATTCCAGCCACAATTAGCAGCATTTTCTACCATGTTGACTCGCGTAAAGCTCTAGAGGCGAACGTCGGAGACACCTACATGATTCTGCTCGCCCATATTCTGAACAACGTAGAACAGCGCATGGAAGAGGTGCAGCAATTCACGAACTGGCTCTATCTGGAGCGTAATATCGTGCGTCTAATGGAGCGTTCACCAGAGGATGCCCGCCGTTACGATCAACAGACTATTGATGTGGTCTACCAGATCGAAAGCCAGTTTCGATTTCTTCCCATTATGGAACATGTCAGTGCGTTCTTCCTGTTGGGACATAATGGTCTGGACATTCGTTACGGTCCCGACAGTTATCGCATCAACCCCGACTCTTTCACAGGAGAGCCCTGGTACGAAAACCGCCTGCAATCTGGAGCGTTGGTGTGGGGAGATCTGACCGCACACTATGCCACCCGCAGCACTACCTCGCACATTATCCCTGTTTACCGTGACTTCATCGATATCCACGGGGGCAAGGCCCTTGGCTCTATCGTCCTCTTCTTGAATCCAACGTTCTTTCGCCAATCCTATAGCGGTTTGGTCACCGAACAGCCAGCGGCACTGTTTATCCACGATGCCTCCGGAAGGCTTTTCTTCAGCGACTCCTCCGGCTTCAACAACCAAGACGTGGATCTGGCAGCACTGCTCCCCTCTAGCGCAAATCAAACACCCTATTTCGAGGTTGTGGAAAATGGCCGCAGTTATCTTGTGGTACAGACCGTCTCGGACAAAACGAACATTAGGGTAACATTAGTGGCCCAGCTAGATGAACTCAAGCGGCAACGCCAGGTGATCACCGCCACAACCGTCGTGGTTGCCACGGGAGCCATCCTACTGAGTATGGCCTTCTCCCTCTTTCTGTCCCAAAACCTGACAAAACCCATTCGCGAGCTCATGGGTACCGTTGATAAGATCGCGGCAGGCGACTTCGACCAAGAGACTGACCTTTATAGGGACGATGAATTTGGAGCTCTTGGGGCCTCCCTGGGACGCATGGCCCAACAGATTGACCAACTGCTGCAAGAGCGGCTCGATGCCGAACAGAACATTCGAAAGACGGAGATAAAACTGCTGCAAAGCCAGATTAATCCGCATTTCCTCCACAACACGCTGAACTCCATTCGATGGATGGCTGCACTTCAGGGCGCCGATGGGATCCGGGATATGGCCACCTGTCTGGGTCGGCTGCTCCGAGCAGTGATGGGAAGCGTCAATCAGAAAATCACAATTCGCGAGGAACTCGCCCTCCTAGACGACTACATCTACATCCAAAGGATTCGATATCGGGATAAAATCACATACAAACGGGAGATCGCAGGAGATGAGATGGAGCCCGCGGTAACAGAATGCCTGATCCCCAAGTTTACTCTGCAGCCCCTTGTGGAAAACGCCATCTTCCATGGGATTGAACCCAAAGACGGCTCCGGGACGATCGTTGTGTCTGTCCTGCGGGAGGACGACCATCTGGAGATTTCCGTCTGGGATGACGGCGTCGGGATCAAGGCGGATGAACTCCCCACTCTGCTCATTCCATCAGAGACGGACGAGGATGACAGCATTTCCCAGAAGATCGGTCTGCGCAACGTGGAGAACCAGATTCAGTTGATCTATGGTGCCGAGTATGGCCTAAGCGTAGAAAGCGAAGAGGGTGTTTACACCAAAGTGAGCATCCATCTACCGATAGAGGTGAGCGATCATGCTGAAGATCCTAATCGTTGACGACGAAGCGGTTGTGCGAATTGGCCTCAAATCCATGATCGATTGGCACGCACATGGTTTTGCCCTCGTGGGTGAGGCCGGTGACGGCCGCCGCGCCCTGGAGCTCTTTCGGGAACACCAGCCCGATTTGGTGATCACAGACCTGAAGATGCCTGTTCTCGATGGACTTGGGCTGATCCAAAAGATTCGAGAGCTCTCTGCCTCGTGCCGGATCATTGTCTTATCCAGCTATGACGACTTTGAGTTAGTAAGACAAGCCATGAAACTAGGCGCAGCTGATTATCTCCTCAAGCTCGAGGTAGAACCGGATCAACTGATCAAGACTCTCAACAGGTTTCGAGATGAAATCACAAAAGAGAGGGATACGGAGATTCGGCAAGCGCAGATCCACCAAGAGATTAGGACCAATCTTCACACCATCCAACAGGCCTTTCTAGAAGAAACGCTCTCCGCTGATGCGTTTTCACCAGAGAAGTTCCTGGAAGGGCTGGAGCGCTTCGAGGTCCGCCTTAACCCCCAGCATCTTTATGCCTTAGTGCTCCGGGTAGGTTACCGCAACTCTCCTAAGAGCGCGGCGCGGCTCACCGCCATCTTCAGCATTTGCGAGGAAGTCTTGGGCGGCGATTATACCATCTACTGTTTTCAATCAAAGGAAACCGAATTTGCCCTGCTCCTTTCGCCCAAACAGGAGGCGACAGAGATGGGGGACATTGTATTGGCCTGCGAAAAGCTGGTCAACCTCCTGGAGCAATATCTTGGAGTCACTGTGTCCATCGGCGTTGGAAACAGGGCGCATCAAGCTTTGGATATCCCCCTGGTTTACGCCCAAGCCCAGAAAGCGATTGCGCACCGTTTTTGCAGCGGGCGAGGACCGATCATTTTGTGGGAAGAAGTTGAGCAGCTCCCCCCCCTTTGCACCGGCTACTCGGTCCTGCAATACGGCCCAATGCTGGCAAAGGCCTTTTCGAACCGGCAGGCGTCCGAGGTTGCAGCATGCCTGGACACCATTTTGAATGATTTCCTTACCCTCAGACTCGACCCAGAGACGGCTGGCCAGAGTGCCCTGGAGCTTTACGCCATCGTATGCGAAACGATCGATCGCAACCAACTGTCCGTTGCAGACGTACTTAAGTCCAAGCAACTTCCCTATCATGAGTTACTCCTCATCGCAGACCTAAACGAGATGACCGAATGGCTAACCAAGCTCAAGGATGACTTGATCACATTCATCCAAACCGAAGAAAACGCAAACTATCCCTGGATCATCCAGGAAGCCACTCGTTTCATCAAAGAACACTACACCGAAGAGGAAATCTCCTTAGGGGAAGTAGCTCACAGCGTCGGATTAACTCCATCCTATTTCAGCACGCTCTTTAAGGAGCATACAGGCGTGTCCTACTCCGACTATCTCACTTCCCTTAGGATCGACAAGGCCAAAGAGCTCCTGCAGACTTCCTCCTATCGAGTCTATGAAGTCAGTCATATGGTGGGCTATCCCAACCACTACTACTTCAGCCGTCTGTTCAAGAAGGTTGTTGGAGTAACACCCCTAGACTTCCGAAAATCCAATAAAAGTATAATTTAGCGAAATAAAGTGCAATCAGAATCGGAAATATGGGTCCCAAATCCTTATTTCGGAACACTTCTGTAACAAAAGATAATATTTCGTAACATTGTCCATTTACCATTTACCAACGAGAAGGTACGATCAAAGCACCAACTACTAAGGAGGATTTCGTATGCGAAAGAAGTTGCTCGGCGTTTCTGTATTGGTACTGCTGCTTTCTTTGATGATCGTTCCTTTGGCACAGGCCCAACAGATCACCTTGAAGTTTGCCTGTTGGGACTATGAGTTAAACGGATATGACAAGACCCTCATCGAAGAATTCGAGAAGGCCAATCCGGATATCAAAGTCGAAGTCTACGACATGCCCGCTTCAGAGTACCCTGACAAAATGCTCATTGTCCTCGCCGGCGGCGAAGACATCGACGTGTTTTATGCCAAGGATCCTACCATGTATGGCGGCCTCGTTCTGCGCAAGCAGATTATGCCCTTGGATGAACTGATCGCCAGAGACGGGGTGGACCTCGCTGGCTATGGTGGCAATCTCGAAAATGTCAAAATCGATGATACCATCTACGGACTGCCTTATCGAGGTGACTTCTGGATCCTGTTCTACAACAAAGATCTCTTCGATAGCTTTG
The DNA here is from genome assembly GCA_012838305.1 of Bacillota bacterium. Classification (GTDB taxonomy): domain Bacteria; phylum Bacillota; class Limnochordia; order Darwinibacteriales; family Darwinibacteriaceae; genus UBA5420. The sequence continues at coordinate 9,214 of DUPN01000091.1, read as the reverse complement.
GCGTCCCATATCCCACCAATGACATGACTTGGGAGGAATTCGAAGAGACAGCCAAGCTTCTCACATCCGGCGAGGGTGCCTCAAAGACATACGGAACCTACATTCACACCTGGGCCAGCACCTATTTCATGTACGGTCTGCAAAAACACATGGGTGACCTGGTGGAGGGTCCCTATGAAATGCTGAAGGACGGCTTAGAGATGGCCCGCCGCATCCAATTAGTCGATAAATCGGCTGCGGATTATGCCACCAACCGTGCCATGGGCGCGCACTACAGAGGCCTCTTCGAACAAGGCAACATTGGCATGCTCTACATGGGAACCTGGTATATGCAGGCCTTGCTCCTGGACGAACAAGAAGGTCTCCACAACGTAAATTGGGGCATCGCCCGTCTCCCGCAATGGGAAGGCTTACCCCATGCCACCATTGGCAATGTGACACCCGTCGTGATCAACGCCAGGACAAAGCATCAAGAAGCTGCCTGGAGACTCGTGAAGTTCCTCAGCGGCAGCGAAGGTGCCTCCATTTTGGCTGAAAATGTCCTCGTACCCGGATACCTGGATAGTTCAGTATTTGACAAATTCGCCGAAGTGGATGGTTTCCCCGGTGATAACATGGAAGCACTGGTCACGGAAACAGTGTACATGGAATGGCCTCCTCATTCCCTCTCCGGCCTGCTAGGCAAAATGGTGGAAGAGGAAATCGTACTGGCCATGACGGAGAACAAGAGCATCGATGACGCCATTCGGGACATGGAACTAAGGCGCGAAGAGATTATTCTCCTTAACCAGTAGTGTCCACAGTCTGCAACTTGGTTTACTCCATGAAGTACCCTGTGACCTGCAGGGTACTTCATTCTAAGGAAGGGAGACGATCTCTTGCGGAAAGCAAACTCACGAAACCGACTTACCGCCTATTGCTTTTTGCTTCCGAATCTCATCGGATTTGTTACCTTCACGCTGCTGCCTGTTTTAGCAGCCCTCGGCCTTAGCTTTATGCGCTGGGATAGCTACAGCCCCATTTCCTTTGTGGGACTGCGCAACTTTCAGCTCATGCTTAAAGACAGCAGCTTTAAGATCGCCTTTTGGAACACGCTGTACTTTACAGGCCTCACGGTACCCCTGACGATCGTGGCGGCCCTGGCTTTGGCTCTCGTCTTGAACAAGGGGCTGCGCAGCGTCAAGATTTTCCGCTCCATTCACTTCTTCCCCCACGTGGCCTCAACAATTGCCGTTGCAGTGGTATGGCAGTTTCTTTATCATCCGGATATGGGACCGATCAACCACTTTCTGCGGGCCATCGGCATAGGGGATCCGCCGCGCTGGACAGCCTCCGTTACATGGGCCATGCCCGCTGTAATCCTGATGAGTGTATGGAAGTCAGCAGGATATTACATGGTGATGTTTCTCGCCGGTTTGCAGGGTATTCCCCAGCACCTCTACGAGGTGGCAACCATTGATGGGGCCACAGCTTGGCAGAAGTTTCGTTCTGTGACGCTGCCCCTGCTCACGCCGACCTTGTTCTTTGTGCTGACCATGAACCTGATCTATTCCTTTAAGGTCTTTGATCAAATTTATATCATGACCCAAGGTGGACCTGGGCGGGCCACGTCTGTCTTAGTTTACTATATCTACACCCAGGCCTTTGTGAATCAGAACTTCGGCTATGCATCGGCCATGGCTACCGTATTCTTCCTCCTTATTTTGGGTGTTACAATTGTTCAATTCCGCATGCAGGAAAAGTGGGTCAACTACCTCGATTAAGAAAGGGTGAACAGTGATGAATAAACGGCGTCCCTATCTATTGATACCTATTCTGGCGTCATCGGCCCTGATGCTGCTGCCCTTTGTCTGGATGTTGTCAGCGTCTCTCAAGACCAATGTTCAGGTGTTCCAGTTCCCCATTCAATGGATCCCCAAGGATCCCCAGTGGTCCAATTACATTACCATCTGGTCCAAGATCAAGTTCGGGCTATACTATTTTAACACGATCAAGCTCACTGTCATTGTCACCCTAGCTCAACTGCTCACCTGCAGTTTGGCGGCGTATGCCTTCGCCAAAATCCAGTTCCCCGAACGAAATGCCCTGTTTGTAGCCTATATTGCCACCATGATTGTACCCTTCCAGGTGGTCATGATTCCCCAGTTCATCCTGCTGCGCAATTTGGGTTTGGTCAACAAACACCTGGCACTCATCATTCTCCAGGCCTTTAGTCCCTTCGGTGTGTTCTTGATGCGGCAATATTACCTGAGTATACCTAACGAACTGGTGGAAGCAGCCCGGATTGATGGACTGAGCGAGTTCGGCATCTATCGCAGGATCATGCTGCCCCTCTCGAAACCGGCCCTGGCGAGCCTGACCATCTTCACCTTCGTCTTTGTCTGGAACGACTTCTTGGGCCCCCTGATCTACCTCCATTCAGGAGATCTGCGCACCATTCAGTTGGGTATTCGTATGTTTATTTCCCAATACAGTGCAGAGTACTCCCTTATTATGGCAGCTTCGGTCTGTTCACTCATTCCTGTGATCATCGTTTTCTTGGCCTGCCAGAAGTACTTCGTGGAAGGCATATCCATGAGCGGACTTAAGGGGTAGTGATGGAAAAATGCATCTGCGCTGCGGTGCTTGGCTCGATGACTGTGAACTTTAGGCGATAGAGCCACTCGCCCCAGACAGGTCGCAGGCGGGCATCGGTAATGGAGATGGCTTCCGAAGAAAGGGTGCAGGGCGGCCCGGCGTAAGCGAGAAGCAAGACCTTCTTGCCCGCCCGAAGCACTATGCTGTCCTTCTTTAACTGCGGTTTTTGGGCCAGGACAAAGACAAACTGGACAGAATCGGCATAGTCCAAGAGATATTGGTCCGCAAGGAGAATTCGAGACTTGGCAGCTCGCTCCAGTGTCAGAGAGCGGGTCCAGTTTTTTACGCCAGACTCTTTCGGATAGGCCGGAGCCAGATCCATGGCCAAGGTGGCCCTTCCCTCCCCGTCTTGACAGCAAACATCGGCAGCACGAAAGCCCCGTCCGGGACATTGCCCCCTGCCATTAATGATGGGAAGATTATGGTACTCTGACTGCATTGTCCAAAGCGTATAGCGCTGGGACGAGAAGGTCTGTGCCGTGTATGTTTCTACTCCAACATCAACGATTACAGGGAGCCCATCGTAAAACAGGACAAAACTGCCCACATCGTTGTGATTGTGGTTTTCTCCATTGTGACCGCCCTTGGCCGCCAAGAAAAAACCCTTTTCGTTCGTGGACTCCCTAGCTGTCAGCACTTGCAGATGTGGCATCCATTCGAATTTCGAAACCCTTTTATCCCAGGTAGGATAGCCCTGGATTTCGCCGTGCCAGAGCGCGGTGCGCACCAGCCGTCCCAGGGAAAAGGTGAGGGGGCGCAGCTGCCCGGAAAGCCCACCAGACTGATAGAGCTCGGCACCGAGTTGCATCATGGGTTCACTTTGGATCCGCTTTCCATAGCAGTACAAGAGGGAACCTTCTACTTCCGCCTTGGCACTGCCGTCCGCAAAGTTCACAAAATACTCGCCTGCAATATGTACTTTGCACATATACTGACCGATGGCCCGAATGAGCGTGGACGGAAAGGGATCAAAAGCTCCTTGCGTCAATATTGTCAGCATCTCCAAGCACTCGAAGAGGGAACCACCGGATCGTCCCCAATAGCTGGGTCCTTCATCACAGCCTCCGTCCGGCGAGTAGGAACCCAAGTAGACATCGAGACTTCGTAAACCTTTAGTTACAGCGTCCATGCGTTTTTGTGGGTCTGCTGCAGCCACAAGAAAACAGCGCAGGCAGTTTCCCGTTGTCCATGGTACCCAGTTCCCCAAGTCACGGTCTGTCTCCTGGAGCCCCATCCACCAAAAGTCATCCCTCTCTAGATAGGGAGTGAGAATCCGCGTTTGCAGCTCTGCGCCAATTCGCTGCAGGACCTGCGGCGCAGCCTGCTTAAGGGGCGCTTGCAGCAGCTGCAGAATCCACGCCAAAAGCGCCCCTGTTTCCGCGGCAAACAAATCGATCACCGCTTCGTTTCTCCGGGGCAAGGGATCGTTTCGCTTCGCTTGATAGAATTGATTATGATGCGCGGGCAGAACCCAGCTTGACTCCTCGCAAATGGCCCAAACCCCATCAATGATGTGGTCAAGGAAAGATCCTTCCCCTTGGAGCCACTCGGCCAAGACCAGTATGGCCAACGCCTGCCGACGCTGAAAATAGGCAAGCTCAAAACGGTCGCGGTTTCCAGTACGCCAGAAATCCATGTATAGTGTTGCGGGCAAAGCCGGCCAGGCGTGATTTCGGTACTCTTCGGCCACAGCTAAGAGCTGTTCCCGAAAATCCCCGGTGACCATCTCCCGAGGGGGCCTGTCTGTAATCATGGGAACGCGTTGTATCCTAGCCTGTCTCCAAAGCTCACTGAGCACACTCTCACCTCTATCGAGAACACAGCTTTCCAAACCTACTTGAACGATGTGCTAGCATCGATGTAACCTTCGTCTTCCCCCTGTTTATCCAGGGATGTAGCAACCCGTTTGGCCAGTTCTCTCTGGAAGGCATCCTCGTCCACGGGAATGGATACCCAGCCGTCCAGCCAGCTCGAGAGATGCATGGCGTTGGACAGCTCCAAGGATCGTATACCTTCCTGCCCATCGGCGAGAAGCGGTGTCCCCTTGGTAATGGCATCGATCCAATTTTGCGTGATCACTGCATGTTTATGTGCTGGATTCGGCTGCACGGGAATCTGGCATCGCCAGCTCTCGGGACTGCCAAAGCCCCCGCCATAGCTGCGATTGAACTCCCGCTCCGTTACTGTGAGCCGATCAAACCAAATCTGATCCTCTTCCACCACAAGGCGCCCTCGATCCCCCGCTATCTCCAGTCGATTCGTGCCTGGGGCTTCGCCGGTGGAGGTAATGAAGACCCCTGTTGTTCCATGGGGATACTCCAGGTAGGCCGTGACATCGTCTTCCACCTCAATGGTGTGATACTTGCCGTAGTGGCAGAAGGCCCGCACCCTCTCTGGCAGTCCGAACATCCATTGCCACAAATCCAGCTCATGGGGTGCCTGGTTGAGCAGGACCCCTCCCCCCTCACCTTTCCAGGTCGCCCGCCAACCGCCAGAATCATAGTAGCTCTGGGAACGATACCAATGGGTTACGGTCCAGTTAATGCGCTTTAGGTCCCCCAGTTCACCGCTGCTGACCAGATCCCTCACCCTTTGGTAGACGGGGTAGGTGCGGTTGCAGAACATGATGGAAAAGACCTTCCCGCTTTTCTCAGCCGCATCATTCATCTGGCGTACTTGCTTGGTTCCAACACCCGCGGGCTTTTCCACTAAGACGTGCAAACCCTGTTCAAATCCGCGTACGGCCAATTCGGGATGGCTGTAATGGGGGGTGACCACCATCACTGCATCCAACGGGGCCTTACCGAAGAAATCTTCAGCGTTGGTAAAGATAGGCACATCACCGCCAAGATGTTCTTGGGCCCATTGGCGCGCCTTTGAATTGATGTCGCACACCGCAGAAAGGCAGGCATTTTTCACCTTGCCCTGCTTTAAATCAAGGGCATGAAGTCTACCCATGTTTCCTATTCCGATGACACCCACTCGCACTTCGTTCATTGAACTCCCTCCCCAAACTCGTCATTTTATCCAGAGACCGTTTCTAAATAGAAGCGTTTGGCAAAGCCGCCGCGCTCTCCAAGCTTCGTCAACCGGACTTCCTCAAACTCCTGCACCGACATCCCCTGGTGTTCTAAAATGGCGTAAACAACCTCAACCAAATCGGCGAGTTCTTCTACCTCACCATGCTGGAGGTACTCTCTGAGCTCCTCTCCTAGTTTCAAATTGAGGCTGGCTAGGTATTGATCGTCCTCGAGAATAGACACCTGGCACTGCTTGCCTTGCGCCCGAATGATCCCAGGTATCTTGTCCCTAACCAGCTTGTTGTAAGTAATCATAGGCCTAGATCCCTTCCTAGAGAATACCGGGATGGTTCCCGAAAGACCTCTCGCCAATGCCACTCGGTGTACGTTGGTGCCGGGTCATAGTGGGGACTTTGAGGTTTACGTATGGCTTGATCGTGATAGGCCAGGAGCCACTCGGCAAATCCCGTCGTCCCATGGGCCTGTTGGGCCACCTTAACAATATAATCTCCATCCGAGTAGCACAGAGCGAACGCTCCCCGGTCAAACAGTTTGTGGTGCAGGGAACAAAGGGCCAGTCCATTACTCTCAACGTCCGGCCCCCCAGACTGGTGCCATTTGATGTGGGCCGCATCTAAGGCCACAGGGTTGTGACCCAGCCTGACATTGAATCCGCAGACTGCACAGCTGTATTCGTAGGCCAGGAGGACCCTTTGGCGAAAGCCCGGATCTCGAGGAGTCTTTTCGGCAAGGGCTAAATTGAGCCCCACTGCCTGAAGGATATCTTCATGGAGAGATGCGGGAAAATGGTCATGTAAAAGACCCTCCGCTAACTCTGTGACTAGAGCGGGATCTTGCAACAGACAGGAGTAGACCGGCTCGATGAATCCACCAGCCACTTCCTCTTGCAGCAGCAAAGAATGGCGAAATGGCAGTTCAATGTCGGAAGAGAATGTCCACAGTTTGTCCTTGGCCAACCTCAAAAAGGGATCGATAACCTTTGTGGGTCTTGGAGGGCCAAACTCCAGTAAGAGCCGTCCCAACTCGTTTTGGACGTCCTCATAGGGCAACCACCGCACCGCCTTTTGCACTCGTCCTAAAGCGAGAAGCAGCAAGAGGGGCTTGTGCGGCGCACGTTCATCGCCCCGCCTCCAAATCTTGATGCCTGCAAACAAGGCCTTAATGCCATCTCTCGTCACGGGATACCCTCCCATCTTTGCTATGAAGCCATGGGCGAGGGCTTGCGCAGCATGCTCACAAGGGGTACACTCGCCGTAAGGATCAGAAGTAAGGCACCTATGATGTAAACCTGGCTAAATCCCGAGAGACTAAAGGCGGCATAGCCAATGAGCGGTCCCAAAGCCGCACCAAAGTCTTGATAGGAATTGTACTTGGCTGTAGTCACATTGCGATTATCTCGATTTGTTGTATCCCCCAGGGCTGCATCGAGAAACACCCTTTGTATGTTGGTAAGTACAAAGAAGCAAACGGAGGAAATCACAGCTAACCAAGGACTTGGCGTGGTAGCCACCGAGAATAAGGCGATTCCTTGCAGCGCTGTTGCTGCCACAAAGGGCACCGTTCGTCCATACAGGTCACTCAGCCTTCCAGCTGACGAGGAAAGGAGAATCGCAGAAAGCCAGTTGCTGGAAAACACGAGCCCAGATACTGTGGCCACTCCCAAGGTCAAAGAGGATCCCAATCTAAGGCCCTCTCCAATGGTCTGCTGCAGCAGCAGGGACAGACTGGATGTAACGAGCCCACTGCCCACTAAGTGAGTTATAAAGGCGCCCACACAGCAAAACTCTGTGGACAAGGGCGTAGGTCCCGCCAATTTGGTGACAATCTCGGGCACTGCAAGGATCTTTGGATCCTGCTCCAGACTCCCCGAGGGCAGCTGGTGCTTCAGTAAGAAAGCCAAAGGAATCGCTATGGCGGTCAAGACCGCCAAGACCAGCATGGTCCAGTGGTATCCCAGCCTGTCGACGAAATACCCACCAACAATGGCGATCAACGTACTGCCCACCCGGGAGATAGCCCGTGTTAGACCCAGCGCCCACCCCAAAACAGGTTGGCTGGTTTGCAGTACGATCAAGTACATGCCCATGCGGAAATGGGAAAAGCTCACACCCCAGAGCATGCGCGCCACGAGAAATCCTAGAATGCCGATGGGAAAGGCATACATGCCGGTGGATACGGTGGCACCCACAGCGGCCAACACTATTGGAAGGTAGACGGAGTGACGAGAGAAGCTTCTGGCCGCCGTGTGGTTGGAGAGCAATCGGACCCAGCGATTAATGCTGAGAAGAACCCCTACCATGACCAAGGGGACGCCCAGTTGCTGAGCATAGAGCGGAAGGATTGGATAGAGAAGCGAATCGCCGAACAGCGATAAGGCTGTGATCACAGATACGTTCAGTGCTGCTTTGTGGAGTCGGCTCACTCCGAATCGCCCCTTCATTATATCAGCTAGACACATACGTAAACTTCTAGTATGTTTCTGTGAATCCTTCCCATTCTGTGCGAATGCAAGAAACCAGCAGAAAACTCTGCTGGTCTACCATGCCCAAGACTCCCGGCACGGCTTATTGCTTAACAACCCGCTCTCTGTACTCTGAAGGAGAGTTGCCCGTTACCTGCTTGAACCGGTTGCTGAAATAGTAGGGGTCTTTGAAACCCACTTCCATGGCCACCTCGTAGATACGCTTATCGGTGTGCTTTAAGATCTCCTTCGCTTTGCTGATCCGGCAATTGGTCAAATACGTGGTGAACGTTTGTCCTGTACTCTTGGCAAAGAGAGAACTCAGATAGCTCGGAGACATGCGGTACCGCTTGGCCAAGGTCGAAAGGGACACATCGGTCACATAGTTCTCCTGCATGTAGTGGCATATGGCCTCAATTTTCTTGCGGTTCGTGTTGCCGTTATGATCAGAGATAGCTTTGCAGGCTCGAGCCAGAAAAACGGCGAAGAAACTCTCAAGCTCGGCGGCACTCTTCATGGCCGCAATGGTCTCGAGGGGGCGAAAATCGAGACCATAAATCTCATCGGCACAATAGCCCAGTTCGGCCAAGAGCCCGTAAGTAAGAAACAGCACACCTCCACTCACAACTCGAACCGCATCGAGATCCAGCCCCAGCCCGGTTATCTCCGCAAACAGCTTGCGCAGACTCACTCGGACTTGCCGATTGGTATCCGATTTGAGGTTTTCAAACAGCTCATGCTGGTGAAGTCGGCACAGCATCGAAGCAGAGCTAGCAGAGCAGTGCAGTGGAGATGACTGGCTTACCGTATCGCTTTTGGGTAGCTCATTTGAACCGGCCGCAGGCTCTCTCGCTACCTGGCGGCTGTCCTGGGATACAATCACGATCTTCTTCGGACGGTTCTTCTGTTCGAGTGCCTTAATCAGAGCAATATGACCTGCGTCCAGGGACTGCACATAGATGAGGACCACATCGACGAACTCCTGATCCCATAGGTCTAGAGCTTCCTGCGCACTGCTGACACGGGAGACTTCAATCAACCTTGACCACCACCTTTGGGAGGATTCGCTTCAACC
>DUPN01000012.1 GCA_012838305.1 Bacillota bacterium | reverse complement strand
TTTGCCCAAGCGGGCGAACTCTTTTCCGATGAAGTGGGTCACAGTCAATACTACTTCTGGGGCGATGATGCGGATCAGGCCATGGTGCAGGATTTTGTGGATTGTATTCGCCAGCAGAAAGAGCCGCGAGCCAGTGGTCTAGATGGACTGCGGGCAACGGAGGTGGCCTTAGGGGCCTACCAGGCTGCCCGTGAGCTGAGGCCCATCAAACTGCGATAGTTGAAACTGAACGCGCTCTCAAACTCTGGGAGCGCGTTAGATCCGAACTTTTTCAGGCGCCAGGAAATTGACATAATCGAGAAACTCAGAAAAGACCAAGGTGCTGGCGCCTACGATTTTCACTCGATCTTTGAGCTGACTGGGCACAATGGTATAGGATCGCTGTGCACCATGGATCACCCGTTGGCTCACGGTGTGGCGCACCCGTTCAATTCCCATGGGGTGCAGGGCCTCCATGGTAGAACCCCCCAAAATGATGGCCGCTGGAGAAAAGAGATTAATCAGATTGGCGATGCCGATGGCCAAATAGTCCAAGCAGTCATTCATGATGGAAAGGGCTACGGGGTCGTGATCACGGGCCGCAAGGACCAGGGATTCTAAACTGATCTCTGCGGGGGCGCCTTGATGATAGTCCCGAATCTTGGTCTGCGCTCCAATGGTTAGCATCTGAATCGCTCGGCTGATCATGGCAGGTTCTGCTGCCATTACTCCCAGGCAACCTCGATTCCCACACTTACAGGGAGCTCCAGCGGGTTCCACCGTGGTGTGGCCGAACTCCCCGGCACCACCTGTGGCCCCATCATAGATGCGGTCGTCGATAACAATTCCTGCACCAATGCCTGTTTCCACCGATACATAGATGAGGTGACTGATGTTGCGTCCTGCACCCATCACCTTTTCTCCCAGGGCAGCCGCGTTCATATCATTATCGATGCGGATCGGCAGGGAAAAATGCTGTTCCAAGGCTTCATAGAGGGGAACATCGGTAAAGCCAAGGCTGGACGAGTAGACAATATTCTTCTTCTCCCGATCCAAGAGTCCTGGGGTAGCCACGCCAATGCCCAAAATGTCCTGTTCCAGGCTTTTTCTGGCTTGGAGAATCTCCGAAATGTGATGGATGATGTCCTGAACAAAGAGCTGTTTGTTCTGGAGGTTGGGGATATAGCTCTGGGAGAGCAAGGTGTTGCCAAGCAGATCAAGGATGGCCACCGTGCTCTTGCGCACCCCAATATCCACTCCCACCGCCAGGCGTGCTTTAGGCTGAAACTCCAGGAGAATAGGGCGTCTCCCTCCACTGGATTCCCCCATGCCCACCTCAGTCACCAGACCCTCCTGCAGCAGCTCTTCCACTATAACAGACACGGTGGTGGGACTGAGCTTGGTGGTCTTAACTAGTTCCGCCCGGGAAATGGGGCCCTGGTCTCGAATATGTTTCAGCAGGGTTCCCGAATTTACTTGTTTAATCAGCCTAGCATGGGCGTTTTGCCGCATGGGCTCCATCCTCCTTGTGCTGCCTTTCCTATAAGCCGAGCAGTCTTCGCCAGCCTGGAGGCAGCTGGATAGCATCTCGCAAGACTTCCCCATCCATATGTTGAGGGATCTCCAAACCCAAGAGATGCAAAATGGTTGGGGCGATATCAACTGTCCTGCCCCGCCCTTGGACCAATCCTTTCTGGACGCCTGCACCACTCAGCAGCAGCGTGGTATGCTCTGTCTCGGGAACACCATGCATACCGCCTCCGCCCCCTTTGGTCAGGACATAACCAGGTCGAGGTGCCACCACAATGTCACCAACGGCATAGGGGTCTGCATGTCTGGCCCGTAAGTCTGCTTCGGTGAAGACATCGGTGTTCGAAATCGCCTTGAGCCAGGTCACTAACTGATCAAAACGCTCCTGATCAAAGCGGCCATCTCGGCAGTAGAGGAAGATGCTTCCAGCTGTGATCGCCACCAAATCCGTATCGGGACGGATCTCCTGGTTGGTGGTGGCCACAGAAAAGCCTGCTTCTCTCAGGTCAGCAAGGAGCCTAGGGGCCGTCTCTGGCAAGGAATTCTCGATCATGCTGTGATCGGAGGCCACAATAAAAGCGGTAGACTCCAGCTTTCCTTGCCGCTCCAGATAGTCGATGATCTCGCCGATGTCCCTATCCGTCTTGCTTAACACATCGAGCATTTTATAGGGTCCTAGGCGATGACCTTGGGTATCCACATCCATATCGAGGTAAATCAGCAAATCCGGATCATGGGTCTCCACAGCTTCGATAAAACTGGCCGGGCCGTGGGTCTTGTACGAGATGGCATTCCGACCCTCCAAGAGGAAGTGAGCTAATTCTACCGTGACCAGAGCATGCTCCGCAAGTATTTCTGGAAGTGTGGGCACCCTGATATCCCTTAAGGGGCTGCGCAATCGATCCAGGGCTCGATCATAGCGACTGTTGTTCGGGATTCCCGTTTTGTCGGGATAGGCTCCAGTCAGGATGGAGGTATGATTGGCTGTAGTATTGGAAGGAAATACGCCTTGAGCCCTGGCATACCAAACCCCTTCATTGGCCAGTTTGCGTAAGTTGGGCAAATCGTACATGGCCATGTAATGGGGGCTGAAGCTATCAAGTAAAACCAACACCACCCGCTGGGCATAGCGGGTTTTTGCCTTGGCCTGCGCTGCGCAGGGACCAAGAGCGGTCAGCAACAAGAGGCAGACAGTTAAACCTAGTATGCTTATGCCGATTCTCATAACAAACACCTTTTCATCTTGTCGTTTATTTGTGTTCCAAAGAATGCCTAGTAAGGATTGACAGTTTTCGCCGCTGTTGCTACGCTATAGTTGCGTTTATTGACTCTGGAACGGTTAACTTAATTTTGATCACGTATGAAGTACTCTATTCTTCTTGGGGGAAACAACTCCTTCAGGTGGAACCGGAAGTTTTCTACACAAAGGAGAGATACCATGGTTGGGCGATTTGATCTGCATCTGCACACCCGCTTTAGCGATGGCCAAGGAGAGGTGGAGGACAAGGTAGAAAAGGCTTTGGAGATGGGTTTGGATTTGATGGCCATTACGGACCATTTCGGAGAGCCCCTGGATTATCGTATGAACCTGGAGCAGCTTCAGGAACTGCATGCGATCATTAAGGGTCAGAACTATCCAATCCCCGTGCTTCTTGGCATAGAGACGGGAATTGAAGGTACTGTTCCCCCGGAGCTTTGGGGCAAGGTGGATCTGATCATCCGCAGCATACACTATCTTCGGCAGCCTGTGCAGGCTAAGTCCCCTTTCGATCCGCTCTACTGGGAAGCGTATAAAGAGGAGGTCCTGGCCCTGCTGCGTGCCGGGGGTGATGTCTTAGGTCATGTGGAAGGGTATATGCCTTTACCCCTAGGTGATCGGAAGACAACGTTTGAGGAACGCAGAGCCATGGAGCGTGAGGTGGCTAAAAGATTCTTTGCCAAGGACTGGCAAGAACAGATAGCCCATTTGGCTGCGGCCCGGCAGGTGGCCATTGAACTGCACGCTGCCACCAAGACACCTCGCCTAGATTTCATCCGTCTCTGCCAAAAGGAAGGCTGCATCTTTTCGGTGGGGTCCGATGCCCATGGAACGGAAAGCGTAGGCCAGATCGATTGGGCCCTTGAAGTGATTGAGGAGCTTGGGATACCCCAAAGCCAACTGCTCCCTTACGTGAAGGGTTGGTTAAAGTGATGTCGGTCCGAGGACCGAGGGGTCAGACCCCATGACCGGGCAGTCACGGGGTCAGACCCCCACTCTCT
>DUPN01000090.1 GCA_012838305.1 Bacillota bacterium | reverse complement strand
GTCTTCAATTTCTCCTCAAACCAACCATATTCGGGTCGATCCCCGCGCATGCGGGGTAGCCTCTTAGAAACAATTGTGACAATTTGCGCTTTTTCGAGTGTAACATCACGCATCTATCTGTCTGCGACATAAAACAATTCCGTCAACTTCAATAAGGTTAATTGGTGGGGTTCCTAACACCCGGACAGATTGTCCGCCTGGCATCTGGGAATCACTCCAAACCATTACAATGCTCCCTTCAGTTCCTGGGAACCACTGCTCGAGTATCCCCCAAATCCTTTCGCGTACAGCCACCGTCACTCTAGCACCAGTATAAACACCTGGACCGACTTCCAAGAGTGAGGAGGCCAGAAAACCTCGAATCCGGTCAGGAACATTACGGGTTACCACTACTGTCATCGACGCTTAACAGCTCCTTAATCCTGTCGATCATCTTTGGGATCACCGAATACTTTTTAAACCAACGAGCAGCCTCATACCGTAGTCGGCTCTCTAGCATAGCCTCCGGTACATTTTCTCCGACGACTGAAAATGCCAAGGGTAACGTAATCTCCGCTCGCCACAGATCAGCAATATCTAGAACGAATGCGTTACTAGAATCCTCATGGATGAACCCTAAAGGCGGTATGGCTCCGACCGCGGCAACCGCGATGTCGGCGGCTGCTTCTACAAACGTTGCGGCGTGGTTGATCGCTTGATTTGGCAGATCTGCAGCAGTGGGGTTCTTCCTGTCATACCTACGTCCCTCCCATTTGACACCATATTGGTGAGCAATGATCTTGTAGGTCTGTTTGAGGCGCGCACCTTCCATACCTCGCAACACAGCAATGTCGTCATCAGGAAACACACTGTGAAATCTATGTGCGTACATCCTCCTAGCCACCTGAACCCTTTGATCTTCGTCAGCCCAGAGCTGGGCATGTGTTCGTGCCACCTTGGAACGTCCTGTTCCCATGGGAGGCGCTGTATAGAACTTCACACCACCTTCACCGACAGCCGCGAGCAGTGTACCGTGTAGCGCCAAAATTCTCAAAGAATCATGGGTCACGCTTGTTCCCGGAGCCAGTAGAATCATAGAGACAGTCTGATAGGGGATGGCATAGTCCCCTGGCTCCAGATCCGGGCTTCCAGCTGCCCTGAAGCGAAGTGTACCATCTTTCACATAAAGGTTTCCTCTACTCAGCCAAAGTAATCCATGGCGGTCCACATGGGGAATGCGGGTCTGGGCCAACCCTAACCTCCCAGCAAAAATGGACGTACTCATTGTATAGGCCTCAAGAGAACCATGCCATAGCCAAACGCTCTGTGGCGTCCAAGCCCATGGGCAAGCAGTTCTGTAAATCGCTGTGGATCACCAACAGTCAAATGACCCTCCAACAGCGCCTGCGGCCGAGTAATGTGTTTCTGCCTTCGTTTGTCCCCAAGGTATTGTGTTTGGCGAATCTGCTTCACCAAACGAAAAGCAGTAAGGTCCACCTTTTCTATGGCGACCCCATACTGGGCGAACTTCTTTTTCATCCACTCTCCATACACCACTTCGCGGGAGATCCTTGTCCCGCGCTCAACGGCATCTGCAGTAATCAAGAACAGGTCCTTCTCAACTCCGTTGACTGCTTTGCGACCTACTGGACAAGCTAGAACCTGGAAACCCAGTTTTCTCCCTGTTTGCCAATTAGGCATTTGGCGGCCTGCGATTCCTAGCGATTCAGGGCAAACCATCGCAACACTAGGCTCGCCAAATTCATGTAGGCGCTGCTGCAACGCTTGAGCGTGGTAGGCAGAATAGCCGAGGATTCTAGTTGGTCTCTTACCGTCCATCAACAGACGCCATGGTTTAGGGGCTATCTCTGAAAAAGCCGCCTTGAGCCAGGCATGAATTCCATATCCCAACTCTGTTTCGTCTTCTCGTCCTGCATACCCTTGGATATGCAGGAACTTATGCAAAGCGGCAACATCAATCTGTAGTTCCAGCATATATAAGGGACTCATTCTTCGCCTCCTATCATGCCTTGCATTCTCCAACGAGATCCTGCAGGCAATTGATTTCGCCAATCCCTCAAGTCGTAGACCAATCGTCTTTCTCCATCGACGCCATACGCTTTTTCCTGACTCCAGCAGGTTAACTTGGGTTCTTTGGTGTCTCGTACCCGCCCACTCCTATCCCAAACTGGTATCGCCTGAAGCACGGTAAGCAGATCCGGACCTTCTTGAACCGGTGTAACAGGATCTAACAGGGGACGTGAGGGCAAACATGCCTTTCGTCCCAAAAAAAGCGGTCTTGCAGGACGCTCTACGGCGTGTCTAATACGATCAATGTCGTATGCTCCCTCAACTAGACTAACCACAACTGTCATCAGTCCATCAGACCAGTAATGCCTGTATCGTTGATGTGTACCATACTTGGCAACTGGACCACCAAATCGATGTTCTGGGACACCTCGAGTTGTCCAGCCCGGTATTCGCATTTTCTGATCACCCAGATTCGCCGTTTGGTAATCGATGATCCTTGTTGGCCTGACATCCCAGCGAGCTACGAAATCTAATCTGTTTTGCAGATCTTGCAGCAGATCCCAATCAGTATGGTTCCACCCCAGCGCATTGGCAAATAAACCCGTTAACGTTGCTATACCTGGAAAGGGATCGATGAAGCCATGATGATCCACTATTACAGTTCCAAAACTCATCAGTGGGGCATCTAGGCGCAGGACTAACGCTCTCATCGTTGATCACCAAACGCTGTGTCTAGGCTCCTGTCAATGGCCTCACGCAGAGGAAGATTTTCGCTTGTTCCGTCCCATTCGTAAATGGGTAACACGGCAGCGAAGCGTTGTTCATGGCCGGGACCATACATAACATCCAGTGCTTCCATATAGTTTTTGAGAGCGCCAATGGATAGCTGCATGGCCTGTGTGTCTCTTCGCTCAATTTTGATGGGCTGCAGGAAAGCGTTGGCGAGACTCCGCGGTTGCTCCTGTCCTACCTCGATTAGCACACATTCGGCTTTGGCGTAAGGAGCGGTTGCACCTAGTTTGGCACCTGGGCTGACCTGTGCTATAGCATGGATCAGCAGTCTCAGTAATTCGCGGGCTTCGTCTGACACATGCTCTCTCCATTCTTGGCGCTCACAGCCTGTCAGATTGGAGATCAACAATGGGATATCAACCACTACGTACCCGTAGTACACTCCTCCACCCAGTTCTGCATCGTTTGCGTGGGCTGCTCCCGTTTCATCCTCAGAAAGATCGTCGACAACGGTGAAAAAGTCGACTTCAGTGTCTAGTGCGTGTGTTGTGAAAGCGTGGGCTACATGAACCGGCGCATCGACTCTTGTCATGATATCTGACGTGACAAAACGACCAAAAAGGGCACCTTCAAACCCAGACTGCAGGCTAGACAGGCCCGCCTGTTCCAATAGGGCTTTGAAGTTCGCCTTGCTATTCTTTATTTCCGACTGGAGATACGTGACAGCGCTTTTTTCGTCCCCCTGTGCAGCGGCTTTTCGGATCAAATCGACGAAAAAATCCGCTTCGGGCTTGCCAAACAGTACAGGTTGCTTCATAGCCAATTTCTGCGGATCATCACTCGGGGAGAATAATCCGAGAGCGATCCCTAACTCAAACGTCAGCGAGGTGGCAAGGCTCTCGGCCATGCCAGCTGCAACTAGGCGCCGTCGCACAATACGACTAAAGAAGTATCGAGTACGATAACCTCGAGGCAGTTCGGTATGATCAAGCATCCATTCCCGCCAGTGGCGTTTCTGGCACTGGCTCGACACGCGTAGGCGCTGCTGGCCACCGAAACTAATCCTTTTGGCTAATCCCACATCATCGCGATTCAACAGTGTAGCATGGTAACTTGTGAGAAAGTGGATCTGTAAAAACATGCGCTTCACTCCTTGTCTACTTTACTGTAGTAATCCCGCGCAATCCGGGAATTAAGAGATTCCCGTTTATCACGGTTTTGTGTGAGGATGAAACTCGCACCGTCAGTCCAGTTAAAGGACGCTGATTTTTGGGTCAAGAATCGAATGGACCGTAGGAAAAGAATCCGCTGAACCTGACCCTCTGCCTGCAGTAGACGCTCCAGCCTTGCTTCGGAATATCTCTTTTCTGCTAAGGCCTGTCCGTATCGTACCTGAGGATTATGGGCATTTGGACTCATCATTGCAATACCCGCAACAATCGTCGCCCATGCGTCCATGGATTTCTCCCATCCATCTGGCAGGTATCGATACGCAAAAGAATAGAACTCAATGGGAACATGTTCACCGGGAGAAAAGCGCTTCAAGGCTGCTCTCGTTCCCGTTGGAAAACGCTCACCCGAGAGCACTCCTGCGATTCTGGCGATTCCCCATCCTGAAGACTCCTCATACAGTTGACTGCCCAACGTCATCCCCCCTCATATTTGGAAATGTCCTAAAGTACGCTCCCCAAAAACGGCTTCTAATCGCTGTCTTTACTTGGTATTGACGCCCTGTATGGCTGGGCAACACTTGCACAGCTTCCTCTATAACCTGGAGTCCATGTTGCCGCAGGATGTTGATCCATCTCTCCAGAGCTGCGTCTTCACTTTCACTCTCTGTCAAAGAGAACAGCCAGGGAAAGTACTCATCGCTCCACAGCGATTCGAAGCGTCTTTCGATGGATGTCCAGACAGAGGAGGAGTAGTTCTGATCCCACTTCACATCGTCCGGGGCTCCCTGTAAGTAGGAGAACACAGCATACTTGAGGACACGGTTTCTCATGGCAGAAGCTGAATCAATACCGCTTCGACTTAATCCTCCTAACCAGTCTCTCTTTGGGGCCGACCCAAAGAGAATGGAGACTTTCCCTCTGGGT
The DNA here is from genome assembly GCA_012838305.1 of Bacillota bacterium. GTDB lineage: Bacteria > Bacillota > Limnochordia > Darwinibacteriales > Darwinibacteriaceae > UBA5420. The sequence goes on along the minus strand of DUPN01000090.1, from coordinate 3,904 downwards.
ATCCGCACCTCTTTCGAGTAGAACCCATCTGTTGTACCTTGTCCCCGGACCAAGACCGAAACCGATAGCCACAGATCGTTTTGCCAAGAGGGGTGAGGTCGTTGTAGAGCATGCGTCACGTAGTCCCCAAACAGGATCGATCGTAAGTGTTCGATGGTAATTCCAGTAGGAGGAAAGGTCAAGGCTTTGATCCCCCCTAACTGTCCATCTTTCCCCATTTTTGCTCTCGTTTCATCGATGGGGAGCCACGCATCGCCAACCACACCGGCTAGCTGTTTGGCTGCAATTCTCTGCTGATTCGCAGAATATAACATAGCTGACAGGCTGTTTAGCGGCCCTTTGAGACGAACCCTGCGGCAGATTTCAACATAGAACGGGTCTAGCTCCTGGAGCGACAGCTGCTGTTCTCCATCCCAAGGCGCCAGCCAGACTAGAACCATTCCGTCAGGTTTGAAACCAAATGGCTTCTGAAACACCTCGTGGCGGTGGTCTAAGAGCCTTGATACCGCATCAAGCCATCTCTCACCAATGTTGTGTGTTCGAATGACTTCCACAATCGGGCGATTTCCAAACCCGCTGTTCATTCTGGAGATTCCTTGGTTACCCCGCCCCATAAATCCGCTCATAGTCTGTAGGCTGATAAGGCTGTAAATCCAGGTGTCCACGTCTGCCCAATTGGCTCTAGCGCGTTTCACATCGTGGTTTTTCGCCGTCTGAAGAACATCAAGTTCATCTGGCGTGGTGACTACAGACGTGGGTTTTTGGTCTGCTGTAAGGAGTGGCGGTTGCATAAAGGCTGGCTTTGCAGGGTCATCGACAACCAGCCGCCAGGCGTCCATTCCCGCTGAGTCCGCAAGACGTAAGAGCCCTTCCCTCCAATACTCCGCTTTTTGGATCGGATTTGTTTCGTTCCTCTTAGCTAAGACTGCTCCGGCCAAATAACACAGGAAAACATGAAATGCATCGTGTTGATGCCTCTGCAGGCCAACCAACTGCTGAACACGCTTTTCTCCATAGCTGGCCAGAAGTTCGGGTAAACTCATAAGCTCTACGCCCTGGTTCGTTCTCGTCCGAAATAGCGGATCTGTAAGTAGGTTCACGGCATTACCTCCAATCCATGTCTACCATAGCGATAACTGCGCTTTTCATAGGTCATAATGAGATCCTCTCCCTCCTTTCCTTCTACGCACATCATCATCTCCTCCCCCACAGCGGGTACGAGATGGCTTGGTACGTAGAGCTCGTCCAAGATCTGCCCGAAGGGACTTACCACGCTCTTTGACAAGGAAAAACATAACGTGTTGGCGCCAAGCCTTGTAGTCACCCTTCTGCCGTAGTCCTTAAACTCCACATCGCCAAAATACTTGCTATAATCAGCAACCATGTAACTTGCTGTGACTCCCTTGGCAATGTCAGAACCCTCCACTTTGATTTGATGCTGCATCCAGCGCTCGCCAACAAGGCTACACAGTCTCTCTGGGTGCGTCGCCATTTCCACAAAGAGACGATTGTCATCGGGAATACTCAGGACCGATTGCTGCCTCAAAAAAGACAACGTTAACGCTAAGATACGAAGGTCTTCATAGACACTCCCAAACCCCATCTTTTTAAACTCCCATGACGCCTCCCCCTTAGCTGTTAACCCATTCGCGATATCCTTCTCTGGAACGAGCACAACACATCTGGCCATTTTAAAGGAGGCAGGACGCTGTCGGTTGTGGCGATGAAGACGCCCTACTCGTTGCAGAAGGACATCAGCAGGCGCTAGGTCGGTAATCAGTAGATCTCCATCTATATCCAGGCTTTGCTCAAGTGTTTGAGTTCCTACTACCGCGATGGGCCCCCCGGGACTGTCCTTTCCGAGGCGCTCGCGAATCGTCACATCTAGAAGGAGTCTGTCTTGGGGAGAAAAACGTCCATGATGAGGGCAGATCTGTCCGTTACAGCGAAACAAAAAATCCCGGTCGATGGATGCATTTGCCTCCAAGGCCTTGAGCATTGTTATGGCCCGATCCACCGTGTTCATTACAACTAGGATCCTCGCCCCTACTCTAAGGGCTGGGATGATCTCTTTGCTCACTAGTTCGTCCAGGGAATTCGCCAAGGGGAGCACGTCAAATTGTACTCTCTTGTTACCGCCAACGGTGCCTCCTTGGATCTGACGGCCATCTTTCAGGGTTAACAGAGGATAGGGAGTAGAAATGGCGGTATCTAAGGAAGGGACCGCGCCATTGGCATGTGGCGAGTTGATGAAGCCGCTGAGAGCTTTGGAACCCAATGTTGCCGATAGTAACATGGCATAGCTCCCTGCTCCCAAGTGGTTTCGGAGCAGGTGCTTGAGAAGATACGACATATACAGATCCGAAGCATGGACTTCGTCCACCACAAGCAGGCTCCGTTCTAAGCATACCGAACGCATGTGAGCATGCGCGCTCTGCACACTGGCCAACAGAGCTTGATCGATGGTACCGACCGCTATCGTTGCGGCCAGAAATCGCTTGGGGCGTTCCGCAGCCCAGTGCCTCTCCAGAAAGGCGTTATCCTCATCGTCCTGAGAGATGTTTCCTTCGTCCGCAGTCGGTAACAGAGTACTGGCGGGCCGCCCATCCACTTGTGTGTATCCTGGGACAGCTAGCAGAGTGACAGGCCTATCCTCCGGGTTTGGATACCATTCGTGAACATAGGCATTGACGCGGGCATAGAGGTCCCTTGCTGCTACTCGAGTAGGCAAGGCAAAGTACATGCTATCGACTTTTCCGGCGGTGAAGAGCTTGGCAAACCAGTTCAGGGCCGCTTCTGTCTTCCCCGAACCCGTTTCGGACTCAGCGACGAGCAATCTGGTTGCTTCATCGGTAGGCGACAGTTGATCGATCGTCCTTTGTAGTGGATGGGGTGGAAACCCAAACCGCAGGGCAAAAGTATCACCTCTCTCTTGGAGAGGTGATCGCCATGCTCTCGGATCAAGACCAATGCAGCGTAGTAACTTGGGAATCACAGGCAAGTTGCGCTCTTGGCGTTCGTCTGGACGACTAGGCGTAATGGGAAACCAATATTCGTGCGATCCAATCCAATCGGCCAACATGACTAATCCAGCAAAGCGATGGTGAAAGTGGGGTTCCGTGGGTAGTGCGGTGACATCGGAGGCGAATGCCTGAGGAAACGCCTGCCGTGCAAAGGAGGAGACTTCGGCAACAGCTTTCATTGGGTCACGATGTTGATCCCCGTGCCACCACTTTGTCTTGGCGTTAAGGTAGGTGGACCAATGAGAGTCATCAATGGCAAAGGGCTTGCCGTGGTGAGAGAAGGCGGCAAAAAGCAGGGAGTTTGCGGATGGGATGTCAGCAAACCAAGTGGCCATTCCTGTCGGCAGGGCCTGGAGAAACGCCTCAGCGAGATCTTCCTCCAACAAGAGCGGTAACAGCTCTCTAATGTGCCCTGCACGAGGGGCATGCGGATCGTATACTTTGTCCTGAAATCCCAGATTAGCCTTGCCCACATCATGTAGCGTGGCCAGCACCGCAAGGCGGGCGATGTGGCCTTCGGTTAGGTCTTGCTTGGTACTGCAGAGCAGCGTCCTTCGGATTCCCTGCAAACGGCAAAGATGGTAAAAGACCATGCCAACGTCCAGGCAATGTGATATCAACGGAAGAGCAACGCCCGTCTTGCCGTCAAACTTCCCCCAAAACCCATGCCGGCTCATTGCACACCCCTCCTTAATGCGGTATATTTTTCGATGTTCTTATATGAACAGATTCGACAAATAGCTAGAAAATCCTTCCAAATATGAGGACGTTGCTGTCGCGAGTTAAGGCAAAAAAGAAGCGCTGCTCCCCACTTCATCAGTGGTTCTGCAACGCTTCCTTCGTCGTAATTATCAGTTTCAATCCTTGCTCTGCAGCTCTTC
>DUPN01000089.1 GCA_012838305.1 Bacillota bacterium | reverse complement strand
GTGACCCGCCTGGTAAAGCTCTTCTACACCGACCTTTTCGGTCACAGGCTCCCGCTGCAGGGACCGTTCAACGTCCTCTGGAGAACTAGCCAAGTAGGCCCCTTGTTTGATCAGCCTGTGGTTGCCTGCGCGCAGGGGATCACTGATTTCGCCTGGAATGGACCAGACGTCGATGCCCAGTTCTAGGGCCCAGTCGGCGGTATGGATCGAACCGGACTTCGCGCCCGCTTGAACCACCAAGACGCCCTTGGAGCAGCCTGCGATGACGCGGTTACGGCGCGGGAAGTTTCCAGGCACGGTGGGACAGCGGCTGGAAAACTCGCTGATTACGGCCCCCTTTTGAGCGATCTGGCGGGCCAACTTTCTGTGTTCACTTGGATAGACCTGTCCAATATTGGAACCCAGAACGGCTACGGTGCGGCCCTGCATCTGCACGACCTGTTCATGCGCGAAATAGTCGATACCTCGAGCTAATCCGCTGATCACTGCCAGCCCTTGCCTGACTAGGTGTGCGCTAAACTGTTGCGCTTGAGCAATGCCGATTCTCGAGGGTTTGCGAGTGCCCACCACCGCAACTCCCGTCTCCGCTGGCAGCTGACCCAGGACATAAAGGACAGGGGGCGGGACCGCTAGACGTCTCAGGTAGTGGGGGTAGCTGTTATCCCGAAGGGTGATGACCTCTGCGCCAAGGCCTTGTGCCCAGCGTTCTTCTACCTCGGGGCAGATGGAAGCGCGTAAGGCGCAGACGCTCTCCGCGGTCTTGGGGCCTATGCCTTCAATTCTCTGCAACTCCTCCCCAGGCGCCTGCCAGGCCCGCTCCAGTGAGCCGAAGTGATCGTGGATGGCCAGCAGACGGCGTCCCCCGATGCCGGGGATCATGTTAAAGGCAATCAGGTACTGCCGCGGACTCCATTTCATGTCACTCCTCCTTCATTCTTCGTCATGGACGGGATGTTCCACCAGACTGTCTAAAATGGCCTGAAGCTCCTCCTCCCACTTGAGCTGATAGATGCGTAAGTCCAAAGCACTAACTATGGCTCCCCCAAGGCAGTTGGTGCAGATAATTCCATACATGTCCCCTTTTTTCGTTTTGACTGTATGGGGGGTATCCACATCGCAAACGGGGCAGTGGAAAATACGTGTAACGCCTACTTCAAACTGCAAGTTAGCGCCTCCCTTTGATTTTTCTCTTAGCATGCCGAGGAAGGGCATGTCTTATGTTCAGGAGGACTTATTTCACTTATGTCAAATATACCAATATTCTGAGAATAATGTCAAGGGGGAATGGGAGATGATCTTAGTTCGAAGCGGAGTGGTTTCCGGCATCGAGGGATTTCTGATCGATGTGGAAGTGGATGTCCGTCCCGGTTTGCCTGGGTTTGAAATCGTAGGTTTACCCAGCAAGACGGTGCGGGAGAGTCGGGAGAGAGTCCGTTCGGCCCTGCGCAATACGGGGTTTCGGTTCCCGGCTCAAAAAGTCATCGTCAATTTGGCGCCAGCTCACATCCCCAAGGATGGAGCCCTCTTTGACCTCCCCATCGCCTTGGGCGTCTTGGCCCACCAGGGAATGGTGCCGGAATGCGTTTTCCAAGATGTGATCTTCGCGGGAGAACTGTCCTTAAGCGGTAAGATCAAACGGATTAGCGGCGTGCTCAGCTTAGCCAAACTGGCCGCTCAGTGCGGCTGCCAACTGGTTCTGCCCCTGGAGAACCGCAGCGAAGCTGCCTTGATTGGAGGCGATCATCTTCTCCTCTCGGACTCCCTGGGGCATTTAATCCGCCATCTGACTGGGCAGGCCCAAGCGCCTCCCTTGCCAGCTCATCGACTGGAGGTCCATTCATCGCAGGCCAGGGTCACAATTAAAGGACAAGCCCAGGCAAAAAGGGCACTGGAAATCGCTGCCCTCGGCCGCCACCACATTATGCTCCTGGGACCTCCCGGTGTGGGCAAAACTCTCTTGGCCACGCATGCCCACGGTCTCTTGCCGCCTCTAAGCTTTGAGGACATTCTCACCATTAACAAGATCCATGAAGCCGCAGGATTACTCCATCCCCATTCAGCCCCGCTTACGGAGCGTCCGCTCCGGGCCCCCCACCACAGTATTTCCCAGGCCGGTTTGATCGGCTCCAAAACAGGAAGGCCAGGGGAAATTACCCTGGCCCACCTCGGTGTGCTCTTGCTAGATGAGTTTCCTGAGTTCAATCAAGGGGCTCTGCAAGGACTCAGGGAACCGCTGGATCACAAGCAGGTCCAAATTTCCCGGGCCGGCCATAGCTTGGTTTATCCATCGGACTTTTGGCTGATCGCTACGGCCAATCCATGTCCCTGCGGCTATTTGGGAAGTTCGGTGCGCCTCTGCACCTGCACTGGCCGGGACATCAACAGGTATCGGCGGAAACTCCGGGGACCCCTGCTCGACCGTTTTGAAATGTTTGTTTACCTTCGTTCCCTCTCCGAACAGGAACTCCGAGAAAAGCCGTCGCCTTGGCCCCCCTTGCGTTCGGCAACGAAAAAGGATGGTCCCCATAGTCCTGCTCTGAGTGCAGAGGCGGATCGACTCCTGCATCAAGCCCAAGAACGGTTAGCCCTTTCTGTGAGGGGTTTCGCAAGCACGAGACAGATCGCCCGGACCATTGCCCGCTGCGCTGGGGCCTCCCACATAACTCAGGCCCACATGGCTGAAGCTCTGCAATATCGTTTTCAGAGCCAGCCCAATCTCCTGTTCTAACTAGGCCTCCCAGGCCAAATCCTCTTTGGCCACCTTGAGCACAACGGATGTACCTGTGTTGTTAATGCCTGGGATTTGGCGCAGAGTATCCACGAGGAAGGTCAGAAGTTCGTCGTTGCTAGCCACCACAACTTCTATGACCAGGTCATAGTTCCCGGTGGAAAGGGCTACATAACGGACTTCGTTCATGACACTTAAGGCGGTGGCAATGGGTTGGATTTTCCCTCGATCGACTTTCAGTCCAACGACGGCAACCGTCTGCAGTCCCACTTTAAAGGGGTCGGCGATACCCACGATTCTCAACAATCCTTCGTCCAGCAGTTTGCCCGCACGGCGCCTGACGGTGCCCTCCGCCAAACCCAATTGGTTGGCAATCGTCAAAAACGGCATTCTGCCATCCTCTTGGAGCAAACGAATGATTTCCCGATCAAACTCATCTAAGACAAGTCCATTCATCGTTGCGAGTCCTCCGTTTCTATATGACCGCTAAAGGGTGCCCAGTCGTAAATCTGCTTGTGGATTTGCAGAACAATTGACGTTTCGGTGCTGACAATGCCTTCGATAGCGGCTAGTTCTTCATTAAGCAATGCGACCAGTTTGGTCCGATTGGGCAAGACGACCATGGCCACTAGGTCGTGGCCTCCGGTGGTCACCACCAGGTATCGAACGGACTGAAAACCTTTCAGAGACTCGATCACTGAATCCATATAATGCCGATCGATTTTAAACCAAACAAAAGCCACGGTATCAAGACCCATTTTCAGCGGATCTGTCACACCCATGGTTTTCATGACGCCGTTCTCTTCGAGTCGCTTCACCCGTTTGCGAATGGTGCCCTCCGAAACACCTACATGCGAAGCCAATGTGACAAATGTCATACGGCCATCTTGCTGCAAATACCCTAGAATCTTCTTGTCCAGATCGTCTAAGGCCACTGGAACCATAGTTGTCCCTCCGTTCTGTACTCATTCCATCATTTATATACATAATTTCTACGAATAAGTTATTATTCCTTGTGCTTGGTTAAATTTTTCCAAGTAAAAAAAGACTCGCCCCGTGCTCTGGCGAGGAAGTCTTTTTCTTATCGGGGAAGCGTATCTTAACGCCGGCGGATGAGATTGTTGAAGAAACGGCGCAGGTTATCCCATAGAATTTGATACCAACTGCCTCTGGCCACATCCTCCGCTGCGAGCAGGGGTACTTCCTTGACCAACTGTTCCTGCACATAGACCTGGAGGACCCCAATCTGGCTCCCTTTTGTCACGGGCGCCTCCAGTTCCTTGGTTTGAATCCCCACGCTTACACTTGTTTCAATGCCCTTGGGTACGGTAATAATGGGTTCGCTCACGGCCATTCCCACTTGAGGCCGTCGACCCTTGTACACACGCGTGGTCTTATCTTCCAGGAGGCGGGAGATATTCACCAAGTCGAAGTTGCGGTAACCATAGTTAAGGAGGGTGGTCATCTCTTGCTCCCGTTTCCTTTCGCTTGTGGCGCCCAAGACAACGCCAATCAGTCGCCTGCCATTTTGCACAGCGGTACCCACTAGATTGTACCCGGCTGCTTGCAGATGGCCCGTTTTCAACCCATCGGCGCCTTCGTAGGACTGCAGCAGGCCATTGCGGTTTGATTGCACGATGGGATTGGAACTGGAACGGGGCTGATAGGAAAAGGACAGCTGCCGGTGGTAGCGGATAGCCTCAGGATGTTCCCGCAGATAGGAACGGACCAAGGAGGCGATGTCCACCGCAGTGATTTTGTTATCAGAGGATAGCCCGTGTACGTCCACAAAATGTAGATCCAAATTGAGCGCCTTCGCCTTGTTATTCATCCAAGCCACATAGGCTTCCTCACTACCGGCCAGCGCCTCAGCTAACGCCACACAAGCGTCATTCCCTGAGACCACGGCAATCCCGGTGATCAACTGCTCAAGTGTGACCACTTCATTGGGTTCCAAAAACATTTTGGAGCCCGTCATGCGCCAGGCCCGTTCGCTAATGGTGGCTGTGTCCTGCAAATGAGCCCGCCCTTGGCTGATCTGATCAAGGGCGACATACATGGTCATGATCTTGACAAGGCTGGCCGGAGTATGAGCGGCATTTCCGTTTTGGGAAAAGAGCAGCTGCCCGGATTCAAAATCCAAGAGCACGGCTGAACTTGCTTCCAGCTCAATGGGGCTTCCTTCTTGAGCAAATGTTGTGCTGGATAAGGCTAAGAGAAAAACCAAAATTACGAGTCCATTTCGCGAAAATTTCATTCAAAAGCTCCCTTCACCCACTTAAATCTGTAACCAGTTGTCTGCGGACTAATTCCGACTACGTCAAAACGTATGGCGGACACCTCTTGGGGATAGCGCTGCAGGTAGCCCTGGGCCGCGAGGCGGATCTTTCGGATCTTGCTTGGTGTTACCTGCTCGAGGCTTGTTCCGTAGCGTTCTGAACTTCGGTACTTGACCTCCACAAAGACCAGGACATGGCCATGGCGCATAATCAGATCAATTTCGCCTCGGCGCAGCCGGAAATTGGCTTCCACAAATTGCAGTCCCTGAGCAAGCAGATACTCCAGCGCCAACTCCTCGCCGAAGTTCACAGGTCTGCACACCGAAAGGACCGACGATGTACAGGACAGCGCCCGTTTTTCTGGATGGAGTTGCGATGCTCCTTAGTAGCATATCCCTTATTCTGTCCAAAATTGTACACAGGATAGAGCTGAGCATAGTGATCCATCAGTCTGTCCCGCTCTACTTTGGCCACAATGCTCGCCGCGGCAATGGATATGGACAGATTGTCGCCCTTGACAATCGCCTTTTGGGGCCAGGGCAAGCCAGGTATATCCAAAGGACCGTCAACGAGGCAGATATCCGGCGCAGTAGAAAGCGCTCCAATCGCCCGTTTCATGGCTAGAAAGGTGGCTTGGAGAATGTTTAACTCGTCAATTTCCTCTACCGTAGCCAGTCCCACGCCAACTTGGCATGTACGGAATATCTCTTCGTAAGCTTGCTCTCGTTTCCTAGGGGCTAGCCGCTTGGAATCGCGTACTTCCGCCGAAAAACTCTCTGGAATGACTTGCACAGCCGCGGCCACAACAGGGCCGGCCAGAGGTCCCCGGCCCGCCTCGTCAATTCCAACAATGCGGGAAAACCCGTGTTCTCGTAACTTATTCTCCATGGTCCACACTGGCAGCATCACTCCCGGGCTTAAGATCCAAAGTTATTGCTCCGAGCTTCCCTGTACGGAAGTCTTTAAGTACGATAGCTGCAGCTTGGTTCCGATTAACCACACCGCCCTGCAGCAGGCACCCCCTCTTGCGCCCAATGACCTCTATGGGATCGTCTGCTTCTAGCTCTCCATAGCGCGCAGGAAGAGCCTGGGGATAATGCTCCTGCAAGAAGTTTAGCAGCCAGGCAACAATCTCGGTTTGATCAAACACTTCATCACGAACGGAGGCTAGCAGAGCCAAACGCTTGGCCACATCCTGATCTTCAAACTTGGGCCAAAGAATTCCAGGGCTGTCCAAAAGAAGCATTCCAGGGGCTGAAAGCCATTGCTTTCCCCTGGTTACCCCAGGTCGGGCCCCCACTTGGGCCCCCCTTCTTTTGGTCAGGCCGTTGATCAAGGTTGATTTCCCTACATTGGGAATCCCCAAGACAAAAAGACGGGGTACCCGCTTGAGGTTGGGGAATGTCTGGGCCACAAGCTGCCTGATCGCCTGGAGGCCTTGGCCTTGGAGTAAATTGACAGCGGCAGCTTTCTGCCCCTGACCCCTAAAGTAGTTCAGCCAGAGCTTGGTCATGGCCGGATCGGCCAAGTCTGTCTTGGTCAAGACGATCAGGCGCGGTTTCGTGGTCAGATCCTGTAAGTCAGGATTGCGACTGCTCACAGGTGCCCTTGCATCCACCACTTCCAGAATGCCGTCCACCAGCTTTAGTTCTTCTGCGATCATCCTTTTGGCACGGGTCATATGCCCGGGATACCATTGAATGGTCATTGTTACTTCTCAATCCCTTCCAGGACAGGCGGTACCTCAATCGCGGCAATTTGGTTCAGGGGCCAGTAGATAAAGAGGGCCCGGCCCACGAGGTTTTTCTTAGGCACAAAGCCAACATCCGGATAGCGGCTGTCATCGCTATTGCGCCTGTTGTCGCCTAGGACAAAATAGTGTCCTTCGGGAACCACCACAGGTCCAAAGGTGGGTGCGCTGTAGGTGCCGTAAGTGGGACCGTTGATGTAGTCCTCTTCCAAACGCAGGCCGTTGACATACAAGAATCCATTCTTGATGGTGATTTCGTCGCCAGGCCGACCAATAATTCGTTTGATAAATTTGCGGCGCAGATCCCCCGGGTAGCGAAAGACCACCACTTCACCCCGGTTAGGCTGGGAAAAACGGTAGGAAACCTTTTCCACCAAGAGCCTTTGGCCATGGTGGAGCGACGGTTCCATGGAACTGCCTTCCACCAAGAAGCTCTGGGCCACAAAGGCTATGATCAGCCCAGCCAAAACCAGGGATATGATCAAAGCTTCCAGGTATTCCCGGATCTCAGACTTGGCCATACTCGTGCCTCCACTTCAGCAAATGTGAAAAAGAGGAGTGGGTATCACTCCCCTTAGGGACATCTCGCCCGGCCAACTAGCGGCGCCGCTCCTTAATGCGGGCAGCTCGGCCAGATCGCTCTCTGAGATAATAGAGCCGCGCCCTGCGCACCTTGCCATGGCGGACTACTTCTATCTTTGCGATGCGGGGGGAATTCAGCGGCCAGGTTCTTTCTACACCCACACCCTGCGTCATCTTACGGACGGTGAAGTTCTCCTGGACTCCGCCACCCATGCGCCTTAAGACAACACCTTCGAAGATCTGGATTCTTTCGTTGGCCCCCTCCACAACTTTTACGTGGACTCGTACGGTATCGCCTGCACCAAACGGGGGATGATCCGAACGGAGTTGTTCTTTGTCAATAATATCAATCAGATTCATCGGTATTTACCCTCCCCTCAGCGGAAGCCTCGTCCGTTAACTCTTGCAGCAATTGACGTTCTTCCGTTGATAGATCTTTTCGTTGTAATAAATCAGGTCGCCGCAATAAGGTGCGGCGCAGTGCTTCCTTAAGTCGATAGCGGGCTATCTTGCCATGGTGACCGCTTAAGAGCACTTCAGGCACTTTCATTCCTCGAAACTCCGCTGGCCTAGTGTAGTGCGGATAGTCCAAAAGACCTGCTTGGAAGGAATCTTCCTTACTGGAATCCTCATGACCGAGTACTCCAGGTAAGAGCCTTGTGACGGCATCCACCACTACCATAGCCGGCAGTTCACCGCCGGTGAGTACATAGTCACCAATGGACAGCTCCCAGTCGACCCAGTGCTGCCTAACCCTTTCGTCGATCTCCTCATAGTGCCCGCTGAGCAGAATCAGGTGAGGCAGTGCAGCCAATTCAGCGGCTACGGACTGGCTAAACATTCGTCCCTGGGGGGACAGGTAGACAACGGGGGCGTTTGACGTTCCCCGAACGGACTCAACGGCCCGGGCCAGTACATCCACTTTTAAGACCATGCCCGCGCCGCCTCCGTAGGGCGTATCATCAACAATTCGGTGTTTGTCGAGGGCATAGTCGCGGATGTTCCAAACGTCCACCGTAACCAGCCCACTCTCCCTTGCTTTCCCCAAAATGCTTGTGCTTAAAGGTCCAGCAAACATCTCCGGGAACAGGGTCAGAATGTCAAAACGCACGTTGTACCTCCAGTTTAGTCCAACAAGCCCTCCAGCAACTCAACTAAAACATAACCCTCTTCAGGTTTGATCTCCAGAACGACTTGGGGAATCACAGGGATCAGAATCTCTTTCAGCTTGGTCACCCCCGGGTAGGGACGGATGACATAGACATCGTTGGCACCCGTTTGCAGTACATCGGAAATGACGCCAAGTTTCTCCCCAGAGACAGTTTGACACTCCAGGCCAATAAGTTGAAAGATATAATGACGACCAGGGGGCAAAGGCATTAACTCATCCACGCTAACCTTGATCAGCATTTTCCTTAATCGCTCGGCGTCGTCGATGCTATCCACATTCTTCAGTTTGAGGATGAGAGCGTCCCGATGGGTGCGAGAACCCTCCAAGGCAAAAACGCCATAGGGCTCCTCCGCCCCTTCCTCAAACAAACGCACGCTTTCCATGGCAGAAAACCGCTCTGGAAATTCCGTGTGAGGGATGATCTTCACTTCACCGCGATTTCCTTGGCTGGCCACAATTTCGCCAACCACCACCCACTTAGTGTCTTTCATCGATCTCCACATGGACTTGAACCCCTGATTTGATGGCGGAGGCCTTGACCACTGTACGAATGGCCTTGGCGATGCGGCCGCCCTTACCAATCAGGCGTCCCATGTCTTCCGGGGCCACATAGAGGGTATAAACAGTCTCGTGGCCTCGATCCTCAGCCTCAACCAAGACCTGATCGGGGTTGTCTGCTAGAGATTTGCCAATAAACTCTACCAAGTTCTTCACGAAAACACCACCTATCCTTGTTTACGGGATGCGGCTAACTTCTCCATGACTCCAGTCTGCTTCAGCAAGAATCTTGCTGTATCGGACGGTTGTGCTCCCTTTTGCAGCCACTCCAGGGCCTTCTCTTCGTCAATCTTCAGCTCTACCGGATCCGCAATGGGATTGTAGTAACCGAGGGAATCGATGAAAGCACCATCACGAGCCGCTCGCGAGTCTGCAACGACTAATCTGTAGAATGGTCTCTTTTTTGCTCCCATTCTCTTTAGACGGATTTTTACTGCCATGTACTTGTCACCTCCTAGCAAATGTCTATCTACCCTAAGGAAGGAATGATCTATTGAAAGAGGGAAAACATTCCCTTTTTCCTGCGTCCCCTGGGGCTGCCCTGGGAACCGGAAAGTTGTTTGAGCATCTGTTTGGTTTGACTAAACTGTTTGAGCAGGCGATTCACATCCTGCACCCGGGTACCTGAACCCTGGGCAATTCTCTTGCGCCTGGATCCGCCGATAATTTCCGGTCTGCGGCGCTCCTCCGGTGTCATGGATTGAATAATCGCTTCAATCTTTTTGAGATGGGAGTCATCCACTTCCAAGCCCTGCAATTGCCTGGCATTCATACCGGGAATCATACCAATCAGCTGATCGATGGGACCCATGCTTTTCATCTGGCTCAACTGGTCCTGAAAGTCCTCCAGGGTGAACTCGGCTTCTCGCAGCTTGGCCGCGATCTTCTCTGCCTTTTCTTCATCCACAGCGGAGACCGCTTTTTCGATGAGGGTGAGCATATCACCCATACCCAGAATGCGGGAGGCCATGCGATCGGGATGGAAGGGCTCCAAGCCATCCATCTTCTCACTGATACCGACATACTTAATGGGTTTACCGGTGACAGCCTTGACAGAAAGGGCTGCACCTCCCCGGGCATCACCGTCGAGCTTTGTGAGGACAACTCCCCCTAGCTCCAACTGTTCATTGAAGCTCTGGGCCACATTCACCGCGTCTTGACCGGTCATGGCGTCCACCACCAGCAAGATGTCGGCAGGATCAACTGCTTCTTTAATCTGGACCAATTCCTCCATCAGCTCAGCATCGACATGGAGACGGCCCGCGGTATCAATCAGCACCACATCATTATTGTGTCTTTGAGCATGGGCATAGGCGGCTTTAGCAATGTCCACCGGATTTTGTTCACCCATGCTGAAGACCGGTATCTCAATTTGTTCGCCGAGAACCTGAAGCTGCTTGATGGCAGCTGGGCGATAAATGTCGCAGGCTACCAGCAAAGGGCGATGCCCCTGGGCTTTGAGCATGCGGGCCAGTTTTCCTCCAGTGGTGGTCTTTCCTGCACCTTGCAGTCCCACCATCATCACCACACTAGGGGGCTTTGAGGACAGGTTGAGCTTGGCTTGGCTCCCCCCCATGAGCTGGGTCAGTTCCTCATTGACAATGCGTACCACCTGCTGCCCCGGTGTGAGGCTGGAGAGAACCTCGTGCCCTGTAGCCCTCTCTTTCACATGGGCGATGAAGTCTTTCACTACTTTATAATTGACATCAGCCTCCAGGAGAGCCAAACGGATCTCCCGCAGGATTCCATCCACATCCTTTTCACTGAGCCGTCCCTTTCCCCGCAGTTTGCGCATGGTTTCCTGCAGGCGGGAGGACAGGTTTTGAAAAGCCATAGGAGTCCCTCCTAAGTTGTAGCTTGTGCCTTTTCCATCATCTCTTTGATCTTCACTAGATGGGGCGAATGGCCGGCGTCTTCTTGGCACAAGTCCACTAGCTTGCGTACTCGCTCATACATGATCTGCCGCTCCTGGTGCTTTCTGACCAAATTGAGTTTAGCTTCAAATCCTTCCAGGATCGAACCAACACGCTTTAAACTATCGTAGACGGCCTGGCGGGATACATCCAACTCCTCACCGATCTCGCCTAGGGACAAGTCTTCATGAAAATACATCTGAAAGATCTCTTGTTGACGATCGGTCAGCAAAGGTCCATAAAAATCGTAGAGTAGGTTCATGCGGAACGTATTTTCCATGCCATCCACCTGTCAAGGTCTAATACTTTGCACACACTAGTATATGCACCCTCTGCAGCCTTGTCAAGCATTTTCTCTTGACTGACCAAAAAGTGCCTTTGCAAAGGCGCTTGCATCAAAATCCTGGAGATCTTCATATTGCTCTCCCACTCCCACTAGTTTCACAGCCAAGTTTAGTTCGTTGGCTAAGGCCAGGACAATCCCGCCCTTGGCCGTTCCGTCGAGCTTGGTGAGGGCGATGCCGGACAAAGGCACTGCCTCCTGGAACATCTTGGCCTGGGAGAGCGCGTTTTGGCCAGTTGTCGCATCAACAACCAGCAAGATCTCATCAAGATCCCGGCCAAGCTCCCGCTGAACTACGCGATGGACCTTTGCCAACTCATTCATCAAATTGACCTTCGTTTGTAAGCGGCCAGCTGTATCCAAAACCAAGACATCGGAACCGCGGGCTTTGGCAGCATTGACCGCATCATAGGCCACCGCCGCGGGGTCCGACCCCGCGGCATGGGAGACGAGTTCAACGCCGATCCGGTTCGCCCAGACCGTGAGCTGTTCAATGGCGCCGGCCCTAAAGGTGTCCCCTGCCGCCAGGAGAACCTTGGCTTTCTCCTGTTTAAAGCGGTACGCCAGCTTGCCGATGGTGGTCGTTTTTCCCGCTCCATTTACACCAACGACCATGATCACATAGGGCTTTTCCTCAGGGGTCTTGAGGGGCGCAGCGTTTCTCTCAAGCAGGGCGGTGATTTCTTCCACCAAGACGGACTTCAGTTCTTCGGACTCTGTGATCCGCTCGGATCGGGCACGCTCCCTAAGCTGATCCACCAAGAAGATGGCGGTGGGCAGGCCGCAATCGGCCTGAATCAACGCTTCTTCTAACTCCTCAAAGAGCTCTTCGTCCACCTTGCGGCCGGTCATGATCCCGTCTACCTTGTCCACAAAACCCTGTTTGGTCTTTTCTAGACCCTGTACTAATTTTTGGAAAAAGCCCTGTTCTTTCTCCTTTTCCTGCTCTTGCTTTTTCTCTTCTCCAAACATCCTCTTCCAAAACACCATGCTGTCCTCCTTAGGTCAATGCAACCGAAATGATCTGTGAAAACCCTTCCTCGCCCATGGTAACACCGTAGAGCGTTTGGGCCGCTTCCATTGTCTGCGGTCGATGTGTAACGACCAGAAACTGTGTGTCCATGGCAAACTCCCGCATCAGGTCCACAAAGCGCTGTAAGTTGCTCTCATCCAGGGCGGCGTCGATCTCGTCCAGGACCCAAAAAGGTGTTGGTTTCACTCTGCGGATGGCAAAGAGGAGGGCTATGGCTGTGAGTGCTCTTTCTCCCCCCGAGAGGACCAGCAAGTTCTGGAGCTTCTTACCGGGGGGTCTGGCCATGACATCAATCCCTGTGGTCAGGATTGAGTCGGGATCGGTGAGAACCAGCTCTGCGCTGCCTCCCAAAAAGAGTTGGCTGAAAATCTTCTGAAACTCCACCTGCACCCGCTTAAACACATCCCAGAGCTTGGTGCGGCAGAGCTTATCCATCTCCCTGATAACGTCCTGCAAGCTTGCTCGAGCTTCGTTGAGGTCTTCCAGTTGGGCCTGCAAGAACGAACAGCGCTCCAAAACCCGCTCATACTCTTGGGTGGCCCCAGGATTAACCAGGCCCAATTCTCTAATCTGGTTCCGCAAGTCAGCCATGTTCCGTTTCAAGGTACTTTCCTTGACCTGCACATCTCGGGTCAAAACGCTCTCCAGGGAGAGCTCCCGCTCCTGGAGGATCCTGAGAATCTCTTGCCGGCTCCCTTCCAGCTGTTCAAGCTCTACTTCGCCTCGGTAAAGAGATCGCTCCCTCTTGAGCTGCTCCTTTTCCATCTGGACCAATTCCGTCCCGAGCCTGTCTACGTCTGCTTTGACAGACTGCCTGGCCTGGCGCTTTGTTTCGATCAAAGCCTGGAGCTGATCTTTTTTTCGTTTCCTATCTTCATTGGCCTGCTCTGTCTCTAAAATCGTCGCCTCATAGAGCAGCTTCGCTTCCGCCATGGTGTCCAATTCCGTTTGCGCCTCATTTAGCACCTTGAGGGCGGTCTTCTTTTGCTGCTCTAGGTTGGCCAGGAGAATCCTCTGGTTTTCCAGCATTCCCTTGAGCTCGGCCAATTGCACCCTTTCGCCGTTGGCCCCTCGAGCATGGAGCTCTAGGGCAGAGGCGATTTCCTCTAAGGAAGCGTCGTGTTCCTGAATCTGTAGGCGCCGGGCCCGTTCTTCCTCTTCCAGCCGGCAGACCTCGCCG
Source organism: Bacillota bacterium (assembly GCA_012838305.1). Taxonomy (GTDB): domain Bacteria; phylum Bacillota; class Limnochordia; order Darwinibacteriales; family Darwinibacteriaceae; genus UBA5420. The sequence goes on along the minus strand of DUPN01000089.1, from coordinate 42,934 downwards.
ATTGCCTGTTCATGCAGGGATCCTAGCTGATCCAGCATGGTCTGCAGCTCTTCGCTTTGTGCCTGCAGCTGGCCGTATGCTTGACTCTTGCTTTCCCGCTCCAGGATGGCTTGTTCCTTAGCTTGACTTACCCTTTGCAGTTCGAGCTTGGCCTGGAGCTCTTTCTCTTGCAGCTGCGCCAGCTCTTCCCCCCCTCGAACCATGGATTGGCTGAGGTGCTCTTCCTTCTTTTCATAGGCTTGGAGCTGCTCCTGCAGGTTCTGGGTCTTGGCTTCTAGCTGCTCGAGTTCTCCCTTGCGAGCCAGTAAGCCCGAGGTACGGTTGTTAAGGCTGCCCCCGGTCATGGCCCCGCTGGGAAAGACCACGGAGCCGTCTCTGGTCACAATGCGGGAAAACCGTCTGAGACGACGTTTGAGGCTTAAGGCAGTATCTAGGTCTTCGGTGAGCACAACTCGGCCCAAAAGAGAAGCCAGGGCTGGGCGGTACTCCTCAGAAAAGGTTAACAAGTCCAAGGCCGTTCCTAAGACTCCCGTTTGGTTCAGGATGTCCTTTTGATCATCGGAAAACTCTGTACCTTTGATGCTGTCCAGAGGCAGGATGGTCACACGGCCGCCGCGCACCTCCTGGAGCCAGGCGATGATCTCTTTGGCCTCGGCTTCACTTGGGGTGATCAAGTTTTGCAGACCTCCACCCAGGGCCACCTCAAAGGCTGTTTCCAACCCTGCAGGAACCGTGATCACGTCGGCCACCGTGCCCAGGACAAACTGGGACATCGTACTCTGCATGATGCGTTTGACCCCGAAGGCGTAGCCTTCATAGCCTTCTTCCAACTCCTGCAGGGTTTTCAGGCGGGCGGTAATCTGGGTCAGTTCCTCCTGCTTTAGCCGGACACCCTTCTGATGTCGGGCCAGCTCCTCTTTCATGCCGTCTAGCTCTGTTTGCGTCTGGGTCTCTCGCTCGGCCAAGGCAGTTAGGGCCTGAGCCAATTTTGCCTGCTCCTCTGCTAACCTGGCCGCTTCCTTGGTTACCTGGCCCCTGCTCTCTTCTAGCCTGCGGAGTTCCTCCTGGGTCGATCGGATCTGGCTCTCCAGACTGCTCTGACGTTCCGCAAAACTGCGTTGGAAATTGCGGCGCTCTGTCAGTTCCCGCATAAACTCGAAGAAGTCATCTTTGAGTTCCTTAGACTTCTGTTGGCGCTGTTTTTGCCTTTGCTGCAACTCTTCCAGCCCCTGTTCAGCCTGGGCAATAGCCTCGTCTTGGCGGCGAATCTGCTCGAGAAGTGCCTGCAGTTTATTTTCTAGCTCCACGTCTTCCCCCTGGAGGCTCTGCAGTTCCTCCTGCCGGGCGCGGATCAAACCCGTGAGCTGTTCGCTCCGGGTCTTGTGATTGTGCAGGCGTTCCTGGAACAGCTGGATGGTGTGAACGCCTTGATTGTAGCCTTCTGTGAGATCCATCAACTGCTGGCGGTGCCGTTCGATCGCATCCTCCAAGGATTTTTCTTCTGCCTGGAGGCGAAGTTTTTCCTCCTCAAGTCGGCCCAGCTGCTCCCCTTGTTGATCATAGTCCGATTGGAGCCGTTCTAGACTTGCCTTGCGCTCAAGCCGCTTCTGTTCGAGGCCGTGCCAGTTCAGATGGTAATAATCGAGTTCCACTGACTGCAGTCGCTCTGCCAAGCTCAAATACAGCTTGGCCTGTTCGGCCTGTTCTTGCAGGGGACCGAGCTGGCCCTGGAGTTCATGGAGAATATCCGTGACCCGCAAAAGGTCCATGTTTGTATCCTCTAGCTTGCGCAGGGCCTGTTCCTTGCGCTGGCGATACTTGACGATGCCTGCCGTTTCCTCTAACAAAACCCGTCGGTCTTCTGGGCGTACGCTTAAGACTGCATCAATCTGGCCTTGTCCAATGATCGCGTACCCTTCCCGCCCTAGACCGGTATCGGTGAACAGATCGTGAATATCCCGCAGGCGGCAGCTCTGTTTATTGATCAAAAACTCACTCTCGCCCGAGCGGTAGACGCGCCGGGTTACGGTAAGTTCAGCGTAGTCCAGGGGAAAGAATCCGTCAGAGTTATCCAGGGTCAACTGCACCTCAGCCATGCCAAGGGGTCTTTTGCCGTCGGAACCTGCGAAAATGATGTCCTCCATTTTGTAGCCCCGCAGGCTCTTGGCGCTTTGTTCACCCATCACCCAGCGTAACGCATCGGAAATATTACTCTTGCCGCTCCCATTCGGTCCGACGATGGCGGTAATTCCTGGGCCAAAATCAAGGCTTACAGGGCGCGCAAAAGATTTAAACCCTTGTATCTCCAGGCGCTTAAGACGCATAGTATTCCTCCAAGACTTGTACTTACCGTGCTTATTGTACCATACCTTGGAAGAAAAAAGAACCACCAGGGGCTACCGGTGTAGGTTTGCGTGGAGATCGAGATACAGGTCCTCCCGTTTGCGCACATTCGTGGGAACTTTGGGACTCAGGAGTGAACCATATTCGTCCAGGAGCCGTTTCAGTTTGCTCTTCACCCTGGTTCTTGCATTGTCAATCACTTTGAGACCGATGTGCATTTCCTCCTCGATTTCTCTGGCCGAATACCCCTTCAACAGACGGATGATCACCGCATATTCCAGCATGGAAAGGTGATTGCGCAGCACCCTGCCAATCACTTCGGCCACATACTTCTCCTCCACCATCTCTTCCGGGTTCGACTGGGCAAGCTCAGCTGCGACCAAGTCCATGATGGAACGACTTTCGTCACTGCCGATGGGGGTCTGTAAGGATGTTGCTTCATTCAGCAGACGATGCTTGTTTCCCGTTGTCTGTTTGATCACATTGTAGATGCGGCGGATGATACAGATGTAGGCAAAGGAGCTGAATTTAACATCATATTCGTCCGGCTTGTATTCCTCCATGGCACTGAGTAGTCCGATGAGACCCTCCTGCAGCAGGTCCTCGAAATCCAAAAATGCCGCATAGTAGTTGCGAATGATGTACTTGACCATTGGCACATATTTGACCACAAGGTTGTCCCGAGCTTCTTGATCGCCTTCCCTGAATCGTTTGATCAAGTTGAGATCAAGGGTCTGATTATCACTCATGATCACCATCCTCCCCAAGTTAGTCCAGGCCGTCTAGTCCATGTATATGCCTAGGCTTGATTACTATTCCTCAAGGAAGGAATTGCGACCAAAAGGAGCTTTCGTTCTTGATCCAATACCCATAATTTATGTAGTTTCCCTTGTCTAAATCCCCTGCTTCCGCCCTTTCAACCAGAGGTTATGTAAAGGTTTTTGCTTTTCCTACACTGAATCTTGTACAATGAACTACTGACGGGAGAAGGCGGCGTACTTGCGGTACTCAGACTATTTGCAGCAAATGGCAGCATTGATCAAAAAGGATCCCAGTATTACGGTGCGCCAGATTGCCAAGGAATTGAAGTTTGCGGACAGCAAATCAGTGTACTACTGGCTGGAAAAAGGTCAGGTGGGCGGGATCAATGCCTTCAAGCGCCTTGTCTTGAGCCAGGATGCAACCTGGTCTAGCCCCCAGGCGTTCGACCTTGGCGGTATCGCCCACTACCTTGTCAAGATACCCCTCTTCGACTGGAATCCAAAACAGAAAAACCCTGTGGAGGAATGGTATCACCTGCATCACCAATCCCAACCGCAAGGTTTCTTCGCTGTTCGTGTAGGGATAAACCGCTACAGTCCCTGGTTTATCCAAAATGATATCCTCGTCATCTCCGAAGGCCGATCCTGCCCGGAAGACTCCTGGGTTCTTCTGAAAACCTCTGAGGAGTTTGTCATTGGCAAAACCCTCAGCAGCAAGCAAGTGATGGACCCGATCACCCTCAAGGTCCATCGTTCCAACTTATCCACTGTCGGCTTGATTGTGAGTCAACACCGCTATTTTCCGTCTTGAAGCCCAATCCGCTCCAGAGCGTTGCGGGCCGCCTCCTGCTCTGCTTCCTTCTTGGTGTGACCCATTCCCATGCCGAGATATTCCTGTTCAAACCAGACTTCGACCACAAAGACCTTATCATGATCGGGGCCCTTTTCCTCCACAAGATTGTAGACTGGAGGCTTTTTTGCGATCTGCTGAAAGTGTTCTTGCAGGGTGGACTTGGCGTCCACTAGGGACATCTCTCCCACGTCTCGCTGGGGAAGGTGGCGCAGAATCACCTGCTGGGCCTGATCGAAACCTCCATCGAGGAAGACCGCTCCATAGACTGCTTCCAGGACATCACACAGGAGGGAATCCCGCTCTTGAGCTTGGGAACGCCGCTCACCTTTGCCCACCAGTAGATAGTGGTTTAGACCAAGTTCCCGTGCGATGTCGGCCAGGGTAGATTCCCTAACGAGCAGGGAGCGCATTTTGGCCAGCTCACCTTCTGGTAAGCGGGGATACTTTTGATAGAGGTAGGCACTCACTGTGAGCTGCAATACAGCATCCCCCAAAAATTCAAGGCGTTCATTATTATGCTGGGGATGATGCCCCAGGGAACGATGGGTCAGGGCCAGCTTGAGGTGGTGCATGTCCTTGAATACATAGCCTAGCCTTTGTTCTAACACGGATACATTTTGATCATGAACCATCGGCATCATCCCATCTCCTAAAGGCCAGTGTGGCATTGTGTCCGCCAAAGCCGAAGGAGTTCGACAGGACAACTCCAAGTTCGGCCGGTCTGGATTGGTTGGGGACATAGTCCAGATCACACTGGGGATCAGGATATTCATAGTTATATGTACCCGGGATGACCTGGTCTCGCAGGGCCAAAAGACAGACAGCTGCCTCAACGGCGCCCGCTGCGCCGAGCATATGCCCTGTCAAGGATTTAGTGGAGCTTACGGCCAGCTTATAGGCGTGTTCTTTGAACACTCGCTTAATGGCGATGGTCTCATAGAGATCATTGTATTCGGTGGAGGTACCATGGGCGTTAATGTAGTCCACATCGGCAGGATCGAGTCCTGCGTCGAGCAAGGCTTCCGACATAGCGCGCTGGGCTCCCTCCCCTTCCGGAGCTGGACTGGTAATGTGGTAGGCGTCTCCGCTGGCTCCGTAGCCCACGATCTCACCGTAGATGAAGGCTCCCCTGGCCAGAGCATGGTCGAGGCTCTCCAACACCAGCACTCCTGCGCCTTCCCCCATCACAAAGCCGTCTCGGGTGCGATCGAAGGGTCGCGATGCTTTGGTTGGCTCTTCGTTCCGGGTGGAGAGGGCTTTGGCTGTAATAAATCCCGCCAAGCCCAAGGGGCATAAGGCCGCTTCCGATCCTCCGGCCAAGACCACATCGGCCTGACCTCGGCCAATGATGCGAAAGGCATCACCAATGGCATGGGTGCCTGTGGCGCAGGCTGTCACAGTGCAGGAGTTCACTCCCTTGGCCCCGGTCTGGATCGCAATTTGCCCACTGGCCATATCGGGAATCATCATAGGAACAAAAAAGGGCGTTACTCGTTCCGGGCCCTTTTCCCAGAAAACCCTGCTTTGCTCCTGGACTGTTTCAATTCCGCCAATTCCCGAACCCACCAGAACACCAACTCGGTTCGGGTTTTGGAGCGGTATCTCCAGCTTGGCATCGGCCAGGCCCATCTTGGCCGCTGCCACCGCAAACTGGGCAAAGCGATCCATCCTCCTGGCATCCTTGCGCTCCATAAACAGGGTTGGATCAAAATCTCGCACCTCTGCTCCGATGCGCACAGACAAAGCGGAGGCATCAAAGCGGTTGATCTGATCGATGCCTGAAATGCCCTTTAGTAAGCTGTCCCAGAGGTTATCCTTATCTCCTAGGGGAGAGACGATTCCTAGTCCAGTGATCACTACGCGCTTCATTTGGACCTCCTTTAGACATAAGTGGCCCCAAAGTGAACCCACTTTGGGACCCAAGTTCTACAATTGCTCTGTAATATATTCCACTGCATCACGCACAGTGGCGATTCTTGAAGCCTCTTCGTCACTTATCGTTAGATCAAACTCCTCTTCCAGAGCCATGACCAACTCCACCACATCCAGTGAATCGGCCCCTAAATCCTCTACAAAAGAGGCGTCTGGAGTAACTTCTGTGTAACTGATGCCCAATTGTTCCACAACGATGGTCTTGACCTTTTCAAAGATTTTCTCATCAAAGTCTCCCATGCCATGTCACCTCCTTTTCCACATATCCTGTTTATATTACTAAGCCTCCATCACAGTGGATGGTTTGACCGGTAATATACCCATTGGCCTCCGACACCAAGAAATGTACAAGGGAAGCCACGTCGTCTCCCTGGCCTGTTCGTCCCAGGGGAATCATCTGCACAATCTTGTGCCTCTGTTCCTCGGTTAGAGCACGGGTCATCTCGCTCTCAATATAGCCAGGTGCCACCACATTGACTAAAATGTTGCGGCCCGCCACCTCCTTGGCCAGAGCCTTGCTAAAACCAATCACTCCTGCTTTGGAAGCGGCATAGTTGGTCTGCCCGGGGTTGCCTATGACCCCAATGACCGAGGAGATATTCACGATCTTGCCCTGACGCTGCTTGAGCATGGGCCGAATGGCCGCCCGGCAGACATGGAACACTCCCGTCAGGTTGGTTGCGAGGACTTTGTTCCAGTCTGCGTCACTCATCCGCATCAACAGGCCATCCTGGGTGACCCCTGCATTGTTTACCACAACATCAAGTTGCCCGAAATGTCTGATTGTGGCTTCAATCAGGTCATTCACCTCTTGCACCTGGGTTACATCGGCTCGGATGGCCAGTGCCCCCTGGTCTTCCCAAGCCTGGAGCAGTGCTTGATCGCGGCCAGTGACCACTAGCTCAGCACCGGCTGCCTTCAGTCTGCCCGCGATCGCCTTGCCGATACCACGGGTGGCTCCAGTAACCAATGCAATCTTCCCAAGCATATTCATGCTACACCATACCTCCATCACTGACAAGAGTAAACTGTAAATTTGGCTGGCTGCGCCGGGCCAGGGGGATCAAAAGGCTTTCTGGACTTAGTTCGACGAACTCTGTGACCCCCATTCGCACCAGTGTATGCAACTGATCGGTGAAACGAACGGGACCGGTGATTTGCCGGACCAGACTTCGCCGAATATCCCCGGGGTCTTGCAGCATGCTCTGCCCGTCATTGCTCAAAACAGGGGTGTGACAAACCCTGAGTTCTAGGTCCTGGACCACCTCAGCGAACGCTTGGGCAGCGGGTTCCATCAGTCTGGAATGAAAGGGTCCCGACACGTTGAGCTGGACAACTCTTTTTGCTCCCCGTTCTTTGGATAAAGTACCCACGGCCTCAAGGGCCCGGAACTCTCCACTGACAACAGTCTGGAACGGTGAATTCCAGTTGGCCACTTGCACCAAGCCGGTAGAAGCGACCTCGGCACAAAGGGTTTCGACAGTTTGCCCATCCAAACCTAAGATGGCCGTCATACCCCCTGTTTTCACTTGCGACATGGCTTGGCCCCGTGCTTGAACCAGTCGCACGCCTTCCTGAAAGCTAAAAGCACCTGCTGCGCCCAGGGCCACAATCTCTCCCAGGCTGTGTCCCAGGAAAATTTGGGGTCGGAAACGCTCTTTCTGCAGTTCCCACAGGGACCAGCAGGTGACAAAAACAGCGATTTGGGTTTGGGCAGTGTTGTCCAGTGTTTCTTGGGGTCCCTCCAGACAGAGCTGGCCCAGGTCATAGCCGATAAGCTCACTGGCTTGCTCAAAAAACGTCCAGGCCGAGGTAGGGGCAATGGCCCCTGCCATCCCCACCCTTTGAATACCCTGTCCGGGAAAGGCCGCAGCTATCTTAGAGGGCTGCATCGTTTAGTCCCCCTGCCCACCATGTGATCACAGTAGCTGACCAGGTTAAGCCGGCTCCAAAGCCCACTAGAACCAGATGAGCGCCTTCTTTGAGCTGACCTGAGCGGTTGGCTTCATCGAGGGCCAGACCGATGCTGGCCGCGGAGGTATTGCCATAGCGATCGACATTGACGAAGAATTTCTCTTCAGGAATACCTAAGCGATTGGCGGCGGCGGAAATGATGCGCGTGTTGGCCTGGTGCGGGATAACCAAGTCCACTTCGCTCAGCTCCAATCCTGCCTTGGTCACAACACGTTTGGTTGATTCGTCCATAATTCGCACCGCAAACTTGAAGACATCGCTGCCCTGCATCTTAATATAGTGCTGTCTCTCCTCTACGCTGGCCCGAGAGGCCGGCCGCAGAGAGCCTCCCGCAGGCTGCTGTAGGACATGTCCTCCCGCGCCGTCTGCTCCTAATTCTATGGCCAGGATACCGAAACCCTGGGGCACTTGACCTAAAATGGCAGCACCGGCCCCATCGCCAAAGAGTACACAGGTGGAACGATCCTCATAGTCTGTGATTCTGCTGAGCAGGTCCACCCCCACAACCATGGCCTTTTTGTAGGGCCCGCTCCGCAGCATGCTTTCCGCCACACTCAGGGCGTAGCCAAAACCGCTGCAGCCTGCGGAAAGATCAAAGGCCGGAATTCGCTCCAAACCGAGCAGATCCTGCAGTATACAGGCTGTGGCCGGAAAGGCCATATCCGGAGTTACGGTGGCGCATAAAATGAGATCGATTTCGTTTGCCTGAAGCTTGGCGTCTTCCAGGGCGGCCTTAGCTGCCAGGTGGGCCAGGGTGGACGACGAGGTCCCTTCCGCTGCAATTCTCCGCTCCCTGATTCCGGTGCGGGAAACAATCCATTCATCGGAGGTATCCACCATGGTTTCTAACTCCGCGTTGGTCAGAATGCGTTCGGGAACCGCGGAACCTGTCCCCAGAATACCAAAAGACTTCCTGCCTGCCACGCTCACGATGTCGCCATCCTCTCAGCAATCCCTTGCACGATATTTTGCTCCGCCCCCTGTTTCGCCACGCGTATGGCGTTATGGATCGCCTTCGCGTTGGATCCCCCGTGGGCAATAATTACCACGCCGTTCACGCCTAAAAGGGGCGCTCCGCCGTATTCTGTGTAGTCTACTTTCTTCTTAATGCGCCGAAAGGCTGGTTTGAGCAAGAGTGCGCCCGCGGCCGACGGAATGGATCTCGTAAATTCTTCCTTCATCATGCCAAAAAGGGCGTCAGCTAATCCCTCGGCAAACTTCAAGACCACATTTCCTACAAAACCGTCGCACACGACCACATCACAATCTCCCCTGGAGATATCCCGTCCTTCGATATTGCCCACGAAGTTGATGGGCGCCTCCTGCAAGAGGGGATACACTTCTTTGATGAGGTGATTGCCTTTGCTTGGTTCATGCCCAATGTTCAACAGTCCAACCCGGGGTTCATGTATTTTCAGGACATGTTCGGCATAGATGGAACCCATTTGGGCGAATTGAAAGAGCTGATTGGGACGGCAATCCACGTTGGCACCTACATCCACAACCAGGGCCATTCCGCTTAGGGTTGGCATCAGGCTTGTTATAGCGGGACGTTCCACGCCCTTGATGCGCCGAATGGTAAACAAGGATGCGGCCATGGTCGCTCCGGTGCTGCCGGCACTGACTAAGGCTTCGGCCCGACCTTCTTTCACTAAGCGCGCTGCAGTTACTAAGGAGGACTGGGTCTTCTTGCGCACGGCATCGACGGGTTCTTCATCCATTTGAATCACTTCCGGTGCATGTTCAATCTCGATGCGATCACTACCAGGTTTCCCGTTAAGCAGAGCTTTCAGTCTTGTTTCATTTCCTGTTAGGATCACCGAAATGCCATCCATTTCTGCCGCTCGCAGCGCGCCTTCCACAATCTGCTCCGGCGCGTAGTCTCCGCCAAAAGCATCCACTGCAACTCTAGTCACGGTCTCCTCCTCCTTTACCAGCCACATCCACTACAACAAAATCGCCGCGAAAGACGATCTCGTCGTGGACGTAACTGCTCACTCGAACATAGTAACGCCTGCCTTGACTGGATGTGATGCCGGCTTTGGCCACCACTCGTTCACCGAGGTGAACGGGTTGGTAGAAGCGCACATCGGCACTCTTGGTAAGTACGATCTCCGAATCAACTAAGGCCACCGCCAGCGAATTGCCCTGGGCAAACAGAAAATGGCCCCGCATGATCTGGTTTCTGGCGAAGACCATCTGATCCGTGACCATCAGCACAGATGTACCATTTTGGCCCAGATTCAGTTCGATCAGTTCACCGATAACTTCCTCTCCATGCAGCGCACGGACTTGGCCGTAGGTACTGGCGGCGATAGTCCGGGCCCTCTCCCGGAGCTCAGGAATATCCAGGGCCATGCGATCCAGACGGATGGTGGCCACGCTTACGCCGAGTTCATCGGCGAGCTGCCAATCGGTTAAAAAGGGATCCGTCCGTAACAGGTCCTGCAGTTCCCTGCGCCTTTCTGGCCGACTTTGTTTTGGTTTCACCAAGCACCCTCCTTAATGCCAAGTCTTAGTACCAGGTTATAAACTACTACCTCAGTATAGTCCATGGCACTGGAAAAGTAAAGAAAAAAAAGATGCCCTAGGAGGACACCTTCTGCATAGACATCTTATTTTGCTTCTTTTACCTGAATTACTTGACGTCCTTTATATGTGCCACAGCTGAGGCATACTCGATGGGGCAACTTGGGCTCGCGGCAATTAGGACAGATGTTGGGATCCATAGCCTCGAGGCGTCGCCAATTGGCGTTCCGAGATCTAGTCCTCGCTTTGGAGTGTCTTCTCTTTGGGCCGATCATGTGCTTTCCTCCTCTCTGGTGCGGTCGTTTCCGACGCTTGCTGCAATAACTTACCTAAAGGCGCCAATCGAATGTCAATATCGGGATCTGTGCAGTCACAGATCCCATCACCCAAAAACCTTCCGCAGCCGGGACATAATCCCGGGCAATCTTCTTGGCAAACGGGTTTCATGGGGATGCTCACCAGGATAGACTCTTCAATCAGGCTGGCTAGATCGATCTCATGGCCCTCCACCAGGAGTTCTCCGTCCCAATTGAGTTCATCATCCTCCTGGGGCCGGTTGAAAAACTCTTCTTCCACGGATGGTGTCAAGGTCGTTTGATAGGGCTTTAGGCAGCGGCTGCAGAAAAATTCAACCTCTAAGCTTAAATCGCCGGTTACGAGGTATCCGTCTCCTGTATTGGTCACTTGCAGCCGGGCCTGCACAGGTCCGAGTGTCTTGCTCACTTCCGGAGCCCTTTGGGCAAACTCGCTGTTAAACGTTCTCTCTACCTGAAAAAAGGCTCCCTTTCGACCCATGATGGATTGAATCGTGAGACGCATCTCGATCACCTCATAAATTATACAAAGATTCCCTCACCCTGTCAACTGGTTGAGCAACCCCAATTGAGTGCCTCTAGCTTGTCTCTAATCAGGTCAAGGGACTGCAATGCAGCCAGACGCCCCATCTCGATGATCTCCCGGGAGCGGTTTAGCTGGGTAAGAGTAACATTCCCTAAATCGGGCGTAATCAGTACATCCGCCTCAATACTCCGCGACGCCTGTCTGCTCAGAATGTCGATGGTCTGGGTGATCACATCGGGCAGATTGCGAATATGACTCCGGAGGGGAGCAAAGCCCACATCCACCGCGATCACCAGCTCCGCACCGATCTGCCGGCAGAGCGAGGCGGGAACTCGATTCACCAAGGCGCCGTCCACTAGAAGTCTCCCGTCCAGTTCCACAGGGACAAAGACTCCCGGAATCGACAGACTGGCCTGCACCGCTTGGGCTACAGGACCCGATTGAAGGACAACTTCTTCTCCTGTCTGTAAATCGGTGGCCACCACCGCGGCGGGAATATCCAGATCCTCGAAATTGGCGTCTCGGGTTAGCACCCTGAGCATGGCATGGAGCTTCTCGCTGGAAACAAGGCCCCTGCGCTGCAGAGTCCAGCTGGTGAGATCGCCCCAGTCCAATTGTTCTACCATTTCTCCCAGCAGCTTCAGATCCGATCCTGCGGCATATAGGCACGCTATCACTGCACCAGCACTGGTCCCTGTGACCAGATCAATAGGGATCCCCTCTTCGTGCAGAACCTGCAATACACCGAGATTGGCCAGACCCCTCGCTGCTCCGGAACCTAGAGCCACTCCCACCTTAGGATTAGGCATAAACTTCACCTCGTACTCGTAAGAATTAGCATAATGACCTTGAAAGGGTGTGGCCCATGACTCGCAGCCGTGTCTTGGCTGTCCTCGTCCTTGTGATCACGATCATGATTGTCGTCTATCCTGAAGTCTCTTTCCGGGCCTCACTGGAAGGCCTCGAGCTTTGGTTCGAAATCGTTCTCCCCACTTTGCTGCCCTTCTTCATCCTGGCTGATTTACTCATGGGTTTGGGTATTGTGCACTTCTTGGGCTCCCTATTAGAACCTTTGATGCGGCCCCTCTTCAGGCTGCCTGGAGTGGGAGGTTTTGCGCTGGCCATGGGGCTGGTGGCAGGATATCCCATGGGGGCAAAAATAACTGGCGAATTGGCCAGAGAAGGCCAAATCACCCAGGTAGAAGTAGAACGCTTAGCTGGTTTTGCCCACACCGCCGGACCTCTCTTTTTGGTGGGAGCGGTTGCTGTGGGCATGTTCCAACGTCCCGAACTCGGCATAAGCTTAGCCATAGCCCATTACGCAGGGGCTCTGCTTGTGGGCTTTTGTATGCGCCTGCACAAGGGAGCGGAGAGCCCAAGCAAAAAAGGTGAAGGCTCGTATTTAGGCCGTGCTTTGCGCTCCTTAGACCAAGCACGCAAGAGGGATGGCCGTTCCTTGGGACAACTGTTTGCGGACGCTGTCAGAGGCACCTTCCAGTCCATGCTCCTGATCGGTGGATGCATCATGCTCTTTTCTGTTTTGGTCCAGGTGCTTGCTGCCACCGGTATCTTCGGCCCTCTCCAAACGCTGCTGGGAGTGCTCTTGCGCCTTGTGGGCATCGATCCGAATTTAGCGGGGGCGGTCCTAAGTGGCTTCTTTGAAACAACCCTGGGGGCCCGCACGGCCGCCCAGGCGCCTGCAGCACTGGGAGCCCAGGCCAGTGTGGCCAGTTTGGTACTTGGCTGGAGCGGCCTCTCCGTTCAGATACAGGCCGCAGCTATGCTTACAGGGGCGAAGTTGCGCCTGAAACCCTACCTCTATGCACGTTTGCTGCACGGCATGTTTGCAGCCATGCTCACCGCCTTACTCTTAGGTCCCGCAAGCTTCATCCCGGCTTCATTGACCCGGACTCTACCCGCAGTCAGTCCGGCCCATTACCTCAATGGCAGCTTTGCCGTGCGCTTCTTGGCCTCAGCACGACTGGCCACAAGTTTCTTGCTCATCCTTGTGATCATCTTAAGTGCCATTTGGCTCTTGAAACGGATGATCTACATTTCCTTCCGATCCCGATCCTAATTTTCCCCCGACAGCTCTTGCTTGCCCGCCTCCACAACCTGCAGGGTCTTGGCCAACGCATCACTTAGATTGGAGAGGACCTCTTTCGCGTATTCCCTCGCGCCACGTTCCATCTCTTCGGCCTGGCGTTTGGTGTCTTCCAGGAGCAGCTTACTCTCGGCTTCAGCCTGACGGTAAATCTCACTGCTGCGAACCAGTTTGGTGGCGTACTCTTCCGCTTTGGCCACCATACGCTCGGCTTGCTGCTGCCCATCGGCAATCATCTTATCCATTTCTGAGGATACTGCCTCTGCTCGCTTGACTTCCTCGGGAATGGCGGACCGAATCACATCAAGGAGATCAAAGAGCTCATCGGCATCAACAAGAACCTTACCTACCAAAGGGACTTCGGGTGCCTTTTCCACTAGCGCTTCCAGTTGGTCGATTAAGACCAGAAGATTCACACGGTTCACAGTTACCTCTCCCCATTCTTAAATTTATCGCTTAACAGAGCAGCCACCGACGGGCTCACCCATTTTGAGACATTGCCACCAAACTCCGCGACCTCCTTCACAGCCGAGGAGCTTAGGAAGGAATACTCACTGCTTGTCATCATAAACACGGTTTCGATGGAACCTTCAAGATTGCGATTCATGGCGGCCAGTTTGAACTCAAACTCAAAATCGGTGACAGCCCTCAGTCCGCGCACAATGGCAATAGCGTTCTTCTGTTTTGCATACTCTATGGACAGACCCCTGAAGGTTTCCACACTCACTCTATCCAGTCCGCGCAGCTCCGCCTCCAACATGATCCGGCGTTCCTCAACGCTAAAGAGCGGTGTCTTGTGGGGGTTGACTAAAATAGCTACGTATAGATGGTCGAAAAGCCTGCTAGCTCGCTTGATAATATCTAGGTGTCCGTATGTGATGGGATCGAACGTTCCCGGACACACCCCAATTCTCACCCTAACTCCCCCTTCGCTTCGTAAAACAAGAGCATGGTATCCCCATAGCGTCGTTTGCGCTTTAGGCAAAGTTTCGACATCTCTAGTGGTCCTTCCTCTTTTTTACTCGTCTCCGCAATGATAATTCCTCCTGTGGTCAGAAGAGATAGATCATCGAGACATTGCAGCGTTCTACCTACAAGACCTTGGTCGTAGGGGGGATCAAGGAAGATGAAATCAAAGCACTCTTTCTCCCGGTGGAGCTGAGCCAATCCTCGCAGAACATCCATGGTGATCAACGCGCCTCCAGCCAGACGGGTCTTGTCCAGATTCTTCTGAATCTGGGCGATACAGGCTGGATTGGAGTCGATCCAGACCACTTTCTCCGCGCCCCTGCTTAACGCCTCCAATCCCATACCTCCACTGCCTGCATAAAGATCCAAAAACGAGCTGCTCTGAATGGAAGGGCCAAGGATGTTGAACAAAGCCTCTTTGACTCGATCAGACGTTGGTCTTGTGTTCAGACCAGGGATACTGGCCAGTTTCGTTCCCTTTGCTTTTCCTGCCACGATACGCACTCCCAAGCCTCCTTACCAGGTCTGACGATTCAGTTCATCCCGCAGGTGGGGATAGGATTTCAAGCCGGGATCCTGGGTCAAGATGGCATCGGCCTTTTCTGCAGCCAGCTGCAGTGCTTGCCGATCCTCCCTCAGATCCCCCAGGCGGAAGAGGGGTTGTCCCCATTGACGAACTCCCAGAAGATCACCAGGTCCCCGCAGTCGCAAGTCTTCTTCGGCAATAAAGAAGCCATCGTTGGATCTGCGCACGACCTCCAGACGCTCCCGGCTGTGGGGGGATGTGCTGTAAGCGAGCAAAAAGCAAATGCCCCCCTTGCTGCTGCGTCCGACGCGGCCCCGCAGCTGATGGAGTTGGGCCAAACCAAAACGTTCCGCGTTTTCAATCACGATCACAGTGGCGTTGGGCACGTCCATCCCCACTTCTACTACAGTTGTGGCCAGAAGGACATCGATCTCGTGGTCGTAGAAGGCCTGAAAGATTTGATCCTTTTCCTTGCCCATCTGACCATGGATCAAACCCACCCTCACCTCAGCCAGCAGTCCTTGCTGCAACTGTTCCATTTCCTGGGTAGCCGCTTTTAAGTCCATGGTCTCAGACTCTTCAATAATGGGAAAGATGACATAGGCCTGTTCACCTTGGCGCACCCGGGACACCAGGTAACGGTAGACATCATCACGGCGGGCGGGATCCACCAAACGGGTGTCCACCGCCTTGCGCCCTGCGGGTAGATCCCGGATCTCCGTTGTATCCAAATCCCCATAGAGTGTTAGCGCCAAAGAACGGGGAATTGGAGTAGCACTCATGACCAAAAGGTCTGCATTACCCTTTCCGAGCAACGCCGAACGCTGCCGTACTCCAAAACGATGCTGCTCATCCACAATGGCCAGGGAGAGATGGCAAAAATTGACCTTTTCTGTGATTAGGGCATGGGTGCCCACAACCACATCAAGGGATCCTGCAGCCAGTGCTTGGCGCACCTGGTCCTGATCCTTGCCGCGCATATTGCCGATCAGAAGCTCCACAGAGATCCCTAACGGTTCCAGGGAAGCCTTCAGGCGCCCCGCCATCTGCCGGGCCAAGACTTCCGTGGGTACCATCATCGCCACCTGGCCCCCACTTTCTACCGCCTTCACTGCTCCAAATTCTGCCACTACCGTCTTTCCAGAACCAACATCACCTTGGATCAGGCGGCGCATGGGGCGAACAGCTTCCATATCCTTGGCCACCTCTTGCAGGGCAGCCTGCTGTCCCTTGGTCAGTTCAAAGGGCAAATTATCCAGGAAAGCTTGGACGAGTGCACCACTAGGTTTGTGGCGAATACCCTCTTGGCGTTTCTTTCCCCGCTGTAGGCCGAGGTGAAAGAGGAAAAACTCCTCGAAGACAAGGCGTTCCCGGGCCTTCTCCCGGCTGCTCCAGCTTGTGGGGAAATGGATTTCCTGCAAGGCTTCCTGTCGACCCAGGTAGTTGGACAAAAGGGGCTCTGGCAAAATCTCCGGCAACAGTGGAAGATGTTTGAGGGCAGCACGGACCCAGCGCACTCGCTGTTCATTGGAAATACCTGACATCAGTGGATAGACCGGCATCAACCCCTGGTGGCTGGGGGCGGTTAGGAAAAATTCAGGTGAGCTCATCTCCGGCCCGAACAGGCCCGGCTTGGCCACACCATAGACCCATAATTGCTTCGCCCTCTCCAGTTTGCGGAAAAGATAACTGGACCCGGGCCCCCGATGGTAGACAAACCAGGTTAAGGTCATGCCCCCAAGCTGTCCCTGGATCAAGCGCCTGCCCTGGGAGATCCTGCGCTCGTACAGATTAGTGAGGGGGCCTGAGGTGAGCTGTTCCACGCCCACTTCGACTTGGTGGGGCTGCACCACTTGGGTAAAGTCTTTATAGGTTCTTGGGTAACTGAAAAGAACATCACCTACCGTCTCCAGTCCCAACTGTTTGATGCTTTGCGCCCGCTTTTCGCCGATTCCCGGCAGCACCGTGACAGGAGCCTCGAAGATCCTCTTCGACTGCAAAAAACCACCCCCACTCTATGAAAAAACCCCTATCCTGAATGCGTTAAGGATAAGGGCTGTCTTGCGTCTAGGGCGGGCCTATTTACACCGCATAGAGAAACAGTGCCACCACGCCAGGCCCCGTATGCACACCGATTGTCGATCCAATCTCGCCCAGCAAAACCTCACCGTCGAGGGGCAGCAGCTCGGACAAGACTTGGGCCAATCGGACGGCTTCAGCTGGGTTTTCCGCATGACTCAGGGCTGCACGGATCTTCTGATCAGGAAACTTGCCCCGGAACTCTTCCACCAGCTCCTGAATGCGCTTCAGCGCCTTGGCCTTACCGCGGATCTTCTCGAACGGAGCCACTTGACCATCGACCAAGGTTAAAATGGGCTTGATGTTGAGCAGTGTACCCACCAAGGCCGAGGCCAAGCCAATACGGCCATTTTTCTTTAAGTACTCCAAGGTGTCCACAACAAAGTAGACTTGTAGGGAATCAATAGTGTGCTGCACATCGGCGAGAATTGTGTCCAGGTCTTTTCCGTCGCGCACGCCTTCAGCCGCGGTCACGGCCACAAGTCCAAGACCCATCGAGGCAGCCTTACTGTCGACGGCCTTAATGGTGACATCCAGATCAAGCATGGTGCTGGCCAACACGGCCGATTGGTAGGTTCCACTCATCTTACTGCTCAAGTGCACAGAAATAATGGTGTCTCCCGGCTGGGCGATTCTTTCGTACATCGCCACAAAATCCGATGGCGAAGGCTGGCATGTGCTTGGCATTTGATCATCCGATTCGAGTTTGGCATAAAACTCCGCAGTGGATATCTCCACTCCATCCTTGAAAATCTCATCCCCAAACTGTACCGTTAGGGGCACAACATGAATGCCTAGACGCTGACGAACGTCGGCAGACAGATCGGCTCCACTATCGGTTACCACGTGGATTTTTCCCACCATATCCCCCTCCTTTGCTTATTCGACTGAGACGATGTAGTAGTAAAGGGGCTGCCCCCCGGAATAGACTTCTATTTCGCAATCGGGGTATTCCTCTGACAGTATGGTGCGCAGCTCGACTGCTTCTTCTTCGGTTTTCTCCGCACCAAAATAGATGCTGATGACAGTGGACTGATCATCGATCATGCCCCGCAGCAGATCCAAGGCGACCAGGTCAGGGCTTGCTCCAACCACAGCAATCTTTCCTTCCGCCAGGCCGATAATATCCCGTTCTTCGATCTGCAAATCGCCGGCCACGGTGGAGCGAACGGCGTAGGTCACTTCGCCGGTCTTCACTTCGCGCATACTCCCTTCCATGGCTTCCACATTTTCCTCCAGGGAGTCATCGGCCACAAAGTACATTAAGGCACTGATGCCTTGGGGGGCCGATCGAGTGGGTACAACACCAACCTTCTTCTCCACAAGCTCCTTGACCTGCTGCGCGGAGAAGATCACGTTCTTGTTGTTGGGAAGGATGATGACGGATTCGGCATGGACGCTGTTCACCGCGGTCACCAGATCTTCCGTGCTGGGATTCATGGTTTGACCACCGGTCACCACATGATCAACGCCTAGGCTGCGGAAGATCTCAGCCAGCCCTTCCCCGGCCACCACAGCTACAATCCCGACCGGTTTCGGCTGCCCTAACGCTTCCGTCTGGGACGATCCTCCGGCGTTTTCCGGACCGTAATCGAGATGATGGTTTTCGCTGTGCTGGGCGAAATCTTGGTTCTGCAAAAACATGTTATCAATGGCGATCTCGGTGAGATTCCCCAGTTCACTGCAGAACTGAAGAACCTGGCCGGGATGATCGGTATGGATATGCACCTTCACGACCCCAGCGTCACCAACGACGATCATGGAATCTCCTTGCGATTCCAGCTCGCCTCGGACATAACTCGGATCAATGTCATCGCCCAGAATGATAAATTCGGTACAATACTTATTGACCATAACTTCCTGGTCAAGCCTGGGGCGTTCTGCTTCTTCCAGGGCAGGTGTAATTGGCTGAGCCAGCTGTTCTTCCAGATCCTCCGGGGAGGTGGTCAAACCTGTTAAGAAACCCTCAAAAATGCAGACGAGTCCCTGTCCTCCCGCATCCACCACGCCCGCTTCCTTCAGTACCGGCAGGATATTCGGTGTGTTAGCCAGGGATTCTTGGGCTCCCTTCAAGGCTGCTCGGATCACATCGACGGCATTAGCTCCCTCTTCCGACGCTTCTTGTGCATACTCCGAGGCAACACGGGCCACCGTGAGCATGGTCCCTTCCACCGGCTTCATGACCGCCCTGTAGGTGGTCTTAGAGGCAGAGACTAAGGCACGAGCCACGTCTTCTCCGCTGGCATCGTTTTTTACATCGGCGAGGCCGTCGGAAAATCCCCGGAAGAACTGGGATAGGATCACGCCGCTATTGCCCCTGGCACCCATGAGAGAACCCCGGGCTAAGAGGGAGGTTAGGCGAGGGATTTTCGAGATATCGCCTCGATCGAGCTCCTTCAGCGCGGAATTGAGGGTGAGGGACATATTTGTCCCCGTGTCACCGTCGGGGACGGGAAAGACATTGAGGGCATTGACCATATCTTTCTGCTGATCTAGATTGTGAGCGGCAACCAGCAGCATGTTTTTTAGAGTTATAGCCGAAATAGCGTCCAAAACAGTTCCTCCGATCACTTTCTCTTGGCGGATGTAACCCGCACACTCTGTACCTTCACGTTGACAGCGTCAACTTTCAGGCCCAACATGGTTTCAACAGCGTATTTAACCCGCTCTTGCACGTTCCGAGCCACTTCCGATATTTTCACCCCGTACTCCACAACAATGTAGAGTTGGATGGTGACACTATCTTCATTGAACTGGATATCTACACCGCGCTCAAAATTGTCGCGGCGAAGCAAGTCGGTTAACTCATCTTGGATACTTCGTGGGGCCATGCCGACCAGCCCATAGCATTCCATGGCTGCTACACCCGAAATGGTGGCAATCACTTCCTCACGAATGGACACTTTCCCGAATTGGGCTTGTATTTCTTGGGCCACAATTGTTCCCTCCTCAGACATTACCAAATTGGGCCAGATTCTATCACACCTATTCTAACCATTTGACCTTGGAATGTAAAGGTTTTTGTAAAAAGACGGTATTGCCCGCTTGCATTTGGGAAAAGGCTGTGCTACAATAAAACTCGTTATGGAAACTTGGTCAAAGGGGGTAGGAAACATGGCCAGACGGTGTGTGATATGCGATAAGGGTACAGTTTTCGGTAACCTGAGAAGCCACGCGGAGAACAAGAACCGCCGCGACTGGAAACCAAACCTGCAAAAAGCTCGCATCGTACTCAATGGTAGTCCTAGACGCGCTTATGTATGTACAAGATGCCTAAAAAGCGGAAAAGTAGAACGTTCTGTCTAGGCTCGAGCTCCCACAGGGCAGCACTGCCCCAGTTTAACTGTTTGATGACATGAATACCCCTAGGTTTTCCTAGGGGTAGTTTATTGCTCCATGATGATCAAAAGAACTCCGTTAGCCATCTCCACAGAAATGTCTGTGGCGGTGGCTACATTACTAATTGTGAGGGTACTGCCCTTCCTTATGGTCACTTTCTCCAAGGCATACAAAAGTCCGCTCGTGGTGAGGCCCGACACTTCCGGGCTTAAGGGCAGGAGGGAAACAATGCTCCCCTGCCGGACCTGGGTCTTGTAGCCGCGGCACACCGCGCTGAGGCGGTGGTCCCGGGTGAGGAGTTGATTGGGAATCCCCAGGAGGGCAAGGCGATACAAAAGCTCCACATTGCCCAAGGAGTGATCGATGCGGCTGCCCCAGCCGCCCACCAGGGTGAGGCTGTCAGCTCCCTGGTTCAAGGCATACTGCACCGCCAGATCCAGATCAGTTTCATCCTTTACCGCCGATACGCTCTGCAAGGGAATTCCCTTGGCTAGCCAATACTCTTTGCTGGATGCGTCCAGTGAGTCTTGATCTCCCAAAATAAGCCCTGGGGTCAGATTCCACAAACGGGCAAGCTTCGCCCCGCCGTTGGCGCAGATCACCAGCGTGTTCCCGTCGTTCAGTGCAGGGGGCTCCTTAGGCACATCTTCGCCTGAAGCCACAATCAGTGCAGGTCTACTTATACTGCGGTTCAAAAATCTCCCTCCGTCTGCCCAAGAGCACGATGATTACCGCCGTAATCACTGCCTCTGGAATGAGATAGGATGCATTATATCCCGCCGAATACAACAAAACCGGTGTTCCTTCCGGGGCATACTCTGCAAAGAACACCACTCCTGCCACGACATGGGTTACATAGCGCAAGAGGGCACCCGTGGCTACACCTAGCAGGCGGTATTGGCGTAAAAGACCGAATCCGGCCACGCCCAGGACTAGAAAAGGAACAGGATAGTCCAAGAGAAGCTGGATGGGATGGATAATGTACGGTGATAGCAGGAGCTTGAGAAAACCAAGCATGGCCCCGCCGAGCATTCCCATTTTTCCCCCATGCCTGAAGGCTAGCAGGAAAATGGGCAGCATCTCCAAAGATACACTGCCCCCCTGGGGCATGCGAAAGAGTCGCAAAAACGATAACAGCAGGGCCGCTCCTACCAAGAGCGAAGTCTCCATCATGATTCGAAGGTCTTTGTTGCCCACGATGATCATCTCCTTGTTGGTCAGTATGTCCGCTCTTGGCACTGGTATAGAAAAAACATGGATCCAGCGGTCCATGTCTCGGTCTACCGCTTCCCTACGCTGGCATTAACCAACAGGTTCTAAGGGTTAGGGCCAAACGCCCAGTCTCAGCAAAAGCACCCCTAGCGGAACTATTTCATTTGCTATTCATTTCTACTCCTAGGGGGGAAATCCTGCTAAAACGGCAGAAATAATGAGGAGCATCTTGGGCGTCCAAGATGCTCCCGCGGCGCCATACTAGCGGACTGCTTTCCTTTGCCTACGGTCTCGCAGGCACATGCGAATTCTCCATGCCCAGGGAGTGGTATTATTTTGTGGGTGATCGCTGCCGAACTCCATACCCCCTCTCTGTATGTATTTCTTTGTCCGCCAAGGCTAATACCATGATATGCTAAATTATCAGATTTGTCAAGCATGACAATGTAGTTTTTGCATAATTCTATCCAAAAAAAGAGCAAGGTCATCCTTGCTCCGCTAAAGACCGCATCTGTTCGATATATTCCTTAGGGTTTTCTGCTCCAAAGACGGCGGATCCAGCTACGAAGTTGGTGGCGCCGGCCTGAGCTAAATCGGGCAGTGTCTCCAGGCTCACTCCTCCGTCCACTTGCAGCTCGATTTGCCTTGGACCGATCATCGATCGACAGTCCCTCACTTTTTGGAGCATGGCCGGGATAAAGCTCTGTCCCCCAAAACCCGGGTTCACGGTCATCACCAAGATCAGATCTAGATCGTCGAGGACATACTGCAGACCATCCAAAGGTGTATGGGGGTTGAGGGAGACGCCGGCCTTCACTCCCAGGTCCCGGATTTGCCTCAGCGTGCCCTGCAGATGAGGCACGGCCTCATAATGCACGGTGAGGACTTCGGGCCTGGCTGCGGCAAAATCCCCCAGATAACGCTGGGGTTCTTCAATCATGAGATGAATATCAAGGGGAAGATGGGTGGAACGTTGCGCCGCTTGCACCACGGGTAGACCAAAACTGATGTTGGGCACGTAGCGGCCGTCCATCACATCGATATGGATGCGATCGGCATTTGGAACTCGTTTCAGCTCGGATCGCAAATTACTTAGATCTGCTGCCAAAATGGAAGGGCTGATGATTATGTGCATGGAAGGACTCCTCTCTAGTAGCGGGGTTTGGCTTCTTCAAGCAGGGTGAGGTAGTGTTGATAGCGCCGGGGCAGAACCTCTGCCTGCTCTACCGCTCTCTTCACTGCGCAACCCGGTTCGTGCCGATGCAAACAGCCGCGAAACTGGCACCCCTCAATATGAGGGAGAAACTCCGGGAACGCATATTGCAGTTCGCCTTCTTGATCCGCAGATAAAGTGAGCTGGGAAAAACCTGGGGTATCAGCCACATATCCATCCCCTAGGGAGATCAGCTGGACGCTGCGGGTTGTGTGTCTGCCCCTTTGAGCTTTGGCGCTAACCATTCCCGTTTCCAGGCTTAAGCTGGGATCGAGAGCGTTTAAGAGGGATGACTTCCCCACGCCCGATGGACCTGCTAAGGTTGTGATCTTGCCCCGCAGCAGTTCCCGGAACCTGTCCAGACCTTGATCCGCGATTACGCTGGTCACGACTGTAGGATAAGGAATGCTGGAATACACCTGGGCCAGCTTTTGGGCGACCTCTGGCTGAAGATCCCCTTTATTAATCACCACTACACTGGAGAGCTGGAGCAGTTCCGCCTGGACCAAAATCCGATCCAAGAGCAAGAAATTGGGAGGGGGATTTTCCACTGCAAAGACAACGGCCACTTGATTTACATTGGCGATTCTCGGTCGCACCAACTCGCTGTGGCGAGGCAGAATGTTTTCCACCACACCTCGGCCGCCGTCCCCCGGCAACAGGGAGACTTCGACCCGATCGCCGACCAAGACCCGATCGTCCCGCAGGCGCAGCCGTCCCCTTAAGGTGCAGGAAAGCACGGCCGAGTCTGTTTGTACTTCATAGGTTCCACCGACACCCTTGGTAATAATCCCCTCTTTCATGGGCTACTCCGAAAAGGCTTGATCGAAGAACTGGCGACCGCCAATATAGACCTGGATTTTAGCATCCTGGCCCCTGCCCTGGACGGTGCGGACAATGCGGCTGCCGCCCTTATGTGTGTCTCTGTATACTTCCCGAGCGCCAAAATCGTCGATGACCAAGATCACGACTTCTTGATCGGCCCCCGGCTGAACGTCGATGGTGACCTCCACCGTCTTCCACAGATTCTCATGGGTCCATTGGGGTTCTTCCCTAGGATCGGCGGGCGTGTGCGGTTCGGGCGTTTGCGAAGCGGTGCCCTGGGAATAGACGAAATCAATGGAATAGCCGGGTTGAACCTGGGTGCCGGGGGCTGGATTTTGTTCCACCACCTCACCGGGGCGATAGATTGTGCTGTATTCAGGCCAGGAATTTCCCAGGGGTAGGCCTAGTTCGGCAATCTGCGCCTTGACCAGTTCAAAGTTTTGTCCTCGGAAATCAGGCAGCGCGAAGAACTGCAGGCTCTCTTGGCCTTTACTGATCACCAGGTTGACTGCGGTCCCCTTCAGAACAATTTCACCGGGTTCGGGCCACTGTTCCAGAACAAGTCCAGGAAGGACTTCAGGATCGTAGGCTTCCTCTTCTTCTCCCAGCACAAATCCTGCCTGGGTTAATCCGAGCTTGCCTTCTCGGGCTGTGAGCCCAAGCACGGACGGCATCTCCACCTCTTCTGCGCCCATACTAACCCGAACCAATATTTCCCGCTGTTGTTTGACCATCCGTCCCGCCAGAGGATCCTGGCTGATGATATGACCGGCGGGAACCTCGTTATCAAAGAGGGACTGTTCCACTTTGAGCACAAGATCGGCTTCTCCTAAGACTCGCCGGGCGTCGTTCTCCAAGAGGCCGACCACATCCGGAACCCGCACATCGTCTGGGAAGAGCAGCTTGGGAATGAGGCGCACTGCGCCAAATCCCATACCCAGCAGGAGCAGGAGGATGATCAGGACGATCCGTCCTTTTTTTGGCACGCGGTCTTTTGCGGATGCACCCTTGGTTTGCTTCTTGTTACTTTTCTTCTTTCGATTTGCCAATCCAAAGCCTCCTATCCACGGCTTGCCTGTCACGGGCAGAGGCATCGTCTGGTCCTCATGACCTGGCATATCTCCAATAGCGTCCCTGCGTCGTTTTATTCTCTGAAAGGCTTTGACCACCTCTTCTGCACTTCCTGGTCTGGCCTTGGGCTCCTTGTTCAAGAGCTTCAGCACCAAATCCTCCAGCTCACCGTCGAGATCAGGCCGCAGGTCCCTTAAGGGCAGGGGGTGATCCTGGATTTGCTTGAGGGCAATGGCAATGGGGGATTCACCTTTAAAGGGAGTATGGCCTGCGATCATTTCGTAAAGCACGATACCTAAGGAATAGAGATCACTGGCGGCCTGGATATTGACGCCCCGGGCCTGTTCTGGCGAGAAATAGTGGACAGAACCTAAGACCATGCCTGTCTGGGTTAGATTGGTTGAGGACATAGCCTGGGCAATACCAAAATCGGTTACTTTGACCCGACCCTCCGTGGTGATCAGAATGTTGTGGGGCTTAATATCCCGATGAATGATTCCGTGGTAATGGGCATGGGCTAGACCCATGGCGATTTGCTGGCCCACATCGATTACATCGTCCTGGGAAAAATGTCCTTTTTCCCGGATCAGATCATGGAGGTTTTTCCCCTGTACATACTCCATCACAATAAAGTGGACACCGGCGGTCTCACCCACATCATAGATATTGACAATATTAGGATGCGACAAGCTCGCAGCCGACCTGGCCTCCCTCCGAAAACGTTCCACGAATTCTTCGTCATGGGCAAATTGGGCTCGCAGAATCTTCACGGCCACAACGCGGCTCAGCAAATGATCCTTGGCACTGTACACCAAGGCCATTCCTCCATCGCCGACCTTTTCTAAAATCTCATAACGATTGGCCAAGATTTCCCCAATCATGTATCTCACCCTTTATCGGTTCTTACTCATCCATTCTCAGTGCAGCCGCCAAAAGCTTAGCACCAATCGGCGCGGCTACGGCGCTGCCGGACCCGCCCCGTTCCACCAAGACGGCCACGGCCACTTGGGGATTTGTGCTCGGCGCAAATCCCAGGAACCAGGCATGGTCCTGCCCCTGGCTCATCTCGGCGGTACCCGTTTTGCCTCCATAGTCCAGGGAGGAAGACAGATCTGTTTGGGCGGTACCTTGACGGGCCGCCAAGGCCATGGCCTCTTGCAGAGCATGGGCCACAGCTGGGGGCAAAATCTCCCCTATGGCCCGGGGCCGGGTAATCTGCCGCATTTTCAGCCCCCCGCGCACTTCTGTCACCAGGAAGGGACGCATCATCACCCCGTCATTGGCTATCGTCTGGGCCACCACCGCCATTTGCAGGGGAGTGACCAAAAGCTCCCCCTGCCCGATGCCGATTTGGGCCCCGTCATAGGCAGAGGCAATTTTTGCAGGGACGGTCCCCTTTAAGTTGCTCAGTTCGAAATCCACTTCCTGCCCTAGACCAAAGGCCTTAAGGTCCTGGAGGAGTCCCTCTCCTAAAGACAGGGCCAATTGGGCAAAGACCACATTGGACGAAAGCGCCAGGGCTTGATCGAGATCGATATTGCCGTGGGCTTTCCCTCCCGAGTTGCGGATGGTGCGGTTTTGCAGTGCCAACGATCCTTCATCCAGCCACAGGCTGAAGCGATCGACGTTGCCTTTTTCCAAGGCCGCCCCATAGATAATGGGTTTCACAATGGACCCCGGGGGGTACAGACCATGGGTGGCCCGGTTCAAGAAAGGACTTCGCAGATCATCAAGATAATCTGACCAATTGGCATCCAAGGCATTTCCGTCCAGACTCGGTGACGATACCAGGGCCAAGACTTCACCTGTGGAGGGCCGAATGGCCAAAACAGCACCGTTTAAACCTTGCAGAAGCTCTTCCGCGGTTTGCTGCAAGTTCCAATCCAAGCTGGTCAAAAGGGTACGGCCCATACTCAAATCCTCGTGATACAGGCGTTCCAACCCCGTCATCCCGTAGCGCTGGTGAAAATAGCCCAGCACATGACTGAGGGACGGCGTGGCATAGCTGCGCTGATAAACGCCACCCTCCAGAGGCGTCGATGTGGCCAAAATCAGCCCGTTACGGTCGTAGATCCTGCCCCTGTCTCGCGAAAACATATAATAATAGCGGGGATTGGCGGGATGATTCTGCAGATCAGCGATTAAGTGCCAATGGAATAAGCCGGCGAAAAGGAGCCCGTACATGCAGAGCAGAGCAAGGAAGGATTTGCGCACCTTACTCCACGCTCCTTTTTTGCCCCAGACCTGTGACCAGGCCCAAAAGGGCCAGCTGTGCCACTAAGGATGTGGATCCATAACTTACCAAAGGCAAGGTCATACCGGAGAAGGGTACAATCCGCAAGATGCCCCCTACCACCATAAACACCTGGATATGGAGGAGCAGGCTCAGGCCCAGTCCTGTCAGGCGGAGAGTCTGATCGGGAACGTCCTGCAGCAGCTGCATAGCCCAAAAGGCCAAACTCAGGTAGGCAACTAAGAGGGCCAGGGTGCCCAAGAGTCCAAACTCCTCCCCGATGACTGCAAACAGATAATCCGTGTGCACCTGGGGAATCACATAGTCCATCCCTTCCCCCAGTCCCTGACCTACCAGGCCGCCGCTTCGCAGAGCAAAGAGGCCTTGGAGGATCTGATACCCTTTACTGTCCAAATAGTCCCAGGGCCGGAGCCAGGCGATGGCCCGAGTGCGCAGGTGAGGGAAAAAATAGAATGCAGCTGCAAAGCCCCCCGCCGTCGCCGCCAGATAGAGGAGAAACTTGGGCCAGGTAAACTTCCAGGCCAGGGACATCCAAGCAAATACAAAGAAGACTAGAAGGGCAGGTCCTAGGTCTCTTTGCCAGGCTAAGACTGAGAAGAAAACAGTTAAGATTGCATACAGTTCGTACTTGGAACGTCCTTGGCTGAGAGCTTGTGCCAGGTAGATCACAAGGGCAATGCGGGCCAGTTCCACCGGCTGAAAACGGAGTCCCCCCACCCGTAACCAGGCTCTGGCTCCACCTGCGCTTTCCCCAACGAGGGCGGTGACGAAGACCAGACCCAGAGCCGCAGAGGCCCACAAGAGCGGATAGGACAGTTTGCGGGAACCCACCCAGATACCAACCAGGTACGCTGCTGAGCCCGCCAGGACTCCCCAGAACTGCGCTGTGGCCCAGGTGGGATTGAGACGGGTTAGAAACGCCCATCCCGTCAAAGCCAAGACGGCCGTAAAGGGCATCGCCCCGGGGTCATACCCCCAGGCCCGAGTTAGGAAAAAGAGGACCATGAACGTAACCCAAAGTAGCAAAGGTTGCCACCAGTACACTTGACCCTGCAAGAGGAACAGCCATAAGATGAGGGCCGCAAGCCAACTGGTAAACTCCAACCAAGCACGATAGAGGGTTCTGATCACGGAAATTCCTCCTTGGCTACACCTCGGCCACAATCACCGTAATGTTATCAATTCCACCCATTGCGTTGGCTAGGTCCACTAAATCCTGGGCCAAGTCGTTGGAGTCAAAGCCTTTCTGCAGTATGTTTGCGATCTGGGAGTCATCCACAAGGTCGCTGAGGCCGTCGGTGCAGAGCAGGACCAGGGACCCAGGTTCGAGATCCCTGGAGATCAGCTCAATTTTGACATCCGGGGAACCTAAAGCCTGGGTAAGGACATGCTTCTTGGGATGGACACGGGCCTCGAGAGAGGTAATATTGCCCGAACGAAGGAGGGCGCCAACGACAGAGTGGTCACTGGTGATCTGCTCCAAGACCCCTTGAGAGTAAACGTAACAGCGGCTGTCCCCCACATGCCCGCAGGTCAGCCGGGAGATTCCGTCCTGGCCGGGTTCGGAGATCCAGACCAGCGTGATGGTGCTCCCCATGCCGCTGTAGCTTGCATTTTCCGCAGAGGCGCGGGCGATCTTTTCCTGCGCCTGCCAAATGGCTGCCATTACTTCCTCCTCGGGGTCTTGACCGCGAAAGGGGAATTCTGAGACCGTTTGGATTGCCATGGCCGCTGCTACTTCTCCAGCTTGATGTCCCCCCATGCCGTCACAGACAACAAGGCAGTTTGAGGCGACCCAAAAGGCGTCTTCATTATTTTCCCTTACACGTCCCACATCTG
This sequence comes from Bacillota bacterium, assembly GCA_012838305.1. GTDB lineage: Bacteria > Bacillota > Limnochordia > Darwinibacteriales > Darwinibacteriaceae > UBA5420. Next base: position 14,271 of record DUPN01000089.1, on the reverse strand, counting down.
TTGCTGACTTTACATCCACGGCTAACACTCCTACTTTAGCTCTTCGAGCATAGCTTTGACAAACTGAAGGACAATTCTCACCAGCCAAACCACTACAATCGCCCTAGCTATCCAGTGGATCAGGGCCATGTTCATCTCTCCTCGTAGATCAACATCGTCTGCCCAATTTGGATCTGATCACCTGACTTCAGTACAGCGCTGCGTATGGACTTTCCATTTAACAAGGTTCCGTTCTTACTGGCATTATCTTTCAGTAACCACCCCGCACCCACCGGGGTGAAACTGGCATGGACTCGGCTGGCACCAGGATCGGTAAGCTTGAGGTGACAGCTCTCGCCCCGCCCCACCGAAAACCCTGGTTGGAGCATAATGGCTCCTGACTCCGTCAGGAGATACGCTCGCCCCTCCAGGCGCATCTTAGGAGTAGGGGTGCGCCTGTACTCTTTGGTGGGGCCCAGATCATCGATTCTATCCTCTCTATGTTCGTCCTGCCTTGAGGGTTTCCCTTTTAATCCAGCGATTATTGTTGCGATCCGCGCTTTGAACCGGTCCAGCAAATTTGTCACTCCTGTAGTTGGGTTTGACGTAGTTGGCCACATGCTGCTTCAATGTCCGTCCCCCGCTCCTTGCGAATGGATACGGGAACTCGCCCCTCTTCCAGAACCTTAGCAAACTGGGCCACCTTCGCCATGGACGGTCTCCTTTCGGTTCCAACGGGATTGATGGGAATCAAGTTCACATGACAGAGGCGGCCCTGAAGCAGTTGGCGCAGGCGGTGCGCTGCTGCCAGCGAATCATTAACGCCGCCGATTAGGGCATACTCATAGGAGATGCGGCGGTTTGTTTGCTGCGTGTAGTAATCGCAAGCTTGCAGCAGTTCTTGCAGGGGGAAACGCCGATTGACGGGCATGATCCTGGAGCGGTCAGCGTCTGTCACTGCGTGCAGGGAGACGGCTAGATTCACCTGAAGCTCTTCGTTGGCCAAAGCCCTGATTTGCGGCACCAGGCCGCAAGTGGAGATGGTTAGGCGCCTGGCACCCAAATTGCGTCCCTGGGGATGGTTCAGCAAGTGGGCCGAGCGCAGGACCGCCCCGTAGTTGGCCAGTGGTTCTCCCATACCCATATAGACGACATTGGTAATACTCTTGCCAAAGGCGCGCAGTTGGTGCTCTAGCCACAAGACCTGTGTCACGATTTCTGCAGCCGAGAGATTGCGCACATAGCCGCTTTGACCCGTGGCACAAAAGGAACAGTTCATGGCGCAGCCAACCTGGGTCGAAAGGCAGACCGTCTGCCGCTCCTCCTCGGGAAGATAGACTGTCTCGATTGTGGTTTGGTCCTTGAGGGCAAACAGATACTTTTCCGTTCCATCCAAGGATCTGCGCCTCGCTGCAAGCTCCAGGGGCCACGGCGTCCCGAAGGCTTCCTGGAGACGCAGGATCACATCTCCAGGTACATTTGTCATCTGCTCGAAGCGCTCTACAGCGTGTTTGTGCAGCCAAGAGAAGATCTGATCGCCCCGGAAGGCGGGGATTCCGTGACTCTGCAGCCACTCTTTGATTTCTTCGGGAAAAAGCCCGAGCAGTTCCATGTATGAACCTCCAATGCAAGGGGTGCCAGAATGAGTAAACGAGCCAAGATACACTTTCTCACCGCCTATGTCGAGTACCTTCTCGATCAGGGTATTCGTTCGGAAGAGTACTATCTAGGGGACGCCTCACGCTTTCTGCGTTTTCTTTTAGCCAACACGACAAGAGAGCAAGTGGACTCCTACATCTGTAGTATGCACCACTCCGAGGCGTATCGCGCCCGCCTGGAAAAGACGCTGCGGAAGTTTTTCCTCTTTGCCCGGGAAAAGCTGGCCATTGAGGCGGAAGAGATCCTAAACAGACAAAAAGAACCAGATCAGCACCTGGTTCATAGAAAAATTGGTCGGGGCGACACGATTTGAACGTGCGACCTCCGCGTCCCGAACGCGATGCTCTACCAAACTGAGCCACGCCCCGCAGATTTAGTATAAACCCCAAGAGACCCCTTTGTCAACGGGTAACCAGGATCTGCGGGGGATGCGCGCCCTGAGGATATGCTAGTGTGCCCGCCCTTCTTCGGACACCTTGGCAATAATCAGGGAGTTGGTTGGCATCCGCTCTCGGCAATAGGGTTCGCAGAGCTTGCGGATGAACTCGCGATTACCATTTTCCCACGCTGCTACCACCGCGTTGCGAATGGCCGCTTCCACTCCGCTGGCCGTGGTATGGTACTTCTTGGCCAGGGTTGGATAGAGTTCTTTGGTCAGTCCTCCTGCGAAGTAACCATCATCGCTGTACATCAGTACCGCCTCTTTTAGATAGGAAAACCCCTTGTAATGGGGCGGCACCCCCATGGTATGCAAAAGCCTGGTCACCCGCTGATCGGCGGTGAGTCGGGTCTCCGAAGTCGGAGCCTCCTCCAGGGCGGCCATTTTCGGGTCGGCCTGGGCAAACTGCCGCAGCCTTTGGGCCAGAATATCCAATTTGAAGGGTTTCACCAAGAAAAAGTCAGCACCGAGAGCCATCAAATGCGCCAGCAGTCCATCGGTACTGAACGCTGTGATGGCCAAGATTTTGGGTTTACGCCTCAGATCCAGAGTATGTAGCCTTTCCAAGACCCCTACCCCGTCTAGATGGGGCATAGTGATATCCAACAAAACGACATCAGGCTCCAGACTCTGAATCTGGGTTAACGCCTGTTCACCGTCGTAAGCTATGCCTACGACTTCTAGGTCGTGCTCGGCGTCCAGATAAGCTTGCAGTACGCGACAAAGCTCCACATTGTTGTCCACGACAAGAATTCGCACCCACAGCCCCCCCATTTTACGTTTCGCTAGAGGAAATTCGACGAACAATTTGGATATCCTGCTAAATTGGTAATCATTCTTTTACTCAATATTTTATAAAAACCGACACAAAAAACCCATCTAGACTGTGTTTATGGGGAAGAAAGGTCCGAGTCCAGCTGGGCTCGGGGGAGGCGGGAAACCAGGAAGGTAGGGGATGCCCCTGGAAATCGCGATGGGTGTCTAAGAACCACGTAGCTACGTCTTCGTTTTCATCTGCCGTTAAGGTGCAGGTGGAATAGAGCAGGAGCCCTCCGGGGGCTACATAGTTGGCTGCGGCCTGGAGGATCTTTTTTTGGAGCAGGGCCAATTCCAGGATTTCCCCGGGTTTTTTTCGCCAGCGGATATCGGGACGATGACGCATGGTGCCAAGACCGGAACAGGGTGCATCGACTAACACTCTCTGGGCGGGAGGTAAACCAAGGTCTTGGGTTGCATCGCCCTGGCGTGTCTCAATAATGGAAATGCCAAGCTTGGCAGCGTTCTCCTTCACCAAACCCAGGCGGTTTTCCTTCATGTCCAGGGCCAGGATCTGACCTTGGTCCTCCATCAGCTGGGCGAGGTGGGTGGCTTTTCCCCCAGGAGCACTGCATAGATCATACACCCTCTGCCCCGGCTCAACCTGGAGGGCATGGGCGGCCAGGGCGCTGCTTTCATCCTGAATGTAGTACATACCTTGCTCCAGCCATGGGTCATGGACCACAAGGTGAGCCGGCCGGACCTGGAGGACCTCGGGCAGATAGCGGCCGGCCTGCACAGTGGCCCCCTGCCCTTCGAAATGGGATCGTACCTCCGCTGGGGATGTCTTCAGGGTGTTCACCCGCAGATGCATCTGGGGCACCTCGTTCATGGCCTGGCACAAGCGAGCTGCCTCTTTACTCCCCCATTTTTCGACCCACATTTTTACGATCCAGGAGGGAAAAGAATGCTTCAGTCCGATATGCTCGACCGGGTCGTCTTCTATCGAGGGATAGAAAATGGTATTCTGTTTGCGCTGCACTTGGCGTAGCACTGCATTGGTGAACTTGGCCACTCCCTCATGGCCAAAATGGCGCGCCAATTTGACCGCTTCGTTCACTGCTGCGGCCGGGGGTACCCGATCAAGGTAGAGAATCTGGTACAAGGCTGTACGCAGAAGCTGCAGGATATGGCCATCGAGCTTCTCCAGGGGCCTTGAGCTAAACTGGGACAAGATATAGTCGAGGTTGCGGCGCATGCGTACTGTTCCGTAGACCAACTCGGTGTACAGGCCCTGGTCAAGGACGCTTAGGGCATTTTGGCGCAAATGCAAATCGAGGACTTCCCGTAGGAAGTCCCCTCTTTCCTCCAGTTCATGTAAGGTCAAGACGGCCAGCTGACGAGGATTGGTGACAGGCTTCATCAGCGTCTCCGCGATCCTCTGAGCAGGAGCAGACGAATCAGCTGTGTGGCCGAGACAGCGACTGCCGCTACATAGGTCAGGGCTGCCGCATTGAGTACTGCCTTGGCCTTGGGGACTTCGGCGCCAGTGAGGAAGCCGCCCTCACTTAGCTGGGCCAGGGCCCTCCTTGAGGCGTTAAACTCCACAGGCAGCGTGATCAGCTGAAAACCCAAAGCTGCAATGAAAAACCAGATCCCCACCAGCATCAGAACGTCGAAACTAAACAAAAAGCCAATCATAAACAAGGGAAAAGCCATTTGCGAGCCGATACTTGCCACTGGAAAAAGGCTGGTCCTTAGGGACAGGGGTCCGTAGTCCCTAGCATGCTGCAGGGCATGGCCCACTTCGTGGGCTGCCACTCCTAAGGCGGCCACACTGGTGCCACTGTACACCTCGTTTGATAGGCGGACGGTTTTCGACCGGGGATCGTAGTGATCGCTGAGTTGACCGCCGATACGTTCCACGCTCACATCGCGCATTCCGTTTTCGTCGAGGATGCGCCGGGCTACCTGGCTTCCTGTGAAACCTGCATAGGAACGTTCCCTTAAGTAGCGGCTAAAGGTGCTGTTCACCCTGAACTGCGCCCACATGGCAAAAAACAATGCGGGAAGAACGAAAATAAAAGTAGGATCGTAGAACATTCCACCCTCTCCTTTCTCTATACTTACAATATGTCTCCAATAGAGAGTCGTAAGCCGTTGGCAAAATCTGCACCTGAGACAACCCTGCCGCCTGGTCGCTGCACCTGCTGCAGATACAGCGATCCCTGTTGACAGGCAACGAGCAGGCCTGATCCCTCCAGGGCCAGGACCTTACCTGGGGTTCCCCCTTGGGAGCAGGGAAGGGCTTCCCAGATCTTCACCTTTTCTCCCCTTACCTCAGTGTAAGCTAAAGGCCAGGGGTTCATTCCTCGAATCAGGCGATCCAGCTCCTCCGCGGGCCGGTTAAAACCAAAAAAGGCGTCTTCTTTGGCCAGCTTAAAGGCGAAGGTAGCTTGGGAGTGGTTTTGGGGTATGCGGGGTGCCCGGCCTTCTGCGATTTGGCGAACAGTCTCCTGGAGGAGTTCCGCCCCCCTGACCATCAGTCGATCGTGGAGGGAACCAGCGGTATCTCGAGGTAGGATGGCCTCCTCGACCTGGAGAATGATATCTCCAGTATCCCAGCCCGATCCCATATACATGGTACTAACTCCGGTGACGGTGTCCCCGGCCAGGATAGCTGCGTTGATGGGTGCTGCACCGCGGTATTTGGGCAGCAGTGAACTGTGTACATTGATACAGCCCAGGGGCGGCAGGGCAAGAATTGCATCGGGCAGCTTCTGTCCGAAGGCCACAACGACAAAGAGATCCCCCTGGTACCCTTGGAGTTCATGGTGTAACTCTTCCGTTCCCATCCGCTCCGGCTGCAAAACAGGCAGGCCGTGTTCTAGGGCCACCTGCTTCACAGGTGAAAAGGCATATTTCTGTCCCCGCCCCCTCCTGCGATCGGGCTGGGTCACAACGGCTACCACTTCATGTTCGTCTATAAGCGCCCGTAAACTGGGTACGGCAAACTCCGGGGTACCCATAAAAAGAACCCGCATTCACTCACCCTCTTCAGCTGCTTCCACTTCTTCTGCCTCTGCCATTTCTTCATCCGCTACTTGCACGACCTCTGCTTCACCTAACATTCGATCGAGCATGAGCACTCCATCGAGATGGTCAATTTCGTGCTGCAGAGCCCTGGCAAACAGGCCCTCTGCCTGGACTCGCAGGGGTTTTCCCTTTTCGTTAAGACCCGTCACTTCCACCTCTGTGGCACGCTTCACGTAGACCCAGCGTTCAGGAATGCTCAGACAGCCTTCCACGTCAATTTCCTCTCCACTGGCTTCGTTTAGGACGGGGTTGACGATGATAACCGGGCCGTCCCCCGGGTCCAAGACAATGATCCGCTGGCTCACCCCTACCTGAGGGGCGGCCAAACCAACACCATTGGCTTCATACATGGTTTCAAGCATATCATCGATCAATTTCGCCACTTTCTTGGTGATTTTGGGGACTTCCTCTGCTCTTTGCTCCAAGACGGGGTCCCCGACTGTGACAATAGGAAGCTTTGCCATGGTGCTTCACCTCACTTCGTCTATTTCAATTATAGCATATTCAGAGTAAAAATAGGGGGTCAATATCCACTGTAACCTGTACCACAGGCTGAACCGGGGGAAGAGCCCGGCAGATATCTGCCATCGATCCCGTACTCTTGATCAGAATTTGCCAGCGGTAACGTCCCTGGATGCGGCCAATAGGCGCCGGCGCCGGTCCCAGCAGATCCTCAGCCGGGAGTCCCTGCTGGAGCAGGAAGTGGTAGATACCCTCCACGGCCTCCTTGGCTTCCTGCTGGGGACCGCTGGCCAGGATGCGGGTTAGGTGGCGAAAGGGCGGATAGCCAAGGCTGCGGCGAAAGCTGATCTCCTGACGGAAAAAGCCTAGATAATCGTGGTTTTGGGCAGCCGTAATGGCAAAATGAGTAGGATCATAGGACTGAATGATCACGCGACCTTCCTTCTCTCCCCGCCCGCTCCGCCCCGCCACCTGGGTGAGCAGCTGAAAGGTACGTTCGGACGAGCGGATGTCGGGGAAATTCAGGGACAAATCGGCGCTCAGGACGCCAACGAGGGTCACATGGGGGAAGTCCAGCCCTTTGGCCACCATTTGTGTTCCGATCAGAATCTGGGCCTGGCCTGAGGCAAACTGGTTCATAATGGCCCTGTGGGATCCCTTGCGGCGTGTTGTATCCGCATCGAGGCGGACGGCCTGCAGGTTGGGAAACTCTTTAGCCAAGACCTGCTGCACCTGTTCGGTACCAACACCAAACTGGCGTAGAAAGCGAGAAGCGCAATGGGGACATTTCCCCGGGAGGGACTCCCGATGCAGGCAGTAATGGCAATGCAGGCGGTCATCGTCCCTATGATAGGTTAGGGACACCTGGCAATTGGGGCACTCTAGTACCTGACCGCACTGGCGGCAGAGGACAAAGCGGGAATAGCCGCGGCGATTTAAAAGAATGATGGCTTGATTATCGGTGCCCGCAAGTTCCTCCAAGGCTTGGCGTAATTCGGTGCTGAACATCGATCGATTTCCCTGTTCGAACTGCTCCCGCATATCCACTACCTTTACTGTGGGCAGGGGACGATCCTCCACCCTGGCGGTGAGTTCGGCTAGGCAGTAGTGTCCCTGCAGAGCCCGGTGGTAACTTTCCACTGCAGGTGTGGCGCTCCCCAAGATGACCTGTCCGTCAACTAAGGCCGCTCGCTTGATGGCCACATCCCGGGTTTGATAGCGAATAGAACCTTCCTCCTGCTTGTAGGTTCCCTCGTGCTCCTCATCAAGGACAATCAGTCCCAGATTGGGCGTGGGGGCAAACACCGCCGAACGGGCCCCAATCACCACATCCACCTCACCGCGGTAGGTTTTCCACCACTGATCAAAGCGCTCACCCAGGGACAGCCCGCTGTGCAGAAGGGAGACCCGTTGACCAAAGCGTGCGGCAAAGCGATTCAGGGTCTGGGGGGTTAGGGCGATTTCCGGGACTAACACAATGGCTTGCCGGCCAGCCTTGATCACATCGGCAATCATGTTCAGGTAAACTTCGGTCTTGCCGCTGCCCGTTACACCGTGGAGGAGTACGGGCCTTTTCGCGCCCTCAAGTTCGGCCTGGATGCGGCGGATGGCTTCCACCTGTTCGTCCGTTAGGTTGAGCTTGGGATCGGGTATAGGGTCCCAACTGATCGGGCGCTCTAGGGTCGTTTGACCCACAGCCAAAATCCCCTTGTCCTCCAAAGCCCGCAGCGTGGCGTGGCTCGCCCTGGCCTGAGTGACCAGTTCCGCGGCGAGCATCTCCTGGGTCTTTTGGAGAATCTCGACGACTCGTCGTTGGGCCGAGGCGTTCTTGGGCAGGGTGGGGTTTTTCTCCAGCAGGGTTACCATCTGCCCCGTCTTAGTCCTGACCCTCTCCTTTCCCCACCTAAAGGACGGGGGCAGCATGTATTGCAGGGCTTCAGATACCAGGCCCACATACGATGTTTCCATCCATTTGGCCAGTTCAACAAGGGAGGGTAAAATGATCGGTTCTGGATCCAGGAGGGCCAAGAGGCTTTTCAGCCTGGCCTCTTCGATCTCCAGCTCACCGCTGAGCTCCAGGACATACCCTTCCACTTTGCGGCGCCCAAAAGGAACGAGAACCCGGTGACCGATTTGTACACGTTCTCTGAAGGTCTCCGGGACTCTGTATTGAAAAACACGATTGACCGCTTCGACCCGTACATCCACAACAACTCCGGCATAGAGGGGCCCAGGCTTTTCCATGTTCAATCACCATCCAAAAAAAGCCCGTGGCATCGACCACAGGCTTCTCTTATTTCTGTGCACCCTTGCTGTGCTTCCATTGAATCTTGCCTGCTCTTAACTCCTCAATGGCGATGGTTACAGGCTTCATTGCTCTACACTCTATCACGGGCTCGGCACCATCAATCAGCTGCCTGGCCCGTTGGGAAACGGCCACAATGGCGGTATAACGATTGGCTTCTTGTGCTGGTTTCACTTTGACGGACCTCCTTCCCAGACTCTGCTCAGTTCGTCCATATCGATGCGACTCACTCTGGACCATTCACTTAAGATAATTTGCCGCAGCTGCTCTGCTGCAAGGCCCAGGTCATCGTTGATGATAAAGTAATCGTAGTCCACTATATGCTTAACTTCCTCCCTTGATTTCGCCAAACGCCTTTTAATCACTTCCTCCGAATCGGATCCTCGATCTTGGAGGCGCTTGCCAAGCTCTTCAGGGGTGGGAGGCAACAAAAACACAAACACCGCTTCGGGCATCTTTTCTCGAATCTGCGCGGCGCCTTGAATATCAATATCCATGATAACTGCATTGCCCGCATCAATCTGCTCATACACAAAACTCTTGGGGGTGCCGTAACGGTACCCCACGAAGGTGGCAGACTCTAATAATAGATCGTCTTGGAGCATTTTGTCAAATTCTTGCTCGGTACGGAAGAAATAGTTGACTGCATCCACCTCGCCGAGGCGAGGGGGGCGAGTTGTCACGCTAATGGAGTACTTTAAGTTAGGGATAGTGGGAAAAACGGCATTCATCACAGAGTTTTTCCCGGCCCCGCTCGGACCGGACAAAACGATCAGAAAGCCTTTGGTTTTTACCCCACCATCCCTGACATTCCTTAGTGTTCCCTTCAATTCAGCAGCAACTCCCTATTTCTCATTCAGTTCAAGATTGTCTTTATTTGTCAAACGATGTGCCACAGTTTCAGGTTGCACTGCTGATAAAATCACGTGATCACTGTCTGCGATGATCACAGCTCTTGTGCGTCGGCCAAAGGTGGCATCGATCAGCATGCCCCTGTCCCTAGCCTCCTGCACCATGCGCTTAATGGGAGCTGATTCGGGGCTAACGATAGCCACAACCCTGTTTGCCGCGACAATATTCCCGAAACCTATGTTAATGAGTCGTATCCCCATGATCGAGCTCCTTACGCATTATCCTAGTCTTTCCAGCAACTGCTCTCTTTGTCTGTTGCCCAAACCTTGTACTCGCCTATTCTCATTAATCCCAATTTCACGCATGATTTTCTCAGACGTGACTTTACCCACTTGCGGCAAAGACTGGAGAAGGTAGGTAACCCGCATCCTGGCGATCACTTCGTCATCTGCGGAGTCCAAGACTTCTTGGAGGGTCATGTTGCCCCTCTTCAGCTTCATCCGCAGTTCCGCTCTCTTACTCCTCATTTCCTGTGCCTTCTTCAACGCATCCAGTTTTTCATCCTGGCTCAAAAATGGTAGCGACATCGTTGCTCACCTCCTTTGCCCTGTCTTGGCGTGTACCAAAACTATTCGATGTTCTGAATCTGTTCTCGGATTTTCTCCAAGACGCTTTTCATCGTAACCACGTGCCCCGCTATATGCACATTGTTGCCTTTAGAGCCAATGGTGTTCACTTCACGGTTCATCTCCTGGACCAAAAAGTCCAATTTGCGCCCTACCGGCTCCTTGGTTTGCAGGGTTTCTCTAAACTGCTGAAGATGGCTGGCCATCCGCACCAGTTCTTCATCGATACTGGCGCGGTCTGCAAAGATGGCCACTTCACCCAAGAAGCGCTCTTCGGTGATGGTTGTCCCGTCAAGAAGTTCCTCTAGACGCTCCCTCAGTCTACCTCTGTAGTCTTCGACCACCTGGGGGGCCAGTTTGGCGAGTTGGAGGCAGAGCTGTTCTAACTGCTCGACTTTGTCCTGCAAATCGGCGGAAAGTCGGCGCCCTTCTGCCACCCGCATTCTCTCCACCCCGTCCAGGGCGAAGCCCATCGCCTCTAGGGTGATTCTTTGCAGTTCCTCGAAATCAAGAGGCGGCTCGTCCACCTCTAAAAGCCCAGGTAGGGACAGGATCAAGGACAGGGAGGGAACCTCCTCACTTCCCATCTCCCCTTTGACGGCTGCTATGGCCTGAAGATAGGCCTGCAAGAGACCGTCATTGATATGTACAATTCGCTCTTTATTGCCGAACTCCTCCACAGTGAGCATGACTTCCACCCGGCCCCTGGCGATTCGCCCTGCTATCTCCGATCGCATGGCCTCCTCAAGGGGACTGTACTGCCGAGGTATGCGAAAAAACAGGTCCAAATAGCGATGATTAACCGATTTAACCTCGATCTGCACCGAGTATTCGTCGCTTCTAGCTTCCCCTTGTCCAAAACCAGTCATGCTTCTGATCAAGATTGTCTCCCCCAAACTAAACGTCTGCTCTATTCAATTCTGGTTCTGGCAAAATAATCCTGCCTCGTTTCACACTTTTAGCAGGGAAAGGTGTCTTTTTACCGCTTTACGCATCATCCGCAGCACTGTCTCAGCAAAGAGGGGGAAGATGGAAAAGAGGGCGACCAGGATCCAGTCGTCCTGGGTTAGGGGCATGGTTTGAAACATGTTGGCCAGAAAGGAGTTGTAGAGTATAAGAACCTGGGCTCCTGCCGAGAGCAAGACGGCAACCAGGAGATAGGTATTCCCCCAGATCCCCCGCTCAAAGATGGAATGGCGTTCCCAGCGGCACTGGAAGGAAAACACCAGCTGGGCTAGGACCAAGGTGGTAAAGGCCATGGTTCTGCTGCGGAGTATATCGCCTGAGTGATACCAGAGACTGAATAGGAACAGAGCTAAGGTGGCCAGGCTGATCATGGTTCCGGAAAAGAGGATCCGCTGCAGCAGGCCCCGGGCAAAAACACCCTCCTTTGGATCGCGGGGCCTCTCCAGCATAGAATCTTTATCCGGGGGATCCAGGCCCAAAGCGATGGCGGGCAGGCCGTCTGTGACAAGGTTCATCCACAGAATCTGCATGGGTATCAAGGGCAGCGGCAGCCCCAGTAAGGTGGCGGCGAGCATGGTCAGGACTTCCCCCACATTACAGCCCAAAAGGTAGAGGATGAATTTGCGAATATTATCGTAGATGCCCCGCCCTTCCCTAATCGCCTTGATGATCGTTCCGAAGTTGTCATCGAGCAAGACCATATCCGATGCCTCTCTGGTTACGTCGGTCCCTTGGATCCCCATGCTCACCCCGATATGGGCTTCTTTGACCGCGGGCGCATCGTTCACCCCATCGCCTGTCATGGCCACAATTTCCCCATTGGCCTGGAGAGCTCGGACGATGGAGAGTTTATGGCTAGGGGCCACTCTAGCAAAAACGGCGGTGGAATTGATTTCTTTCCTTTGCTGCAGGGGTGTTAAGTTCTCCCACTCTGTTCCGGTCATTACCTGGGAAGCGGAGGGCGTGATCAGTCCGATGCTCTCTGCGATGGCGGCCGCTGTTTTTTTGTGATCCCCTGTGACCATGATGGTACGGATACCCCCTAGCCGGGCGGCCCGGATAGCCCCAGCCACTTCGGGTCGGGGAGGATCCAGCATCCCAATCAGCCCGGTTAGGATTAAGCCTTGCTCCCATTGGGATGCTGGGGGGACTTTCGATCCCAAGGGTTTATAGGCCGTGGCTAAGACCCTCAGGGCGCCCTCTGCCATCTCTTCCAGGGCTCCTAACGCTTGCTGACGATAGTCTTGTCGAAGGGGTACCACCTCTCTACCTAGGAGAATGTGGGTGCAGCGCTGCATGACCACATCCGGTGCTCCTTTGACCAGAACAAATTGGTCCCGTCCCTCGTTAACCAGAACAGACATGCGTTTGCGTTCGGAGTCAAAGGGGATCGTGTTCACCTTTTTGTAGGTGCGTTTCAAGGCAGCCTGTCTCAGGCCGCTCCGCTCCCCCAGGCGCACCAAGGCCAGCTCTGTTGGTTCACCGAAGAAGGTCCCGTCACTATAAGCCTCAGCATTTGTGCAGAGCAAACCGCTGACCAGAGCGTAGTAGAGAGCGTCCTTCACCCCTGGATCGACCCTTAGCCCCTTACCTTCACTTAAGGTCCACTTCGTCTGGGGTGTCCACAGGGCTTGCACTTCCATCTGGTTTAAAGTCAAGGTCCCCGTCTTGTCGGAACAGATCACCGTAGCGCAGCCCAGGGTCTCTACTGCAGGCAATTGACGAATAATGGCATTTTGCTTGCTCATGCGCTGGACGCCCAAAGACAGGGCAATGGTCACCACCGCGGGCAATCCTTCGGGGATGGCGGCCACAGCTAAGGTCACTCCTACCATAAACATGCGGTAGACGGGGAGTCCTTGCCTGATCCCGGCCAGAAAAACTACGGCTACAATGGCTAGGCAGGCTAGCACCAAGACCTTCCCCAGCTGAGCCAATCGCCTCTGCAGGGGAGTGGGTTCATCACCCTTTTCTTGGAGCAGATAGGCGATTTCACCGATCTCCGTATCCATACCGGTGGTAACGACCACAGCCTTGCCATAACCACGGGTAACTAAGGTGCTCTTGAAGACGACATTTCTGACATCTCCAATCGGCGTCTCGGGTGTGCCCTTGTACTCTTCGTTCTTGGTAACAGGGACCGATTCGCCTGTCAGATTTGATTCGTCCACCGCAAGAAGCTGGCTTTCCAAAAGGCGCGCATCGGCTGGAACACGGTCTCCCGGTTCTAAAAAGATAATATCTCCAGGGACTAAAGTGGAGGCATCCACAACCGACTTATGTCCATCCCGGAGTACTTTGCAGTGGGGTGCGGCCAGCTTGCCCAGGGCCAAGAGGGATTGCTCCGCCTTGTATTCCTGGGAGAAACCTAAAACGGCATTGAGAAAGATAATGGCAAAGATGGCGGTGGCATCGAGGTACTCACCTAGAAACACAGAAATGACGACGGTACCTAAGAGAACCAAGACCATAAAGTCCTGGAATTGGCGGAAGAAGAGAAGCAGAGGAGAGACCGGCGGCTTTGTATCTAGGAGATTGGGACCAAGACGATGCAGGCGCTCCCGGGCGGCCTTGGCCGTTAATCCCACTTGCGGCTTTACATCTAAATCCGTCAGGAGTTTTGTTATCGGGGTAAGATGCCAGCTCTTTGCCAAGGGCCTCACTTCTTCCTGGAATAGTCTGCGTTCTTCTGCATCTTATTCTAGGGAGACGGGAAGTATTACCGCAGAGAGGCAACATGGGCCCGACAGAGAATACACCTACCCCCGCATGCGGGGTAAGTGAGAGTTAAAGTATGGTGCCAGATACTTGCACTTTCTGTCGTTCCTGTGGGCGCGGGGGTGATCCTGCCCAAAGTGCAAGTATCTTGCTCTATTCCTGCACTGTCAGGTCGATCCCGGCGCATGTGCAGGTTTCGCCTGTCTTGCTGTCAAAATTTCCCCAAAACCCACGCCAATTCATTGCGCATCCCTCCTTAATCGGTACATTTGTCAAGAAAATTCTGCCAAATATGAGGACGTTGCTGTCGCGAGTTAAGGCAAAAAAGAAGCGCTGCTCCCCACTTCATCAGTGGTTCTGCAACGCTTCCTTCGTCGTAATTATCAGTTTCAATCCTTGCTCTGCAGCTCTTC
>DUPN01000088.1 GCA_012838305.1 Bacillota bacterium | reverse complement strand
GGTATAACCGCTAATTCGGCAATCATAATGGCTATAACGAGCTCGAAGGGCTCTAGTTGGGCGATTTGTCTCTTGCCCATGAGCCGCATCGTGACCACCACAAGGATATACAAAAAGACGGTTCTAACCATGGTAATCAGCACAGACAACACCCCTTACCGTAATTATGTCCCTGGCCCCCTCGGGGAATACCTAGGATTATCGGCAGAAGAATAGTATAATGGAAGGGTATCAAGCGATTTTTTTCAAAGGAGTCCTGTATGAAACATTTCTATTTAAAGACCATGGGTTGTCAGATGAACGACCATGATTCTGAAGTGATCACTGGCATTCTCCTGTCCCTAGGTTACCAACCAACGGAAAGTGTGGAGAAGGCTGATTTCATCCTCTATAATACCTGCTGTGTGCGGGAGAATCCCGAGCGCAAGGTCTACGGGCATATTAGTGCCTTCCGCCGCCTCAAAGAGCAACATCCTGAGCTGGTGATCGGAATCTGCGGCTGTATGCCCCAGCAACCGCAAGAACTGGAAACAATGCTCAAGAGACTGCCCCATGTGGACCTAATCTTCGGCACCCATAACATCCATCGCCTCCCCGAACTGCTTAATCGGGCGACAAGCGGGGAGAGGGTTGTGGAGATCTGGGACGAAGCCCAATATGGTGAGGGTCAGGACTTCCGGGATCAATTGCCAGTTCAGCGTACTAGCAAGCTCAAGGCCTTTGTAAACATCATTTACGGATGCACCAACTTTTGCACCTATTGCATCGTTCCCTACGTGCGGGGAAGGGAGCATAGCCGCACCCCAGACAGTATCCGAGGCGACATCCTCGACTTGGTGGCCGAAGGGTATAAGGAAGTGACCCTGCTCGGGCAAAACGTGAATGCCTATGGCAAGGACTTAAGCGAAAAGACCTCCTTCAGTTCTCTGCTTGAAGACCTGAACACCATCCCTGGCTTCGCTAGGATTCGCTTCACCACCAGCCATCCTCGGGATGTGGGAGCGGACTTGATTGGAGCCTTGGCCTCCCTAGAGAAGGTGTGCGAACATCTCCATCTGCCGGTTCAAGCTGGAAGCTCAAGGATCCTCAAGCGCATGAATCGTGGCTACACCAGAGACGACTACCTGAGACTGGTGGATCAGGTTCGGCAAGCTGTACCCGAAATCAGCCTGACTACAGACCTCATCGTAGGTTTTCCGGGAGAAACGGATCAAGACTTCCAGGATACTCTCAGCCTCGTGCGGGAAGTGGGCTTTGATTCAGCCTTCACCTTCATCTATTCACCGAGGGAGGGTACCCCTGCGGCGAGATTGCCCGATCAGATTCCGGAAGACCTCAAGAAAGAACGGATCTATGAACTGATAGAACTGCAAAACGCCATCAGCGATGCCCAGATGCAGAAACTGGTGGGCAGCACCCAGGAGCTGCTGGTGGAAGGTCACGGAAAAAGTGGACTGGTGGGACGAACCCGCACCAATCGCCAAGTATACCTGGAGGGGACAGAAGACCTTGTCGGTTCCCTGGTTTCAGCTGAGATTACCCAGGCGAGCACTTGGAGTCTGCAAGGACGAATTCTTTAAGGGAGTAGAGAGCACTGTGAAACTTACCCCAATGATGCAGCAGTATTACGAACTCAAGGAGCAGTACCCCGACAGTCTTCTCTTTTTTAGGCTGGGGGATTTCTATGAGATGTTTGGGGACGATGCCAAAGTGGCCTCGAAAGTGCTGGAGATCGCCTTAACGTCCAGAGAAGCGGGCCCCCAGGGACGCATTCCCATGTGTGGAGTTCCCCATCATGCTGCAGAAGGCTACTTGGAAAAGCTCGTTCGCAGCGGATATCGGGTGGCCCTCTGCGAACAGCTGGAGGACCCCAAACAAGCGAAAGGTGTGGTCAAACGCGATGTGGTGCGACTGATCACTCCCGGCACATTCATCGAAGGTCATCTCGAAGGGGAAGAAAACCAGTTCTTGCTGGCCATCGGCTGGGAGGCGAAGTCGTTTGCCCTCGCCTCGTTGGACATGTCCACGGGGGAGTTCATGACTGTCTCTCTGGCCAACCAGTCCCAGTTGGAGGATGAGCTGCGGCGGTTGAATCCCGCCGAGATCGTGTTGACTGCAGACCTAAGGATCTTGACTGTGGTGGAAGCAGCGGGTGAGGTGCTAGGATGTCCCATCACAATCTGGGGCGAAAAGCAGGAAAGCCTGGCCAGGGCAGGCCAAATCCTTTTGGAGCACTTTGGGGTATCCACACTAACGCCCTTTGGCCTGACTACCTCGTCCGAGATTTTGGCAGCAGCTTTGGCCCTCCGCTACGTACAAGAAACGCAGCGCAGTGTACTCAGCCATATTCGGGTTGTTCGCAGTTACAAACTGGAAGAGTTCCTGCAAATCGATGGCCACAGTAGGCAGAATCTTGAATTGACCCAGACGATTCGGGACGGCAAAAAAACCGGTTCTTTACTCGGGGTCTTAGACTACACCGCGACCAGCATGGGCGCCCGGCTGTTGCGAGCGTATCTGGAAAAGCCTCTGCTTAATCGGGAGAAAATTGTGGCTAGGCAAGATGCTGTGGAAGCACTCTGGAAGGACACAGCCCTGCGCCTGGACCTGGCGGCGGTCTTGGGCGAAGTCTATGATCTCGAACGGCTATTGGGCCGCTTAGTGACTGGGAGCGGCAATGCCCGGGACCTTTTGGCCTTGGCAGAATCTTTGGGTAAAATCCCTGCTATTCAAGGCCTTTTTGCCAATGACCCAGCCCCGCTCTTAACCACTCTCGTCCAGGATCTTGATCCGCTGGTTGATTTTGTGGACCTCATTAAAAGAGCGATCGTGGATCAGCCGGCCATAACGCTCCGAGATGGCAATTTGATCAGGGATGGTTACCATGCTGAGCTGGACAAGTTACGCCAAGCACGTCGTGGGGGGAAAGACTGGATCCGCGATTTAGAGGCCACTGAGCGGCAGCGAACAGGTATCAAGTCGCTGAAGGTAGGTTTTAACCGCGTCTTTGGTTATTATCTTGAGGTGACCAATGCCAACTCCCATCTCGTTCCCCAAGACTACCAGCGTAAGCAAACCTTAGCCAATTCCGAGCGCTATATTACACCCGAACTAAAAGAGCAGGAAGCGCTGGTGCTCGGTGCAGATGAACGCATTAAGGAACTGGAGTATGAACTGTTTGTGACCATTCGCAGGCAAGTCCAGGATCATGTGGAGTCCATTCAGCAAAATGCGCAGATCATAGCAGCCCTCGATGTGTTCCAAAGCCTGGCCGCTGCAGCAGTCAAACACAGGTTCGAGCGGCCTCTGATCTGTGAGGAGCCCATACTCGATATCAAGCAGGGACGTCATCCTGTGATCGAGGCAGCAGATGGTCAGTTCGTGCCCAATGATGTCTTCTTTGATCGCAACCAACAGATCATCCTGCTCACAGGCCCTAATATGGCAGGGAAGAGTACCTACCTGAGGCAAGTGGCCCTGCTGGTGATCATGGCGCAGATGGGGAGCTTTATACCGGCTCAGGAAGCCAAAATCGGCTTAGTCGACCGCATTTTTACGCGCATCGGGGCCAGCGATGATTTAAGTACCGGCCAGAGCACTTTTATGGTCGAGTGTTCGGAGACCGCAGAGCTTCTACTCAATGCCACCAGCCGTTCCCTGATTATCCTGGATGAGCTGGGTCGAGGTACCAGCACCTTCGATGGCATGGCCATTGCTCAAGCGGTGATTGAGTACATTCATGCCAAAGTGAAGGCCCGAACCCTCTTTTCCACGCATTTTCATGAGTTGACTCAGCTGGAGTACAGCCTGAAGCGGCTGGTCAGTTATCGAGTGGAGGTGGAGGAGAAGGACGGTCACATCTACTTCTTACACCGCGTCTCTCGGGGAAGTACAGACCGCAGCTATGGAATCAACGTAGCTCGTATGGCGGGTATCCCGCAACCTGTGATCAGGCGCTCCCTGGAGCTCTTGGAAGAGCTGGAGACCCAGGGGAATGGCCCGAAACAATTGGATCTCTTTAAGACACTGGATTACGACAGCGCCATGCTGGAACCCAACGCAGAGACGGCAGCCACAAGCCAATGGGAAAAGGAACTCTTGGATCTTGATCTTGATCATGTGACTCCCCTGGAAGCCTTGCAGTTGCTGACCGTCTGGCAGCAAAAAGCAGGGGCAAAGGAGAGTGACTAAAATGGCCCAGATTAAAGTATTGCCTCCTGAGGTTGCGCATAAAATAGCGGCAGGTGAGGTCATTGAGCGCCCGGCTTCCTGCGTGAAGGAGTTGGTTGAAAACTCCATTGACGCGGGAGCTACCCAGATCACAGTTGAGATTCAAGGGGGAGGGCTGGAGCTCATTCGTGTACAGGACAATGGGTCCGGCATTGCCCGAGACGATCTGGAGCTGGCCTTTGAGCCCCACGCCACCAGTAAGATAGAGCGTGCAGAGGATCTTTTCGCCCTCTATACGCTCGGTTTCCGCGGGGAAGCCCTGCCTAGTATGGCCAGCATTGCCAAACTCACTTTGGTTTCCCGACCAGCTGATCAAAAGAATGGATATAAAATCTGGCAGAAGCAGGGCAAGTGGGTTGTGGAACCCGAGGGGACGCCGCCTGGAACCACAGTGGAGGTTCGGGAGCTTTTCTACAACGTTCCCGCACGGCTCAAGTTCCTGAGATCTGCTGCCGCCGAACGCCGTCAGGTACTGGAACTCTGCACCAAGATGGCACTGGCCCAGCCCCATATTGCCTTTCGGATTGCCGCCGAAGGAAAACTCGTCTTGGCAACACCAGGGAGCGGACGCCTTCTGGATACCATTTTGCTGGTGCACGGGGGAAATGTCGCCCAGGAGCTCATCAAGTTCCAGGCCAGTTACGCCTGGGGCCAGGTCCAGGGGTACCTTGGCTCTCCACGTCTAGCCAAAGGCAATCGCAGCGGCCAGATCTTCATCATGAACGGACGGGTAATCCAGAACCAGACCTTGCGGGTGGCTTTGGAAAAGGCTTACCATGGCCTTTTGCCCAGCCGCGCTTTCCCCTGGGCTCTCCTTGCAGTGGAGTTACGTCCTGAGCTGGTGGACTGTAATGTCCATCCAGCCAAGGCCGAAGTGCGCTTTGCCCAGGAACAAGTCATGTTCAGTGATATTCTGCAGGCAGTCCGATCGGGCCTCTCCAGACAAAATTTAGCTCCCACGCTGCAGCAAACGGAAACTCCCAGGAAGTCGATGCCAGCCCGTACAGCCCCACAAACGCAGCTTAAGTGGGAGCCGGAGACCTGGCAGCATATGGATGAGCTCCTCAAGAGCTACCGCGCCAAACGGGAAGATCGAGAGCAGAGGGAGCAGGATTTCATGGTGCAAGAGAGTAAAGAGCCCTTCCTCTCCCAGGCACCCTCCGGGAAAGATGAGGACCTCAGGTCCCATCTGCGAACGGGCCGGATCATAGGACAGCTTCATCAAACCTATATTCTACTGGAAGTTCCGGAAGGCTTATGGCTCCTGGACCAGCACATTGTGCATGAACGCATCCTCCTAGAGGAGCTCGAAGCATCCTTCGAAAACGCAACCCTCCATATCCAGGAAATTCTCCCTCAACACCTGGAGTTCACCCCCAGCGAGGCTGCGCTGGTGGAGGAGAGCGTGGACCGGCTCCGAGAATTCGGTTTGGAACTGGAAGCCTTTGGCCAGAACAGTTTTCTGCTGAGGGCAGTTCCAAGTACCCTGGCCCACAGTGGCGGTAATTGGAAAGAGGAGATTTTGGAGATTGCCAGCACCTCAAAGAAAACAACGTCCCAAAAGCAAGAGGCCCTGATTACCCTGGCCTGTAAAGGGGCAGTAAAAGCAGGGGAGTACCTGGACGAAAACGTGATCCGGGCACTCCTTAACCGGCTCGCCGAGGCCAAAAACCCATTCACCTGTCCCCACGGACGCCCCATCATTGTTCGCCTGGAGAACCATGAGCTTAGCCGGCGATTTGGCCGTACTTAGGAGTGAAATCTTGTGGTACAACAGAAGATTCTTGTCATTTTGGGTCCCACGGCTGTGGGGAAAACCGAGCTTAGTCTCGATCTGGCTCGGCAGTTTGGCGGTGAGATCATTTCCGCCGACTCCATGCAGGTTTATCGGGGCCTGGATATCGGCACGGCCAAACCTAGTCCAGAGGAACGCAGGGCGGTTGTCCATCATCTTGTGGATGTGGTGGATCCGGACACACCTTTCAATGTGGCGGACTACGTTCGCCTGGCCGAAGAGGTTCTAGCTGGACTCAAATCCCGGAAGACAACGGCCATTTTGTCTGGAGGAACAGGACTCTATATCGATGCTTTGCTCCAAGGCTTCCTCTTTCCTGATGCATCTGCCGATGCAGCTATCCGCAGCGAGCTTGAACAACAGGCGCAAAGGGATCCCCTAAGCCTGTTTGAGGACCTAAAGAAGGTGGATCCACTCAGTGCCAAGAGACTGCATCCCCATGATTTACGCCGCATTATCCGGGCCCTGGAGGTTTACAGGCGGACAGGCGAACCCATTAGTCTCCTGCAGCGCAGAAAGGCGCAAGAAAAAAGACCCTACCAGCCCGTATATATTGGCCTTTGGCGGGACCGGCCAGACCTTTATGCTCGGGTGAATCGCAGGGTGGACGCCATGATCCAGGCCGGCCTGGTCGACGAGGTCGCCGGTCTGCTCAAGACCTACCCAGAGCAGCCAACTGCGCTGCAGGCCCTCGGATATAAGGAGATTGCCTGCTATCTGCGGGGGGAGACGACCCTAGAAGAGGCCATCGAACGACTGAAACGAGATACCCGTCGCTACGCCAAGCGTCAATTGTCCTGGTTTAAACGCAATAGGGACATCCGCTGGTTTAATCGCACGGAGATCACAGATGAAAGGATCAAGCAAGAAGCCCAGGCCCTCTGGGAACCTTCCTAGCTCCATCGGCGTATAGATAGTCGGGAGAGGTGGGGAGGGATGCCCATGAAGGCGCAGACCGAATTTCAGGGATTGGAGGCAAACCAAAGGGAACGCCTGCGCAGACTGCAAGAGCAACTGGACTCCCTGATTGGTTTGCAGTCGGTCAAGAAAGTGATTGGCGAGATTCAGGCCTTTGCTCTGATCCAAAAGTACAGAGAGACGCTGCAATTAGCCTGTGAGCCCATGGCCCTACATACCATTTATACAGGGAATCCTGGAACAGGTAAGACCACTGTGGCCCGCATCTTTAGCCAAATGCTCAAGGAAATGGGAATCCTGCAAAAGGGTCATACAGTGGAAGTGGAGCGTGCGGATCTTGTGGCCCAGTATATTGGTCAGACCGCTCAAAAGACCAGAGAGGTCCTGAAACAAGCCTCAGGAGGCCTGCTTTTTATCGATGAAGCATACTCCTTAGCCAGGGGTGGAGAGAGGGACTTTGGGAAAGAAGCCATTGATACCCTGGTGAAAGCAGTAGAAGACCAGCGGGACAGCCTCGTGGTCATTCTGGCCGGGTATCCAAAGCCCATGGAGGCGTTTCTAGAAGTCAATCCCGGATTGCGATCCCGTTTCCCGGTGACAATTAACTTCCCCGATTACTCCGATATCGAACTGTACAAGATCGCCCTTGGCATGCTTGAGCAGAGGGACTATACCTTGACAGCCCAGGCTCAACAGGAACTGGTACGCCAAATCCGGCGTCTGCGTCAAGGCGACCCAGCCACCTTCGGCAACGCCAGAGCCGTACGCAATCTGGTGGAACAGTTGATCCGCAGGCAAGCGGTGCGGCTGGTTCGGAAACCCGGCTTAACCAGAGGGGAGCTCACCGTGATCACGCCGATGGATTTTCGGTGAATGGAGGACAGAAGCAGGATTTGCCCATGCAGATAACGAAAATATAGAGATCAGTATTCGTCAGGAGGATCATCTAGTGTATTCCATCGCTTATGAGTTTGAAACGGAAGAACAAATGAAGGCTGTGGCCGACCAACTTTGGAACAAACACGGCATTACAGGTGAATTTGAAATGTATCAGGCGGGCAACGGACGTTTCCGGTTGCATATCTATTCGGAAAAGCAGATTAGAGAAAGTGTCCTGGAAAAACTGCCCGGTAAACATGTCCAGGTTAAAGGAAGCTACGGGGTACCGGCGCCCAAAGAGGTTGTCAGTGAAGAGAATTAGGGAAGCCAAAGAAAAGTCACGTCCATACTTCGAAGCCGTGGAAGAAGTGGCGTTAGCCAATCAAGAAAAGGTTCTGAGTGCCTTTCATGCTGTGCGAGTGGGCAGCCACTGCTTCACCGATTCTACGGGATATGCTTATTCGGATCCGGGTCGCGAAGCTCTGGAAGCGGTATACGCCCATGTCTTTCGGGCCGACGCTGCATTGGTCCGCCCGCAAATAGCCTCAGGCACTCACGCCATCTCTCTGTGCCTCTCCATTCTAGAACCTGGAGAGGAACTTGTTTCGGTAACGGGCGCTCCCTACGACACGCTGCAGGCCGTGATCGGCGTTCGTGGCCATTCACCGCGAAGCTTGGTGAACCGTGGTATTTCCTACAGTGAAGTACCCCTGCTGGATGACGGGACCATCGATCTCGCATCCATCGCCCGCAAGATTACGCCCAAGACCAAAATGGCTATTTTGCAGCGTTCCCGAGGTTATAGCTGGCGCCCGTCCTTGACCATCGATGAGCTGGCTGCAGCTATTAACGCCATTCGCAGCAGCAACCCAACCTGCATTATCTTTGTGGACAACTGCTATGGAGAGTTTGTGGAGTTCTACGAGCCCCTGGAAGCAGGTGCTGACCTAATAGCCGGTTCTTTGATCAAAAACCCCGGTGGAACCCTGGCCGTAAGCGGGGGATACATCGCCGGCCGTGAGGATCTCGTTCAGCTCTGTGCCGAAATCCTGACCGCTCCCAGCCTGGCAGGGAAGATTGGCCCGACGTTTGGTTTGACACGCCAGCTTCTGCAGGGGCTCTTTTTGGCACCCCATGTAGTGGGAGAAGCGGTGAGTGGAGCCATTTTGGCCTCTCAACTCTTTGAGTCGTTAGGGTATGCGGTATCGCCGCTTCCCTTTGAGCGGCGCACAGATATTGTACAAGCCATCCGGTTTCACTCCCGGGATGAACTCCTGCGCTTCTGCCACGGAATTCAAAAAGCGGCACCCATCGATGCCCATTATATGCCTGTACCCAGCCCCATGCCTGGTTACAGCGATCAAGTGGTGATGGCTGGGGGCACCTTCATCCAAGGTTCATCCATTGAACTGAGTGCCGATGCTCCGCTCCGTGAACCCTACATCGGCTACCTTCAAGGGGGTATGTCCCGGCAGCATGTTGAGATCGGCCTGAAGTACGCCTTGGATGAGCTTGGGATCTTCGAGCAGTAATTGGCAGTCGTTTTTCGGAAGGACAAACCTTTACGATAGCGAATAGCATGGGAAACCACCGTATCGGGGGAGACATTCTTGTACATTACCAATTTGGAAATTGCCATTCGACTGGTTTTGGCCTTGGTTTTAGGAGGCCTGATCGGAATAGAAAGAGAGAGCATGGGACGGCCCGCTGGCTTTAGAACCCATATCCTAGTCAGCATGGGATCGGCCCTGATCATGATTACCTCGGCCTATGCCTTTGCAGACGCTCTGCCAGGAGGTTATGAACCGGGTCGCGTTGCCGCCCAGGTGGTGAGTGGAATCGGTTTTCTAGGTGCAGGTACCATTATGCGCGAAGGTGCCAACATCCGTGGATTGACCACCGCAGCCAGCCTGTGGGCTGTGGCCGGTATTGGTCTTACCATCGGTATAGGGTATTATTTTGCGGCAGTCTTAGCGACCTTTCTGGTTGTGCTGACCTTGGTCGTGTTGAATCAACTGGAGTGGAATTATCTAAGTACAAAACATGAAGTCTTGACGCTGCTCATTCAAGACACCCCAGGGCAACTGGCCCGTGTCTTTGCGGTGCTAGCCAAGTATGATATCAACGTCTTTAATGTGGAGTTATCCTCCGATGACTCCGGAGAGGCTAAGCTAGACCTAGAAGTGGAGATTTCTGCCAAATTCAGCCGCGTCAAGATCATTGAAGATTTGGTTTCGACCCCAGGGATCAAACGAGCGAGTTACAAGTAAAATAGGATGTGAATCGATGAGGAAATATCTGCTGGTCAACGATGATGGAGTCTTTGCTCCTGGTTTGGCCGCTTTAGTTAACGGCGTGGAGGGTAGGGGCGAGATCACGGTGATCGCTCCCCACCAGGAGAGAAGCGGAATGAGTCAAGCCATTACGGTGAATCAACCGTTGCGCCTGACGGAAGTAGAGAGGGGATATATGCTAGACGGAACCCCGGCTGACTGCGTCAAAATGGGACTTTTGGGCCTCAATTTGACCCCGGACTTTGTCCTGTCGGGAATCAACAGCGGAGCCAACCTTGGCTCGGACGTTCTGTACTCTGGCACAGTAGCTGCGGCCATGGAGGGGGTACTGCAGGGCGTTCCATCCCTGGCCTTTTCCCTCTGCGGTTCTGCAGAGTATTTTCCCACAGCATCCCTGATCATTCGGAGAATGCTGTTTGACGATCCCGGATTTGTGATCCGCCCCGAGCTGATTCCCAAAGAAGGAGTTCTTAATATCAATATTCCCGCCTTAGCTCCGGATGAGATTAAGGGTATCCGTGTGACCCGGCTCGGTGTCCGTAATTATCACGGCTTGATGCAGCGTAGGGAGGACCCCAGAGGAAATCATTACTATTGGATGGGGGGCTCGCCTCTGCCCTCAGGCTCTAAAGAGTTGGATATTGATATTGTCGCGGTGGAACACGGCTATATATCCATCACGCCGCTTAAGTTCGATACAAGCTTTCACGAGGTCATTCCGCAGTTAAAACACCAGCTAAACAAGGATAACACCTAGATGGGGACACCCCATCTTTTTTTGTATAACAAATCTCGGGGGGAGTGATACTATAAACAGACTAGAAAGGGGAGGAGACCGATGGCGAAAGATCCACTGCAGCTTCCGGACAAGGCCAGGTACATTGGCTCTCTACCGAAAGATGACCAAATCTGTGATTTCTATGAAGTGGTCGTTGATGGAAACATACAGTACGTCTACATCGCTACCGGTCCCGAAGAGAATCCAGAGTAGCTTCAGGGTGAAAGGAGACCAGCAGAGATGATTGCTTTGGCCCAACTTGATGTGCTGCGGGCTCTGAAACGTTGCCTATGCCTCACAGAACAGGATCTTGTCTTCTGTGATTACCTAAGCAACTCCAACTATTGGAGAGAATATGCCTTGGCCCGCTACAGTACGTATCGTTGGTTAGCAGCACAGGTTGAAGAATATGGGGTAAACCAGACCTATCTCTTGGCTAGAGAGAGATACGCAGGTTTACCCCATTTTGCTTCCAGCACGAAGGACCGAGGGGAACAGGAGGCGCTGGAGGTGTTTCTTCAATTCATAGCAGGAGAAATGCCCGTGGATGCCAAAATACATGCCTAGAACCTTTATGTAGAGTTGGAGGCAATACCATGGGCTTCTTATCAAGGCTTTTCCCGTTTTGGGGCAAGGCCCAATCCAAGGGTAAATCTGGCTATGCAACTGCAGATGGACCCCACGGGCTGAATATCTATGTTCAGTGTGACAAATGCGGAGAAAAAATCGCGGTTCGACTGAGAAAAACCAGTGAAATCCAAAGGCGGGAGGGCCCTGATGCAGATTTAGGTCCAGGCCAGTTCTTTGTCCAGAAAACCATTGTTGGCTCGAAATGCTATCAACGTATCGAAGCCACAGTGGACTTTGACGGTAGGTACAATGTTGTGGCAGACACGGTCAAACATGGACGGCTAATCACGCTGAAAGAGTTCAACGAAGAAGACGAGCCCTAGAGCTCGTCTTTTGATCGTCATCTATGTTTTCCTAATGAACTCTCCTAAAAACGCCGATGACCTTCCCCAATACCGCCACGTCATCGGAATAGATCGGCTCCATAGTTGGGTTTTCCGGCTGCAGACGCACGCGATCGCCCTCGTGATAAAAGCGTTTCACTGTGGCTTCATCTCCATTGACTAGTGCCACCACAATCTCACCGTTGTCCGCTGTTTCTTGCTGACCCACCAGCACGAAGTCTCCATCTAAAATGCCCGCTTCAATCATGCTGTCACCTTTGATCCGCAAGATAAACACATCTTCATGATCCACAAAATCCTTGGGAATAGGGTAGTACTCCTCAATATTTTCCACGGCCAATATGGGGCTGCCCGCTGTTACGCGGCCAAGTACCGGTACGTCAATGGCCCGGACCCTTGGTGAACTCACATCGTCCAAAACCTCTATTGCGCGCGGCTTGGAAAGGTCACGGCGAATGTATCCCAGCTCCTCAAGCTTAAGGAGATGTCCATGAACGGTAGAACTGCTTTTTAGGCCTACGGCACCGCCTATTTCACGAACGGATGGGGGATACCCCTTCCGGGAAACCTCCGTCTTAATGAATTCCAGAATTCTCTGCTGCCGCTCAGAGATTTTACTCATATGATGACCTCCCAAGGCATGTTTTGGCATTTCCGACTTCATTATAGCACAGGGACGAAAGGAGCGTCAAACAATTGTTCTGAAATCCCTTGACAAAACACGTGTTCTGATATAGACTAAGCGTAGACAGAACACTTGTTCTTAGGAGGAATATGCCATGAGAAGAAACGTCGAAGACATGATCAATACCATTTCCGCATTTGCTCTGTTAGTTATGTTAGTCGTGGGCGCCGTGACCATCGCCGGTCAGGCTCTGATCGCCAAGAGCCCCACGTTTATGGTCGGCGAAGAACATGCCTATAGAGAAGTGGCGGTTCAACCCGGCGATACATTATGGTCCATTGCCAAAAGCCAAGTGCCCAATGAAGACCCTCGGGACGTCGTCGGACTGATGCGAGAACTAAATCAGTTGGATTCGGCGGACATTTTTCCAGGGCAAGTGTTGACTGTCCGAGTAACGCAGCCAATACAGCCGTACAAACTCGCTGAAAGATAAGTCCAGGGGAACATGGACGTTTTATCCAAGCACCTAGCAGAATAGATCTGTTGGGTGTTTTTTTGGCGACGCTCGCAACGGGTCGATCGCGCCGGGCGCAGCTCGACGCATGCAAACGAAAAGGGGCGATTCTGGTGGCGATCTTCGCTGCTGTTTTCGGCATTGCTCGCTATCGGTCCCATCCTCGAGTACTATCCATATGGTCTGGGCTGATGGCACCCCCCTCCACGTCGCAGTATTCAACTTCGCATAAGGGATATTATGTAAACTAAAGTTTCTTTTTAAGAAAGGCTGGAGATTTGCTCCCCCGCCTCCGGTTTTTCATGGGTATCGCCTAGACCAAAATCCAATCCATGGCAGCTTGGATGAACTGATCAAAGTCGTCTAGATGCCGCTCAATAATCACCTGTAGTATCTCGAGATTGAGCTCCTGATAATTGTGGACCGCAGGATCGCGGAAGCCAACCATGGCTGTCATCTTCGTGCGAAGGTCATCCCCAACCAATCGATGCCCCTCCAACAGGCCAAAAGTGTCTCGACTGCGTTGTGGAAGCCCGAGCTTTCTGGGCGAACACAACATACATGGCCAAATCAATCTATGCCTCTATCGCACGTTGTGGGTTTACGACCATTGCATGATCAGAGCATGGGCATTTCGGGTGTGCGGACGTAGTAAGCGAGATCCACATCACTTGTCCGAACGCCCCTGGGATGGTTCTCTTTTATCCTCGCCTTTGTCTCACTACTTCATAGAGCACAACACTGGCCGCGCAGCCCACATTCAACGAGCTTGCTGCCGCATCACGAGCCATGGGTATTGTAATGAGGGCATCGCTCTCGTATCGGAAGGTCCTGCGCAGCCCATCGGTTTCATTTCCGATCATGATCATGGTCCCTTGGGAAAAATCCACCTCGGCCAGGCTGATCTGGCCATGGGCTGTTGTGCCCATCACCTGAAATCCCGGATACTTGCACTTAAGGTCAGCGATAAGAGCGAAGAGCTGTTCATTTCGGGGAATGCGAATCGCGGGAAGTTTGAAGAAGGAGCCCATAGAAGCCACAACAACTTCAGGGGCGTAAAGATCCACGGCATGCCCGGTAATAATCAAGCCGTCAACGCCAAACGCATCACAAGAACGTATGATCGTGCCCAGATTACCATGGTTGGATGGGCGGTCAAAGACCATAAGTAAGGGGGCCTTGGACAGACGGATCTGGGAGATATCGTCCTTGCGCATGCAAACCACAGCCATAAGTTCAGAGGTGTCATCTTTACCACTGAGCTCGTCCATGAGCGCTGGGGTTAGCTCATAGTTGATCTCCGTTTGGATCGAACCGATAGTGTCCCTGGCCCAGCGAGAGAGGGGCTTCTCCTTCGCATAAAGAAACGAATGGATCTGCCATCCATTGCCGATGGCTTCATTGATATTCCTGACCCCCTCCACAAGGAACTGACCGTATCGATGCCTTTTGTTGCGATTCGTCTTCAGCACTTCAAACTTCTGGTACGTGGCATCCTTGGAGTAGATCTTCTTAGTCCTCAAGACTCTGTACCCCTCTGCATAATAGTGGACGAGATGATTCCCGGTGTTCGCCAGGTGACTGTCTATAACATCATGTTCATGACCTTCCGTACTTCATCCAGTGTCTTGATGGCTTCTTCCCTAGCTGCCTTAACCCCGTCTAACAGCACTTGACGAATGTACGCTGGGTCTTGCTCCAGCTCCTTACGTCTGGTGCGATGGGGCCGGAAGTACTCATTAAGGGCTTCGGTCAGCATTTTCTTAAGCTTCCCTCCCCCGCCATCCCCTATTTCCGCGGCAATTTCTTCCGGCGGCCTTCCCGTGGACAGCGATAGTAACATCAGCAGATTGGCTACCTCAGGGCGGTTGTCTGGGTCGTAGGTGATCATCCGCTCTGAGTCGGTCTTGGCACGCTTGATCAGTCTGGCGGTCTCATCTTCGTCCGCGCTAAGCATGATCGCGTTGTTCCGGCTCTTACTCATCTTTTGGTCGCCGTCCAGTCCTAGAATAACGGGGGCTTCACTTAGGAGTGGCTGCGGCTCGGGAAACACTGGATTATCTTTGGCAAATCGATGGTTAAATCGCCTGGCAATAGTCCGGGTGATCTCTAGATGGGGCAATTGGTCCTTCCCCACCGGAACCACCGTTCCCTTGCAGAAAAGAATATCCGCCGCCTGATGAACAGGATAGGTGTACATTCCAGCGTTAATCCTCTTCTGGCCTGAGGCAGCAATCTCTTCCTTCACTGTGGGATTTCGATCGAGCTCTGCATTGGTCACCAAAGTCAAGAAAGGCAGTAAGAGCTGGTTTAACTCGGGCACATGGCTATGGGGGAAAATAAAAGTCTTTCCATCTGCGGGGTCCAGGCCCGCTGCCAAATAGTCTATGGTTAACTGATGAACATACTCACTGATATTCTCAAAACTATCGCGGTCTGTGAGCACCTGATAGTCTGCGATTACGATATAGGTGGGAACCCCCAGTCTGTGAAGGCGCACCCTGTTTTGCAGAGAACCAAAAAAATGGCCAATATGCAGCCTCCCGGTGGGTCGATCACCTGTCAGGAGCGTATGCTTCCCTGGATTGCTCTGCAGCTCCTGTTCAAGGACCCTGCTCTTGGCTAACGCCGCTTCATATGTTCCATAATCAACCTGTTCCGCGCTCATGCTGTCATCCTTCCTTTCATGTGGAGAATCTCCCTGTCTGTCGTGCCGCTGGCGCCAGAAGGTATTCTAGCGCGATGAGGCGAACTACTATGTGTCAGTCCAAATAACTGGTTTTTCGGAGGTGCACAATGATCTCAATTAGGGACAAGCGTGGCTTCATCTGCGACATGGATGGCGTCATCTATCATGGCAATCTCCTGCTCGATGGAGCTAAAGAATTCGTCGAGTGGCTTCACGCCAATGACAAGCGCTTCCTGTTTTTGACCAATAGCAGTCAACGCAGCCCGCGGGAACTGCAGGAAAAGCTGGCCCGCATGGGCCTGTATGTAACGGAAGATCACTTTTACACCAGTGCCTTGGCCACCGCTTCCTTCTTAGCCAGCCAAAAGCCCAATGGAACCGCCTATGTGATCGGTGAAGCGGGTCTGGTGAAAGCCCTGTATGACGTAGGTTTTTCCATGAATGATGTCAATCCTGACTATGTGGTGGTAGGAGAAACCACCAACTATAACTACAATCACATGGAAAAAGCGGTCCACCTCGTGTCCAAGGGGGCCAAGCTCGTCGGTACAAATCCTGATCTGACAGGTCCCACCGAAACGGGGATTGCCCCTGCGTGTCGAGCCTTGATCGCCCCCATTGAACTGGCTACATTCCGCGAAGCTTATTTCGTGGGCAAGCCTAATCCCCTCATGATGCGACAGGCCCAAAAGAGGTTAGAGTGTGAAGCCTCCGAAACCGTGATCATTGGTGATCGGATGGATACAGATATTATCGCCGGTATTGAATCGGAAATCGAGACAGTCCTTGTCTTAAGCGGAGTTTCCAATGAGAATACCCCCAAGCTGTTCCCCTATCGGCCCGATCACGTTTTAAGCAGCGTAGGCGCCATCCCCAATTCCTCCAATTAGGTTCGCCTACTTGGAGGTCTTTTTTGGAAAACCCCGATAACAGCCTCATTATACCTAGCAGAGCATGGTAAAGTCAAGATTAGGGAGATTAGTACCAGGTAATAAATCTGGTGCGAAGGGATGTCCCCCTCCCATCACGAACTCTCTAGGGACTATTGTCGGGAAGGAATGACAACATGAACAGCAGAATTAAGCTTTTTACCGATAGCGCTGCAGACTTGCCGCAAGTCTATCGAGAACGATACGATATCGATGTTGTTCCCTTAAGTGTAGTGTTTGGTGATGAGGAATTCAAAGACGGCCTCACCCTTACCCCGGTGGAGTTTTGGCAGAAACTGCAGACAGCAGATGAGCTTCCTTCCACCAACCAAGTAAACCCTAACGACTTTGTGGAGGCCTTCGCACCCTATTTGGAAGACGGCGCTACCATCTTGTACATCGGCATCTCAGCCAAGTTAAGTGGTACACTGCAGAGTGCCCACCTGGCCAAGGGGCTGCTGCAAACGGACAAAGTTCATATTTTTGATTCGAGGTCGGCGTCCATCGGTGAGACACTTCTTCTGCTTACCGCGGGCGAAATGCTGGAGAAAGGACACAGCGTCGATGAAATCTGGCGCAAACTCGAACAAGACCGCGATCAGGCCTTCACCTATTTCACCATAGACTCCCTAACCCACCTGGTGAAGGGCGGCCGTTTGAGCAAGGCGCAGGGATTGGTGGGTTCGGTGCTGAACATCAAGCCAATCCTGACGATCACTCCCGAAGGTACCATTGAGTTAGCCGAGAAGGTCAGGTCCACAAAAAAAGCCTTGCAGACTATGGTCAACAAGGCGAAAGAGCGTAACATTGATTTGTCAAACAAGCGTGTGGCCGTCGTACACACCTGGGATGCCAAAGCGGTACCGGAACTCATGGAGCTGGTGCAGCAAGAACTGGCTCCCCAGGAAATTGTGGAAGGGTTAATCGGACCCACCATTGGGACCCACGCTGGACCCGGCGGAATTGCCCTTTTCTTTTAGACTTTTCGCGATGGGTATATTGGCATCAGCCAGATCGAAGTTGTCCAGTTTGTCCAGTTCCACCCACTTGCAGTCCGAGTGTACCCGAAGGCTGATCTCACCTGCCACATGTTTAGCCAGATAACCAATGACCAGAAAATCGCCATGTTCATAGTGGGAATGAACCGCTTGAAAGATGTGATCCACCTCAATGGTGATACCCAACTCTTCCCGGATCTCTCGCACAAGGCATTCCTCTGGCGTTTCTCCATCTTCTATCTTGCCCCCGGGGAATTCCCATTTCCCCGCGAGGGCTCCTTCTTTGCGCTGGCAAAGCAAAACCTGATCGCCCTGCTGAATAATGGCTGCCATAACGGGTAATGGCATCTTCATGACCTCCAACATTGATGTTCCCATAGAAAAGACCGGTGGTTAACCGGTCTCTCAATACAACTTGGTTGCGGGGGCCGGATTTGAACCGACAACCTTCGGGTTATGAGCCCGACGAGCTACCAGACTGCTCCACCCCGCGCCACTACTTATATCGTACCTTACTTTTGCCCTTTTGTCAAGCAATCCACTTGTCAAGCCGCTCAGCTATCATCTGCTTCGGCATAACGCCCACTAGGCGGTCCACCTCTTTGCCGTCCTTGAAGATGATCATGGTGGGAATACTCATGACACCAAAGTCCGTGGCGGACTTTTGGTTGGCATCCACGTCCAGTTTGGCAATTTGGGCTCTACCCTCGTATTCCTTTGCTAACTCTTCT
The DNA here is from genome assembly GCA_012838305.1 of Bacillota bacterium. Classification (GTDB taxonomy): domain Bacteria; phylum Bacillota; class Limnochordia; order Darwinibacteriales; family Darwinibacteriaceae; genus UBA5420. The sequence continues at coordinate 3,227 of DUPN01000088.1, read as the reverse complement.
ACTGTGGGAGCTAACATGCGGCAAGGTCCGCACCAGGCAGCCCAAAAGTCTACAAATGAAACACCAGCATAGTCAAGGATATCACTCTTGAAGTTTTGATCCGTTACTGTCATTGGCATGAAAAACATCCTCCTTTAGACTTCATTCACGTAAATTATATACCCCCCAGGGGTATATGTCAACACCTAGACAACCAACTCAACCGTACAAGAGGGCTGCTTTCTGCAAATAAGAAGATTTCTGCCTCCATCTCGAGTCAGATCCATGGGCGATCCGCAGGTAGGACAGCCATGTGTGACAGCCTCCGGATACCTTACCTTACCCCTCCCTGCGGCATAGTCCTGCAGATGACGAAATACCTCCACCAAGAGCATCACATCATCTCTAGCCCGATGGGAATTGGCGTAGGAGTCTTCCAGACGGAAATGGTACATGAGATTGCTCAATCGGTGACTGCCGCCCCCTTCGGGATACACACACAGCTTCGGGAACAGGGACCTGCTGATAGCCAAGGTGTCGATGCCGACGGCCGCAACCTCAACGAGCTTGTTGCGGCGAAACATAGCATTCAAAAAACGCATGTCAAAGGCTAGATTGTGTGCCACCGGGGTGCCCAAGCCGATGAAGTCACGAATGTCCGAGGCCACCTCTGCCTCGGTGGGTGCACCCTTCAAATCGTCCTCGGTCAGGCCTGTGATCTCGGTTATCACTTGGGGGATGGGCCGCTGCGGATCGATCAGGGTTCCATACTCCGCCACTTCCCCACCCTTGCTCAAAGACAGCAGAAAGATTTCAATGATCCGATCGCGCCATCCATCGAGACCGGTTGTTTCAACGTCGAGGAAAATCAGTCGCTCGGGAATGGGTATCCATCCTTCCTAAAGCATTCTTGTTACTGGTTCTCCCTAGAAAGGAAAATCCCTCCTGTTTTGACTTGCGCAACAGGGAAGGGATTCCCGCGACTATCTACTGTTCATAGTCGTAAATCCGCTGTTCCCCAGTGAGTTTCTGGATCTCCGTGATATCCTGCGTTACTTCCAGAGTTCCCCTGTAGGTTCCGTCTTTATCCCGCACAGCAAAATAGCGAATGTAGAGCATGGTTCCTTTGAGATTGATCCAAAAATCCGCGTGGTCCTTGCGCCCGCTCCTGAAGTCCTCCAAAATCCGTTCCACCACGCCCACACTGGACGGTGGGTGGCAAAATCGCACTTTACGCCCAATCACTGCCTTCGTGCGCATAAAGAAACGCTCGGGTCCCAGGGAGAAATAGGCCACTTCATCCTTCTCGTCGACAAAGGTGATGTCTATGGGTAGATGGGTCAAAATCAGGTTGATCTGCTCAGGTGTCAAGACCCCCACGTCCAGATCAATTCCCCCTAAGCTCAGCGACGGCTCCAGTTTGCTTTCCCCTTTCCCTTTGTACACTGTGGCGTTGGGATCCTTTAGCTGCAGAGCAATCTCCTGCCATTCGTCATCGGTAAAGGTCTCTTGGCAAAGGGGAAACAGGATATTTTCCTCTTTATAGACCATTTCTGATACAGAATGGAGAGCGGGGAGCACCAGATTTCCGATCTCCATGGATAATCTGGGGGAGGCACCCTGATCTCTTGCGTAGGCCAAGACCTGCGAGACCTCTTTCAACGCAGCACGAATTTCGTCATGGGTCCCCCACATCACCGTAGGCGGTCCACTGATTCCATAGCGTTCCAAATAGGGAAACAGAATGTTCTCTTTCAGGGAATAATGTTGACCAACAGTCAGGAGTTCGCCATGCTTGCTCTCCCAATCCGCGAGCCAAGGCTCAATATCGGAACCGGCAGGAGTCTCGCTGATCTTGGTCAAAAGCTCCTCAATATCCCGGACCAATCGTGAGATCCTGCTGTTCTCCTCCTTCAAACCCTGCAAGGCCTCCGCGGAGATCGCCATCTGCTTCGCTTTTTCTTCCACCGCTTCGAACTGTTTGTCGAGGGACTCCTTAAATACGGCCACATGCACATCACAGAGCTTCTGGACTTCCTCCACGGGCAAACCTTCGTTGATCAGGGTCTGCTCAATCTCCGCGATTTCCGATGCACCCACTTGATCCAAGAGCTCGCTAAACCTCGCCTTAATGTCCTCGGCATCCACCCCCGCATGCAAATCCCGGATGATCCCCTTTAAGGTTTCCTGACGGTGCTTGCGATTGTCAATCAACTCACTCATTTCCTTGCCTCCTCATTTTAGCGTCACCAATATCCTACCAGACTATTTATAAGTGGTTCACTTAGTTTTTATTCTCCATCTCCTAGGAATTTCCTCCTTGGAAAGAATACTTTCTTAGAGTTTATTTCGGGCAAAGAAGGGAAGTCTATTATCGATCAATCTCTGAAGGAGGTTCATAATGTATCAAAATCAGTACTCGCAACAAAAGAGAATGAAGCAGCCTCCACCGGTGCTGTCGACAAAGGACGATGCCTATCTCACCGATGCCTTGTCCTGGGAGCTCTTGGCGGCCAAGAAAGCGTATAGCTTTGCCTGCCAGTGTTCTGATCAACAAGTAAAGCACCAGCTAGAGCAGCTTAGCCAGCTGCATCAAACGCATTACCATGCCCTGCTCAGCCACTTGTCGCCAAACGATTATGATAACCAGAATTACCAGCAATTCAACTAGTAAGGAGGAATATCATGAACAATCAACGGGGATCCTATGGCACCTACCAGCAGCCGTACGCAGGATCAACGAATCCAACCATCAAGAATCCCTCGGCCCAGTTTGAAAAGGGACCCGAGTTCAGTGATCGCGACCGCCTGAACGACATGTTGGCCACGGAAAAATACCTTACTGACGGGTTTAACGTCTTTGTGCGGGAAGCGAGTCACAAAAACCTCTTTGATGACGTTCTCCAGATCCTCAATGAAACCCATCATGCGGCTCGGGATGTGTTTAACCTTATGTTCCAAAAGGGTTGGTATTCGCTGCATCCAGAACAACCCAGCCACATGGCCCAACACTATCAGAAGTTTTCAGGCTACGAAAGCCAGTTCCCCACCCAAAACCAGGGATCCTATCAATCGGGAAGCATGTATCAAACTCGTGACTATTGAACCAACGACGAAAAGACCATCAAGAAAAGGATATGGAATTGCTCCATATCCTTTTCTTCTCTAAACCATATGCTATTATACTCACTCGATCAGGCTTCTAATTCGCTCTTCAAGGGCTTCCACTGCATAAAGCAAGCTGCGGC
>DUPN01000087.1 GCA_012838305.1 Bacillota bacterium | reverse complement strand
TTGCATCCGCCCCTGGAGGTGCTCTTCTTTCTAGTTGTAGTTTTTTCCGAGATGTCAGATGATCACTCTAGCATCCAAGGCACTGATGCCCTGCTCATAGACCCTGATCGGATTGACATCGATCTCCTTGATGTCTTCATTCTCCACAATCAGTCTGCTTATCCGCATAATTACCTCTACTACCGCGTCAACGTCGAGTTTAGCCCGTCCCCGAATTCCATCGAGTACAGGGAACAGCTTGAGCTTTTCTACCATATCCCTTGCCTCGACCCTGGACACGGGAGCCATTTTGAAGTTTACATCCTTCAAGACTTCCACAAAGATCCCGCCAAAACCAACCATCACACATGGTCCGAATTGTGCATCCCGAATTGCTCCGATGATCATCTCGGTACCCTCAGGCAGCATGGGAGTTAGCAGAACTCCGTTGATCCGTGCGTCGGCCGAATACTCTCTGGCGTTTTTCATCACCTGCTCATAGGCGATTTTCAGCTCTTCTACGTTCTTGACATTGACGATGACGCCACCAGCGTCGCTCTTATGAATGATATCTGGGGACATTATTTTCAGCACAAGCGGATAACCGATGGCTTCTGCTTTAAGAGCGGCATCTTCTATGCTCGTAGCCAACGCATATTGGCCAAAATCAATGTCGTATTCAGCCAAAATCTGCCTCGACTCTACTTCCGTCAGATTCACCTTCTGCTCTTGGGCTTTTTCAATGATGGCGTCGATCTTCTGCCTATCCTTGGCCTGCTCATCGCCTGTCTCGGTCTTGCCTATCCTGTCCAACATCTGCCTTCTTCTCACCATATTGATCATGGCCTTGGCGGCTCGATCAGGCATTTCAAAGGTGGGAATCCCCGCGTTTTCCAGGGCCTCTCTGCCCTCCTGCACGAACTCCCCAGCCAAGTAACAGACGGTAACGGGCTTGTCATACTGCTTAATAGCCTCTGCAGACATCTCTCCCATCAGCTTTGGATTCAAAAATGTTGGCAGGACACTCAAATGGATAATGCCATCAACATTCTCGTCCTCCAAGACAATCTTCAAGGCCTCGGCATGATGCCGTTCATCTGCAGCTGCAGACATGTCCACATAGCCGTCGGTGTGATCAATGATGGCCATGGGAGGAAGCAGTTCTCTCAACCGTTTGAGGGTCTCTGGGGAGAACTTGGGCAAAACGGCCACATCACCCATGCCGATTTCGTCCACCGAGATGATCCCGGGACCGCCGGCCTCAGTTAGGACGGCGATTCTGTTGCCTTGCGGCAAGGGCTGCATGGAGATGGCTTTCGCGGTATCCAGAAGCTCTTCAATGGTATCCACCCTCAGAACTCCTGCTTGTTCAAAAGCGGCCTCATAGAGCTCGTCAGCTCCAACTAAAGAGCCTGTGTGGGAGGCTGCTGCTCCAGAACCCAGTTCGCTTCTGCCAACCTTCAAAACCACAATGGCCTTTTCCGCCGCGATATCTTTCGCAACCTCAATGAATTCCCGAGCGTTGTCAATACCTTCCATGTACATGGCAATGCTCTTGGTCTTTTCATCATCTTTATAGTACTTGATCACATCCAAGACATCGATATCGCTCTGATTGCCCACATGGGCCCATTTGGCAAAGCCCACGGGTACAGCCTGGTTAACTGAGAAGGCTGCGATCGTTGCACCTAAAGACCCGCTCTGCGAAACCAGACTCATGGAGCCGGGGATCTTGTCAATACCTGCAGCAAAGGTTGTATCCAACCTGTTCTCCGTGTTCATAATCCCCACGCAATTGGGTCCCATCACCCGAATATTGGCCTCTTTGGCAATCTTGATCACGGCCTCTTCCAGTTCAACTCTTTCCGGTATTCTGGTTTCGCTAAAGCCCGACGCCAAAATGACGGCAGCCTGAACATCTCCCCGCTCCTTGGCATCTAAGAAGATGCCTGGTACGGCCGGAGCAGGTACGGACACCAGAATCAGATCCACTGGAGCGTCGATATCTTTTAGGGAAGCATAGCATTTGATACCGAAGATCTCGTCCTCTTTGGGATTTACAGGGTATACTTCCCCCACATATCCCAACTCCACCAGATTTCGGATGATCTGATACCCAGCCTTCTTCTCGTCATTACTTGCACCGATCACGGCGATACTACTGGCGTAGAAAAACTTGTCTAGCTCCCGCATCTACTTCGCCTCCGATTCCAGTAACTTGTTGTAATAATTCTCTGCATCTGTCGCCAAACTCTCCACTTCTTCGTCGCGGATGTTTCTGAAACGGCCCTGCAGCTCTAGATATTCTTTGATGGATGCTACTTTGCGCACCTTGCGTGTCACTCTTACTTCACCGTCAATGGCCTCAAAGAGAGGGAATAAATTGGTGTCTACAGCCAGCTTGGCAATCTTGATCGTATCCCGAGGTTTGGCTCTCCATCCTGGAGGGCACGGGGAAAAGGTGTGGATGTAAGCGGGTCCGTCGATCTCCCTTGCTTTCGCCACCTTTTTCTTGAAGTCATCGATATAACCGACGGATGCGGTGGCAACATAGGGGATTCCCTGGGCCAAAAGCATCTCCACGATATTCTTCTTCGGCTCTTTCTTCCCCCCTGGAGTGGTCGTCGTCCAGGCACCGACGGGAGTCGATCCAGATCGCTGAATCCCTGTGTTCATGTAAGCCTCATTGTCGTAGCAAACATAAATGAACTTGTGGCCCCGCTCCACAGCTCCCGAGAGGGCCTGCAGCCCAATATCCACGGTGCCGCCGTCTCCGGCCAGGGCCACCACATTGATATCCGTCTTGTTCTGGTGTTCGAGAGCAACAGAGATACCCGAACAATACGCTGCTATATTCTCTAGGTTGGACTGGAAAGCAGGCACTTTCCAGCCGGTCTCACTTCCAAATCCAGTCAAAATCGCCGAACAGCTGGGCGGGGTTAACATGATCGTATTCTGTCCTAAAACGTCGAGGATGGATCTGGCAATCAGTTCCATGCCGCAGCCTTCGCAAGTGGTGAGTCCTTTGCTTACAAGGTCAGCCATCTATTTTGCCTCCTCTTTCACATCGATCCAGATTGGATAGAGTGCTTGTTCCTCTTGCTCCTTAAGCTCCAGCGCCTTCCCGATGACCCTTTTCACTGTCGCTTCACTTAAGTCCCTTCCGCCGAGGCCCCCCACGAAATTGTAAACCGGGACATTGAGGCCTGCACTGTAAAAGGCGGACTTCACTTCTTGCGCCAGGGGTCCATCTGTCCCTAAGGCCCAGGATCGGTCCACAACTGCCACCGCTTTAGCATGTTTCAGGTGATCGATGACCTCCTGTTTGGGAAAAGGTCGAAAGCAAGATACTTGTAGAGTCCCGATCTTCTGCCCGTCTGCGCGCATCTGCCCCGCCACCTTGCGGGCGGTTCCCGAGGATGAACCAAGAGTTACAACCACCACATCTGCACCCTCACAGCCAACGGCCGTACACAGACTGTGCTTCCTGCCAAATCTCTCTTCGAATTCTTTGGCAACGTGCGGGAACAGATCTACAACCGAGTTCAAGGCTTCGTTATGACGATACTTGAGTTCCGTAAAGGTCGCTTCGGAGTTCAACTGATTTATGGTCATGGGATCATCTGGATCGAGATAGATGTCCCCTCTCTCAAATGCAGGTAAGAACTGGTCTACGTCTGCCTGATCCGGCAGATCCACAGCTTCCGTCGTGTGGGTCAGGAAAAACCCATCGATGCATACCATTACGGGAAGCCTGACCTCTTCCGCGATTCTGTAGGCGAGGAGAGTATAGTCCAGGGCTTCTTGACAGCTGGCAGCGTAGAGTTGAATCCAGCCTAGATCTCGTTCGGCCATACTGTCCGAATGATCCGCCTGCAGGGACCAAGGGCTGGGTAGAGAACGATTGGCGATGCCCATAACAATGGGAAGCCTGTTGCCAGACGCAACGCCCACGATCTCATGCATTAAAGCCAATCCTGCACCGGCCGATGCCGTAAATACGCGGGTGCCCATGACGGAAGCTCCAACCACGGCCGTCAGCGCGGAGTGCTCGGACTCAACAGCAATATACTTGGCATCCAATCTGCCTTGATTTATGAAATCAGCAACCTTTTCGACCATGGGCGTCTGGGGAGTAATGGGATAGGCCGCCACTACATCCACCTTCGCCAGCCTGACACCTTCGGCGATAGAATGGTTGCCGCTGATTGCTACGCGTTTACCCATGTTACGCTTCCTCCTCTACCATGGCGATTGCCTTAAAAGGACATACGGAGTCGCAGATCCCGCATCCTTTGCAGTATTCATAGTCTATAATTGCACGATCTTCTATCTTAATGATTTGAGGGGGACAGAACTTGGCACAAATACCGCAAGCTGTACACTTTTCACTCACAACGGGTCGATTCAGCCTCCAGGCTCCGGTCTTGGTGTCAGTAATGGTAACAGCATAGATTCCTGCTTTATGTTTCACTCACAACAGTCCTTTCATAGGCCACCTGAGCACACTTGGCATTGACCTTCGCAATCCTCTCTCCTAGAACGTTCATGATGGCTTGGGTGATGTGCTCGATTTGGATTAGGCCGGTTGTTTTGGCGATCGCCCCGAGCATAGCGGCGTTCGGGGGGACATTCCCGATCAGCTCATGCGTAATGCCCCAGGCGTCAACTATACCTGTTTTTGCGAACTTCCCCCGCAGTTGTTCAGGTAGTTTTTTATCGTTGATGACCAGAGTGGCGTGGTCTTTTATCCCTTGCAGCGGATCGATTCCCAACTCCATCAAAAAGGGATCAAAGACGACTACAATATCCGGTTCATAGACATAGGTGTGGCTTTCCACCGGTTCTTGAGATATTCGGGCAAAGGTATAGACAGGAGCACCTTGTCTTTCTTGTCCAAAGCTTGGCACCGCCTGGGCGTAGAGGTTGGCAGCAACGGCCGCTTCCACCAAAATGTGAGCCGCTGTTACAGCCCCTTGCCCACCTCTGCTCAGAATTCTCAACTCTTTTTCCTGCATACTTCTGACTCCTCTCGTCGGGCATTCTCCAGAATAGTGCAGAAAAGAATCCGCGATTGTGGCCGAATTCTAATCTGCACTCAACGATTCTCTTAGCCTTTTGCGCTACGCTTTTTCGGGAAAGAACTGCTCAAGCGTTGCATCGGATACGCGATCTGTGACCAAAGTGACTGCGACAACCAGGATTATCGATACGACAAACCCTGGAATGATGGGATGAACCGTGCGGGTGAACTCTAGCCCCATCTGGCTCATAATCGCCCATATACCCGAAGCCAAAAATCCACCGAGCATAGAAGCAAAAGCCGCACTGGAGCTTGTCCGTTTCCAGTTCAAACCAAGAACCATCGGAGCAGCAAAGGAAGCTCCTGTCAAGGCCACAGCATAGGACGTAATGACTAGGATCAAACCAGGCGTATTGAGGGCACCCAATATTGTGACAATGCCAACAATCAGGATGGTAATCCGCGAGGCCTTCACATAAAACGCCTCATCCCTCACAATACCTTTCCGCTCATGAACATATTTGCGCATGATATCGTGGGAGATGCAGGAACCGGCCATGAGAAGCAGGGAGTCCGTTGTGGACATGGCTGCAGCTGCTAATCCCGCCAAAGCGATAGAGGCTATTGCTGGACTCAGCATTTTGGTGAATAGGACGGGCAAGGCTTGGTCGGACGATGCAAGTCCATCCATGACCAAAAGCCGGGCAGCACCGCTGAAGTATACTGTAAAGTTGATGAAGAGGAGCAAGAAGGCAAGGGCGATGGCCAGACTCCATTTTGCCGTCCTTTCGTCTCGAGCCGTATACATTTTGGACACCATCTCAACCCTGGTGAAGTAAGCAATGAACCAAACGAAATGCCAGGAGAAGAACTGCATTGGTCCCCAGGCACCATAGAAAGAGGTAACCGTGGGAGCCACTTCCCCAGTCAAGGACATAACAGCCGTCATTCCTCCGATATCTCTAAAAATGGCAACTGCCAGCACCACAACACCGAGCATCATGAAGGCAAATTGAATAATATTCGTCCAAATAACGCCGCGCATTCCACCCATAATCGTGTAAGAGGCGAAGATGACAACGGACAATACGATAGCTACTTCCTGAGGCAAGCCCAGGATCTGCCCAACGATAATCCCCATTGATTTTGTCTGGGCAATGAGGGTAACGATGGAAGCGATCAACACGATCAAAGAACTCAGCAGCCTGACCTGCTCACTCTCAAACCTGGCACCTAAAATGTCGGGGATGGTGTAACCACCGAATCTCCTCAGTTTCTTGGCCAAAAAAACCAGTACAACGAAGAACCCAGCGGCAAAAGATAGGTTGTTGAGTAAGTTCACTCCGGCACTGGCCATCAAACCGACACCGCTCAAAAGCGTACCGCCATGCATAATAGAAGCGGTAATACCAATCCCCAACACCAATGGTCCAAAACTTCTCCCTCCAACCCAAAAGTCGCTGGAGTCTTCCTGCTTTTTCGAGAACAGTACGCCGACGAGTAACAACCCCACAAGAAACCCGCCGAAAACGACATAGCCGATTACACCCATAATAAATCTTGTCCTCCCTTGGGATCATGTTTTACAATCCGTTATTCCGGGCACCTCCGCAGAGCTTGTCCAAACCTCGATCATAAATATGAGGCGCCCATTTATCAAATCTAGCTTATTTATTCTCCCGCCGATCATCCCAATAGCAATAGATAAACTGCGCAACCACCAGCAATGCGGGGAGTACCCACAAAAACATCGCCGTATTCAGTGGAAGTCCAAACATAGATGTCACCCCCTTCAGCGCATTTTTTCCGAACAGAACAGTTTTCCCACCATCGTGCTACCCTAATACAAACCAAGACGTTTCCACCACGGCATTTGCACCAGCAGCGTTATTACGAAAACGATCACAGTAAGCGGGATGGCCATCCTCAGAGTTTCCTTTTGTGTATACATCCCGTTTTCTTGTCCTTCTCCCACTAAGATATTGAGATGATGAAAGGGGAGAACATAGTGGATGGATATGGCCGTATAGACAAGCAATGACGGTATTAGGGGATTGATTCCTATCGGTGCGGTAAAAGCCAAAAGTGCAGGAATGGCCACTCCCATAACAGCGATAACACTACCTAAGAGCAGATGGATAACCATGGATGCAGCGGTAATGACCGCTGCTAAGGCAAAGATGCTGCTGGGTACAGTTGAAGGAAGCAGTGTTTCTGCAATCCACACATTTGCTCCTGTAACCGAGCCCACCCGGCCGATGGCCATGGCTGCCGTCAGAAAGAGAAGAACATGAACGGGAATATCGCTCCAGGCTTTGGCATCCAGAACCTCCCCAAAAAGCGGCAGGCTCATGAGCATAGCGACAATGAAGGTAATCCAGCCCAGATCCAGGCCATGAATGGAATCCGTCGTCCAAAGGATAATCGCGGCCAGGAGCCAAAATATTGTCCGTTTTTCCAACCTGGTTAAGCTGCCCTTTTCTGCCAGTTGGGTCCGTATTTTCTCCTTATCGATCCGCACCGGTGCACTGGGTCTAAACAAAAAGAGAATGGCGATACAAGTTAAGACGCTGGCAACGATGGCTGGAATTCCCATATACAAAAACCATTTCATCCAGCCCACCGCGACCCCGGAAGAGGCTACAACTAAGGGATTTAAAACACTATCACCAGTGAGAAATATGAGCGATACAGGAACGGATGAGGCAAAAACGGTAAAGCCGATTTTGACCGCATCTTCCTTGGGCAGCTGCGCACTGCGGATAACCACAGCCATAACCGACATCACCAGAAATGCCCTGGGCCAGGCCAGAGGAATCAACAAACTTAAGAGTAGAGTCAAAGCAAATGTTGAGATAATGATACTTCGGTAGGAATCAACAAAGCGGAGGATAAAGCTGTAGGCAATTCTCTCACCTAGGCCTGAGGTCCTCACGGCCCCAGCAATCAGATAGGCTCCCATGATCAGGTACATCGTAGAACCACTCCAGGACTGAAACACCACATTAGGGGGTGCGACTTCAAAGAGAATCAGCAGTGCCAGGTACAGACCCGCGATATAACCCGATTGCGCGACTTGAAATGCCCAGAAGATAACGGTCATCATAGTCAGGGCTAAAAAGACCTTGCCTTGCTGTTCTAAACCGCTAATTGGCAGGCTGATAATTGTAAGTGCCACGACGATCCCAAGAGCTAGTGCTGCAATTCGCTTGTTCATCCTCAAGTCTCCCCCCCAACGCAAGTGTTTCAATTCCGCGGATGGTGCTGCTTCTAAGGCAGCCCATCAGCGGATAGTCAAGATCGATTTAAACCCCCGAAGAAGTAAATCGGACGATACCTTAACCACTCCAGGTATGTTATAAATGTGGTCACGCAAGAACACGGCCAGGGCCTGTGTATCCTTGAGGAATGCATGGACATGCAGGGCACTCAGCCCGGTCATCTGATAGACCACGGTCACTTGTTCAATTTGTGTTAGTGTTCGAGCCGCCGCCTCCAACTGGTTTGGAACAACCTCCACCTCAAAAAAGGCATGAACGTCATATCCAAGGGCCTTAGCATTGACTACTGTGGTGAAGTCTTCGATTACTCCCTCTTCAATCAGACGGTTTATGCGCTGTCTAACAGCAACCCTGGACATATGAACCCGTCTGCCTATTTCGGCCATAGACATGCGTGCATCTTGCCGCAGCACTGTCAAGATTTCCTTGTCAACCCAATCCAACTCAACCATTGTGTCCCTCCTGTTAACTTGTTTTCGCTGAACATTGTATACTTAGTTTAACAGCCGGGATGAGCATTGTAAATCAATACTCTGCTTTTTCATCCTATTCTTCGACTATTCGTGCTTACCCTGTTTACGTTTGTCATATCAGAAAGAGTTGAATTACGAAGTGTCGTATTTGGGATGCGTACAGGGCAAAATGATAATCCAATTCCTTAAATTTTTTAATTTCGCTATTGCTGTAGACCCAGAGCGGGTTCGTTCGTTAACCCGAAGTCCGCTTTGGATGGGCGTCTCCTGGTGTCGATATTTAACGGATCTATTCGAAACCCAACATTACGAATTGATCGGTTAATGTTTCCTAAATAATGACAGGTTGTGCGCTACTACCCTGGTAGTTCTGGGGCTCGTGAGCAAAAGTTCCAAACGGCGGCGATCAGATTTGCGGGCGAGATGAAAAACCCTTTTCTGCCGCATAAAAAAACAACCATAACGTAGTTATGGTCGTCATTTTCGTATGGAGAGCACTTCAGGATTCGAATTGATGGTAGACCTAGGTAGTCCCCCGAATCATCAGCTGATGCTGGAGCACGGTGCTCCGCTTCACCTCTTTGCCTGCGATCTTATCCAGCAAGATCTTAGCTGCCATGGTCCCCAGCATCTCCAGGGGCTGGGCCACAGTGGTCAGGGGCGGTGTGAGCTGGCTGGCCATGTCGATATCATCGAAACCACACACGGCCACATCTGCGGGGGTCCGCAAATTCAAGCGGTACAGTGCCTGAATAGCCCCGGCGGCCACCACATCAGAAATGGCGAAAATGGCTGTGGGCGGACTAACAGCGTTCATCACGATATTGGTACCAATGCGGCCGCTTTCAAAGGAATAGCTCCCCCTGATCAGCAAGCCTTCGTCTGGCATGATATTATGATCCTTCAGAGCTTGGATATAGGCCATTTCCCTCAGTTTCGTAGACAGGAAGTTATTATTGGCGCTGAGAAAGGCAATCTTCTCATGCCCCTTACTGATTAGGTGGGTCATGGCCTCATAGGCCGCTTGATAGTTGTCGACGGAAATGTGGGTCAGGGTGGTGCCCTGATTGAACTCGCACAGCTGTACCAGGTGGTAGTCCTGATCCAGCTTCACCAGTTCCGACTCGCCTAAGACTGAAGCTAGGAGGATCATTCCGTCAGCGAGCTTTTGCTGCAAGAGGTTAATCAAGTTCCGCTCTCTGATCACGTCAGAATAGGTAGAAGCTATAATCAAGGTGTACTGATGATCACTGGCCAAGCGGTCCATCCCGTAGAGAATGTTGGCGTAAAAGCTGTTTCTAATGTCCGGCACCAGCACCAGGATGGATTTTGTCTCCTGAGTTCTAAGTAGCCGGCCGCCGTGGTTGGGCACGTAGTTCAGTTTCGCGATTACCTCCAGGACCTTCCGCCTCGTTGATTCGGATACAGAAGAATGTTTGTTGATGACCCTTGACACGGTTGCAGTAGAGACACCGGCTGCTGCTGCAACATCCTTAATCCGTGCCATGCGAACCTCTCCTATCACACTAAGATCAAGCTTATCATCCATCTATAGATACATACAGAAACCCTGATCATCCACAATCTACCAGGGTCTCTCACCGCTGGAGACCTCAAAAGACAGAGGTAGTAGCTAGAATCAAGTTCTTCTCCGGCTCCTGCGCCTTGACAATATCTTAACGTGATTATAGCACAAAAAAAGCTAAAAATCAGGTCTTCGTCGCCATTTAGCTATTCACCAAGGGCTGAGTAACAGGCCTTTCCTGTTCCAAAGACAGAGTGGGGAAGACTCGAGAACTACACCATTACCAGCTTTCTTACATGCGTTTGATTGCCAAGCAAAGTGTCAATGCGCGGCGGCAGGTAGGAAGCACTGTATGTGTAGCTGAGCCTTATCTCGTACAAGCCAGGCCCAAGCCCCCCTGGTTTTTCCACGTTGATGGTGGCCAAATCCAAAAGACCCCAATGAATATCGCCGCACTTAGCCATCTCTTCATGGGTATAGGTCTGGCGCTTAATGGTCCAGGTAATCGTCTCTGGTCCAAACTCTTCGGTGTTCACCCACACCGTGGCCGGACGCAGCTGGCTCAGCCACAGCCCCCTGTAGTAGAGAGAACGGATCGTAAACTGAAAGCCGACAATCTGGCCGTCCTTTTCTGTGTTTTGAAATCCTCTGGACTGAATGCAGTCTCTTTCTAACACTGGTATCCCTCCCTTACTCCCCAATAAGACGCTTCAGCATGGCTTGATGCCGGCGCACCTGGTCCGAGGCGTAGCCGGGCTCGCCCCTGTGGAAACCTTCGTACTCACTGAGCAGATAACCGTCCCAGTTGTGTTCCTCCAGCACAGACACGATTCTCTCATAGGGGATATAAAGCTCCTCTAAGTCGTCGGACATCTCAATGAACTTGGCGTGGCAGCAGTACACATAGGGAAGATACAGACCCAATTCTTCGGGCCTGCTATGCCTGAAGGGAGGACGCCCTTTTTCATCATCCTTGGGCAGTTTCTTCTCCCGAAAGATGCCGAAGTCAATGTTCAGACCAAAGTGCTTCGTACCAGTCTGTTCAATAAACTCGATGTATTCCTGGACCATCGCCGAATCCAGAGTGGTGGGTTCGTGAATCTCAGGACACATCACCACATCATACTTTTCTGCGTAAGGGAGGGCGGCCTGAATAAACTCTTTCCAGTTCTGCACAGGCGTCAGAGTCTCGTCAATTACGCCCAGTTTTGTACGGAGGATCCGGAACCCAAGCATATGGGCGATTTTAAAATCCCGCACCAGCATCGCCAGGGACTCTTCGGTAGTGAGCTCCCTACCCGCATACAAGCGGGAGTCCACCCAATGGCCGTATTCTACCGGCACCAGATCAAACTTATTCAAAAGTTCAAACCATCTCTCCACCCATGCTTCGCTGGGATGAGGATAATCGGGAATGTGGGAATTGGCCAGGATCTCCAACCCTCTAGCGCCCATGTTGTGGATATCCGCGAGGATGTCCTCCAGCTGCATAGTCACTCCGTAATCTCCGGCGTAGCTAAAAACGGAAACCCCTCGCTTGGCGCCTGGCTTGTCAATACGCATAACTGTTCCTCCTTGTGGGGGTGGCTCAGAAAAGGGCTGCTGGCCCAGGACCAGCAGCCCATGTGGCTAGCTCCTGCCCGATTTAGAACCTAATCTCTTTACCTTCGGCATAAGACTGGTAAATAGCCTCTAGGATTTTAGTGACCACAAAAGCCTGCTCGGGTCGGACCAGGGGATCGACATCGTTCTTAAGGGAATCGATCCACTGCTTGGCCTCGGCCGCACCTTCCGCAGCCTGGCCGCCGCCGAAGTAGGCGACCCCACCCACCAAAGAGTTGCGCTCTTCCGTAGGCGTACCATGTACTACCCTATTGTAGATGAGCTCATTCTTCGGATAGCTCATGCCGGAATGGATTTCTGCCCCAGCCTTGGTGCCGCACAGTGTGGTGGAAGCTTCTCGTGATTCCACTACATTGAGCACCCAGGATGACTCTAAGAAAATGGTGGCTCCGTTCTTCATCTTGATGAAGCCAAAGGCCGAGTCTTCCACCTCAAAGGTGGAAGGATCCCACGGTCCAAACAGATTGCCGTCCACTTGGTCCGCCATCTTGTAAAACACGGAACCTGTGACGGACTCTACTTCGTAGTTGTCCATCATCCAAAGGGTCATATCCAAAGCATGCGTACCGATATCGATCAGGGGTCCGCCTCCCTGCTGGGCTTTGTCCTGGAATACTCCCCAGGTTGGAACCGCACGACGCCTGACCGCATGTGCCTTGGCAAAGTAGATATCGCCCAACTCCCCGTTTTTGCAGGAGTGATACAGGGTTTGTACTTCGCTTCTAAATCTATTCTGATAGCCAATGGTAAATTTTCTGTCCGTCTTTTTCCAGGCGTCGATCATCTTCTGGGCAGCTTCTGCCGTGTGGGCCATGGGCTTCTCACACATGACATGCTTCCCAGCCTCAAAGGCGGCCACTGTAATGGGACTGTGGCTTACGTTGGGCGTCAACACATGAACGACGTCGATTTCTGTTTCTTTCAGAAGTTCATTGTAGTCTGTGTAAATCCTGGCATCCTCCACACCGTACTCCTCGGCTGCTTTCACGGCACGGCTTTCAATGATGTCACAGAAAGCCACCATTTCGCAGTCGTCAGATAGGAGCTTCAAGGCGGGCATATGCTTTTGATTGGCAATTCCTCCACAGCCAATAATGCCGATTTTGATCTTTTTGCTCATTTCAAGTCCTCCTCTACTACGCTCTTTCCCGGTACTAAAATGCTCTCTAATTTATTCAAACTGGATTACTTGGCCAGTTTCGCCCGACTTAAACACCGCTTCCATCACAGAGAGCGTTCGGCGCACTTCGGGGATCTTGACCAGAAAGTCTTCTTCACCCCGCATTGCGTTGACAAAATTGTCAAAGTACTGGCGGTGCGAAGTGTTCACTTCCGGCAGATCCTTCGTAATGAGGACACCCGGTGCCGGCGTGCCAAAGGATCGGGTGGGTCCGGCTGAGGTCATGGTGCGCTTGCTGCCTGCGTTCTCCAAGAGACGAGAAGTGGTGCAGATCTTACCGTTAGGCTTGAAGCCGTCAATAAACGCGCTGCCCCTGTTGCCCCCGATAAACCAGTGCCGCTCAAACCAATTGGGTTTGTCAGCTAAGAAGTACGTGCCAAGCTCAATTTCGGCTACGATGTTGTTTTCAAAGCGGAGCAGAATCTTAAAGTAGTCGTCCACTTCCTTATTGATCACATTGCGGATGTCGGCATAGACAGTCTTCAACTTGCCCGGAATCATCCACAGGATTTGGTCAATAAGGTGTACACCCCAGTCATAGAGCATTCCGCCCCCGAATTTCTTATACACATGCCAATCATGCATGTTGCCGTTGATGCCGTATAACATACTCTGGACTGTGTAAACATCCCCCAGTTCTTTGCTGTCAAAGATCTCTTTAGCTGTGCGGAAATCGGGGTCGAATCTTCTTTGATGATGAACCGTGAACTTAACTCCCGCTTCCTGGACGGCCTTTTCCATCTCGTCCAGTTCCTCTACGGTGAGGGCCACAGGCTTCTCGCACAGAATGTGCTTGGATGCCTTGGCGGCTTTAATCACCGCTTCTTTGTGCAGGTGGTTGGGAATGGCAATGATCACGGTATCCATATCTGGGTGACCAAAAAAGTCATCCATATGCTGGTATTTTGCAATTCCCGGTGTCTTGGCGTTCTGCATCTGTTCCGGTTCGATATCACACAGAGCCACCAGCTCAATTTCCTGGAAATCCGAGAGAAGATTCTCCAGCTCGTGCCCTATAAAACCAAAACCTAGAATTCCCATCTTAATGGTCATACTGCTCACCTCGTACATAGTCGATTTAAATCACAAACTGTTCCAGATAGCGCTTACTCACTCTCAAACTGTCCAGAACCCTGTCCTCGCTCCCTTCAAAGGCCCGATCTTCCACCTCGACGCAGGCGTAGCCGCTAAAACCAATGTCCGAAAGGGCGGAGACAAACTTACCCCAGTCAACATCGCCATAGCCGGGCAATTTAGGTGTAATATACTGCAGCGGGTAAGCCATGACTCCCACATTGTTCAGGCGCTCCCGGTCAATTTTCAGATCCTTAAAGTGGACGTGGAAGATCTTGTCTTTAAACTCGTAGATTGGTTGCACATAGTCCATCTGCAGCCAAATAAAGTGGGACGGGTCATAGTTGAGACCAAAGTTGTCGCTCTGAACAATCTCAAACATCTTCCGCCAATTGGCAGGTGTGGAAGCAATATTCTGCCCGCCAGGCCATTCGTCCTTGGTAAAGAGCATGGGGCAGTTCTCAATGGCAATCTTCACTCCACGCTCCTCAGCGAATCTAACAATGGGGGGCCAGACCTTGGCAAACTCCTCGAAGTTTTCTTCCAGGGTCTTACTCTGCATTCTCCCCACAAAGGTAGTCACCATGTTGATTCCCAGCTTACTGGAAGCTTCGATCACTTTGAAAAGGTGGTCGATCATATACTGCCTCCGCTGCAAGTCTTCATCCATGGTGTTGGGGTAATAGGCCAGAGAGGAAATCTCCACTCCTTTGGACTGGCAGTACTCCTTGATGTACTGGACTTTGGAGTCATCCAGCTCTGCCACATTCAGGTGGGAAACCCCCGCGTATCTTCGAGCGGCCTTTTCCTGCGGCCAGCAGGCCAGTTCCACGCACTTGTAACCCAGGCTGCTGGTTGTTTCGATAACCTCTTCAAAATTCATGAAATCTAGAATGGCTGTTACAAAACCTAGTTTCACGGCACGTGCTCCTTTCTTGCTGCTCTAATCCCCTAGGGCAAGTTTGGCAGCTCCATAGACGCCTGCCTCATTACCCAGCTCGGCTAGGAGTATTTTTGCCCCTTTAATGGGCGGGAAGACGTACTTGTCGTAGTACTTCTGGATCCCCTCCACCAGGAAATGGCCTGCCTTGGATACTCCGCCGCCAACGACAAACACTTCCGGGTCCAGAGCGCTGGCCAAATAGGCTAAGGCGCGGCCCAAAAGGTGCTGCATCTCATCTACCACCGCTAGCGCTTTCCCTTCGCCGCTTTTTGCGGCGTCAAATACTTCCCGGCAGCTCAAATGCTGACCGGTGGCCGAAAGGTAGCTGGCGGCCACACCGTTGGCGGAAGCGAACGCTTCCAGACAGTGGGCGTTTCCGCAGCCGCAAAGCCGACCTTCGGCTCCCGGATGGATGGGGAAATGACCCACCTCACCGCCGCCGCCCCTAAAGCCGGCTATAATCTTGTCATTAATGATCACACCGCCTCCCACTCCAGTGCCTAGAGTAATCATGACAGAGGAGTGGGTACCCCGGGAAGCGCCCTTCCAGGCCTCGCCTAGCGCTGCCACATTAGCATCGTTGCCGATCCGGCACTCGCAGCCCAGCTCCTGTTCTAGGAAGCTGGCCACGTCGGTTTGGCCCCAGCCCAGGTTGATGCAGCGAATTACAGTGCGTCCATCCATTACCGGCCCAGGTACTCCAACCCCGATACCTTGTAGCTGTTGGAGAGCGATGCCTTCCCTCGTCAGAAGAGAACGGACCTCACTGCTAATATCTGCCAGGATGTGCTCTCCCCCGTCTGCTGTTCTCGTTTCAACTTGACCTATGTTCAGGACTTTCCCTGTTTTATCGAAAAGCGCAAGCTTGGTTGCGGTTCCTCCCAAATCTACGCCAACAACGAATCCCATGAATACACCTCACAATGGCTCTAAACAGTGACAGGCAAATTATGACAAAAATTCTCGTTTTTGTTACCTTTGCTCAGCTTGGCCAAAAGGAGAGACTCTGGGTCGGACGCCCAGTTAAGTCTCCCCTTGGCCCGTGACTAGTCTGCCAGGCACTTCCGCATCAGTTCTTGATGACGGCGGACATATTCAATTTCATCTACCCAGCCCGCATCATTCATGCGCCTGTTACCTTCAAATTCACTGCTGATGTAACCCTTGTAGCCGCCCTTTTTCAGAGCCTGGATCACTTTAGGATAGTCAATGTTATCCACCTGACCGTCTTGATCGAGGTCATAGAATTTGCCATGGCAGTAGACAAGTTTGGAGGCGTACTGCTCCAGAATCTCCAAGGATTCCGGGCCGGTACCGACCATATGGTTCTGCCTGCCGATGAAGTTCCGGTCCAGATCACTGGGGTTCATCTTTTCGACTTGGTCTGCGATTTCTTCATAGATGAAGGGCTCGCCGCGGAAATAGGCTTCCCGCTGACTGTTGCGGTAGAACTCCAGGATCTCTCGGGTTGCACCTTGGCGCACAGCCAGGCCCACATCTGCGGTGCTAACGCAATACTCATACATGCTGAAGTCGGGCATCAGACCCACATACGGCATGCCCATTCGCTCTGCCATATCCAGGTACTGCTGGTGCACAGGGTCATGGAGAGTGGTAGGTGCGTGGCACTCTAGGGCCAACATAATGTCCAGCTCTGCGCAAAGGGGCAGGAGCTGCTCCACGATTTTCACGTCAGTCAAGCGGTAGGGGCTGATTCCTCGGCCGATGTGCTCATGGTGGAGTACCCGCACAACGGGAAAACCCAGTTTCTTAGCCATTCTGATATAGAGCTTGCCCCGTTCAACCAGTTCTTCATCGGAGAGTTCCTTATTCTTCCACATGCCTCGATCGGAGAAGTGGTCAAAGGCCACCGGCTCCACGCCGTAGCGCCGCATCCAGCCGTTCCAGAGATCCACAAAGCGATCGGAAATGTAAGGCCATTCTGGCATCATCATCTCGGCAAAGGCCTCAATGCCCGTTGCTCCAGATCCGGCGGCAGCTGCGATGCATCCTTCTAGGTCGTGTTTATGGAAATAATAGTTGTCTTGATAGCTGTAAAGAGAAACACCAAGTTTAATATCGTGATTCTTCGTTGTCATGCTCATCACCCTTTCTACCGTGCTTAGGCGAATGTGAGTACCTTTTCACATTCGGCAACCATGGTCGGCGTGTAGGAACGACGTGTTTTCAGAACAACACTGACGGTGTGCCGTCCCTGCTCGATGCCGCCCTCCTTCTTGACGACCACCCGAAGCTTTTCCCCAAACAGCCAGTAAAAGTCCGTTGGGAAATCGTCTTTGAGAATGTCCAAATAGGGATATTCTCTTCCGTTGTGCTGCAGATACATGGTCTCTGGATCTACCTCTTCCCCATCGACTGTGAGAGCAATTTCGTCCACACAGCAAAGGGGCAGGCCCCGGTAGTAGTTGATCTTCAGATTGACGCAGTAGCCTACTTTCCTGCCATCTTCCCAAACGCTTCTGGCACCTTCGTCGCTTAAAATGTGCTTATCGTACATAGAACTTCCTCCCTCACTTCTTTTCCAACTCTGCTAAAATGCGGTTCTCCATCTCTAGATGCCTGCGCACAGCTTCAACTGCCCCGTAATCGATCAGCCCGTCGGCTCGCAGGGAATGACCTTCATACTCAGACACGATGTAGCCGGAAAAGTCTGAGTCGTAAATGGCTGCGAGTACTTCTGGATAGGGAATCGCGGTCTCTTCACCGTCCCTAACGCAGTGGAATTTGCCGTGGAAATGGAACACATAGGGCATAATGCGTTTGAGGCCCTCTAGATCCGGTTCATTGTGGAAGGTGAGATATCCGTACATATCATAGAAAGCGGACATGACGAAGGGGTCTGCTCCCGCATCCTTGAGGAGCTGCTCTGCCTCCCCCCGGGAAACACCCTGCCTCTTCAAATTCACCGCATAGTCCAGCATCTCTTGATTGGCTCCCTTTTTCAGAGCCCCTTCATAGTTTTTGATATTGGGCTTGGTAGCAAAGCAGCCCAAATCCGGCACAAAACCGATGTGCTTGGAACCACTCTTTTCGATAGCTTCCAAGTAGCGCTCCATCACAGGGGTGCTGGGCGTTTCGGGATTATGAATCTCAATGCCAACCTTGACATCGTATTCTTCTGCGTAGGGCGCGATCGCCACTAAATTCTCCGGGGACAAGAGATACTGGGCCCGGATCACTTTGCAGCCCAATTTATGGGCGTTCTGAATGTCGCGGATGGTGTCGTTAACCAGCTCGCTATCGTTCAGATCCCGCTCGAAGAGCTTGCCCCTGTCGGTGTTGGCCCCATAGGACACGGGCCGCACGCCATATTTGTACTCAAACTCCAAAACCTTAGCTAGAAACTCATCACTCACATACGGATAGGAAGGAACCATTTGGGTAGCCACGATCTCATAGCCGTCCACTCCCAGTTCGGCACACTTCCTGACACAATCTTCCAAGCTGTATTGGCCGGTCAAGTATTCATAGGTAAAGCTGTATAGGGTGATACCAAGTTTAATGTCTGCCATGTTCTTTCGCCCTCCTTCCCATTAACCCAATTCCAGGAACTGCTCATCCGAGCTGTTGATTGGGATATAACTGTGCGGTTCGCTACTGCCGGGTTTGGGAAGATAAGGATTGCGCAATACCAAGGTGAGCCCAACTTTGTGGGTACCCTTCTCCAAACCCCCTGGCTTCCTAACCTTAATGGTGGCAGGAACGGCAATGTTCCAAAACTCATTGGACTGATTCTTCAAGTCGTCCACAATAAACTCCTTGCCGTTCAGGCAAAACAGAATATCCTTCTTGGGCACGGGTTGGTCATCGATACTCACGGCCAATTGCTCCATGGTGGACAGAAAATGCCCCCGATAGTTGGCCAAGAACACCTCGAACTGAAAACCTTCCACCTGGCCCCGCAGATAGTAGTTTTTCAAAGACTTCTTCCTCAGGATATCCCTGAGAACTATCCGCATCTGCAGACCCATATGTTCACTTCCTCTCTTTGTTGCCCCTCTCGCCTGGACTTAGCTGGTTAAGAGCCGGGCGAATTTCTGGAGCTGATCCTTTACGTCAATGTCATCCCTAAAGTGATGTCCTTCATATTCACAGGCAATATAGCCGCTGTAGCCAAGCTCCGTTAGACGATGCAAAATCCTCTGATAGGGAACTCCCGAATCATCATGTTCATCTTTCAGATACCAATACTTACCGTGCATATAAAAGGAATGGGGTACCAAGCGGTCCAGCCAGTCCAGTCTGGCCGGTCCGTGATTCTTGTACACTTCCTCCGCAAACTTCTGCTCCGCCTCGCTGAGCTGATGGCGGGCCAACTCCTCTTGGGGCAGACCCTGGCTGAAGTGGTCCACTACGAGGTCCACTATCTCCCGGCGACAGCCGAAATCTTCCACGGCCTGAATCAGCAGGAGTTCATGGGGCTTTTCCGCGAAAATACCAAAATCGGGCACTACTCCCAACTGACCATCACTCGCATCCATAATCGCCAGGTACTCCTGCCAGACCGGCACCTCAGGATTGTGGGGAGCATGCATCTCAATGGCGAGCTTCACACCAATCTGCCGGCAGTAGGGCAGCATACTCTGAAACACCTTTGGCGAGATAGCATGCTGGGTCCGGACAAACTTAAAGCCGAGGCGCCGCGCGTAGAGCATGTCGTTCAGGGTAGAATGGAAGATTTCTTCATCGGTGAGGTCCCGATCGCTGCGGATGCCCATGTCGATGTAAGCGCTGTAGCAGAGGGGCTCCAGATCATACTTCGCAACCAAGGCTTTGAAGTAAGCGATCCATTCGTCGCTGGGATAGGGATACTCGGGAATCATCTGCGAAGCGACTAGTTCAATGGCTGTAAAGCCCATGTCCCTAGCTTCCTTGAGGCAGTCCTCCAGGCTGAGCTTCCCAGTAATGTAGTCAGAGGAAAAACTGTACAGCGTAATTGCCGGCTGATACATTTTATCCATCGAGCTCCACCCCCCCGTCCAAAACTTCTACGTTTTTCGCATCCCTGCTGTCGATCACTAGATACTCACCAAAATAGCCGGTGTAGGGAATGCGGTGCTTAATCCTGATTTCCACCCGGTGCTCTCCGGGTCCCAGGCCAGCGGGTTCCCAGACTCGAAGAACGGCCTTATCCAGGATAAACCAATACTCACTGAACAGCTCCTTCAATTGGGGAAGGAGAAAGCTTTTCCCGTTTAGGATAAAGCTGATCTTCCCATCCTCCACCCTTTGGCCGTCAACGTACAGCTCAAAGACTTCAATGCAGCTCAAATAGGTACCCCGATAGGAAGGATATTTGCACTTCACTTCATAGCCCACGATTTGGCCATTCACAAAAACATTGCTGATGCCGTCCTCTTGGCAAACCAGGATTTTGTTATAGGACTGAAACTGTGCCATCGAATTCCCCTTTCGTGTAAACTTAAGCCGCCTGCAGCTCCTTGCGCTCCCGCAGTCGTTCCACTTTGTTCAACCGCACGGACAGATAGACTATGGCCAACAGGGCCAGCCCCTTAATGAGCTGGGTCATGGGACCGGATGAACCGCTGAGCACCAGGCCGTTTTCCAAGAGTACAATTAAGGGGGCTCCAAACAGGAGCTTGAAGATCTTGGTGCCGGTACCGCCCTGGACAGGGACGCCGCCGATAAACAGCGCCATCATCACCTGCATCTCCATGCCGGTGCCCATGGTGTGGCTGGCGCCTCCGCTGCGGGCAATGAGGAAAATGCCGGCGATGCCAAACATAATACCTGAGAGTGCGTAAGCCCAAATCTTGTGGCGGCGCACACTGATACCCATGAACCTCACAGCATTCTCATTCTCACCAATGGCCTTCACATAGTTGCCAAAGGGAGTGTATTCAAGAATGTAACCCATCAGCACAGTCAGAGACAATAGGATGGGAAGTTTGTATTCAAGCTTATTGAGGGTAAGAATATCCATGGGAGCAAAAATAACACGGGTGCTCACGTACCAAACATAGGCGGCTCGACCCGCAATCAGGATCGCCAGCGAGGCCATGAAGGAGGGTACTTTGAACACTGCATTAATAACTCCCAAGAACAAGCCGAAAAGCAAGCCCACCAGGATGGCTACGGGAAAGGCCAAGGCAAAGGACTGCTGAGCCACTATGGCCGCGGCGGAACCGGCCACCGCAGCAACCACGCCTGTGGTGATGTTGGTTCCCCCCATCGCGCCCACATAAATCAGCCCAAGACCTGCAATGGCAGTGGTAAGGGACTGGTTGATGATGTTAAGCAGGTTGCGCTTGGTAAGGAGACTCCCTTTACTGGTAATCTGAAATACTACTACCACAAGGACTAGGATGACGATAGACATGAGCAGACTCTTGTCGATTTTCCTAAACACTACATCATCACCTCGACTATCTTCTCTTCAGTAAAGCCTTCACTTCTGGTGAGTGTTTTGACAGCCGCGCCGTCTCTCAGGACGAGGATGCGGTCTGCCATGCCGATTGCTTCTGCCAGCTCTTCTGTGATCATAAGAATTGCCAAGCCCTGCTCTTTGGCTTCCATCATCTTTTCATAGATGTAGCCCTTTACACCCACGTCAACGCCCCTTGTTGGGCAATCCAGGATAAAGAAATCAAGGTTCTGCACAAGCCATTTGGCCAAGCTTACCTTTTGCTTATTGCCGCCACTCAGGCTGCCTACTTTTTGCAAATTGGCGTCATATGTTTTGATGGACATGGTGTCCACCGCTTCCGTGGTGAGCTCCCGCACCTTCTTAGGAGCAATATAACCCAGCACATTCTTTCCCCAAGCCAGGCGTTTAGTGGAAGGAACTAGCAGATTGTCCCGGACGCTGGCGTTAAGCATCAAGCCGTGGTCATCTCGGTCTTTGGGAAGATAGGCACCCCTGGCCTTAATCACATCAAGGGGCTTGTTAAGCTGCTGCCCTGAGACGGTTGCCACTACCGAACCTGTGCGATGTTCCCTGATGCCAAAAATCGCTTCACCGAGCTCATGGGTGCCGCCGTCGCTCAGGCCGCACACAGCCAAGATTTCGCCCTTGCGCAGCTCAAAGGTAATATCCCTAAGCTTAGCATCACTTAAATTCTTTACGGACAGCACCACTTGATCATGGTGCTGTTCCTGTTCGTCGCCGCGGTACAGATTCCCGCTGAGCTCTCGCCCTACCATCATCCGCTTAAGGTCGGATTCGGTTATCTCTTTGCTTTCCACAGTACCAACAACGCTACCGTCCCGGAGAACCGTGATGCTGTCGGTGAGGCGAAGCATCTCATGGGTATCATGGGTGACGACGATGATGGTCATGCCCTGCTGAATACATTGATCAACAATGCTGTATAGCAGGTCCCGTTTGTCATGGGATAAAGCTTGTGTAATTTCATCCAGGATTAAAATGTCGGGATTAACAGATAAGGCCCTAACCAGTTCCACAAGCTTCCGCTGTTCAATGGACAGTCTGCCGGCGTTGGCCTGCGGACTGATATCATCCACACCCCACTTCTTGAGCTCGTGGGCCGCTGCCTTGTTCATCTGCTCGACGCTGAGTAGACCCCGGCTCTTAAACAGATCCGTTTTCCCCAGGAAAATGTTCTCCGCCACCGATAGGTTTTCGATAACACCCAACTCCTGCACGACCATGGCCACCCCACCGTTATTGGCATCAATGGGGGAAGCTGGCGAATAAGGCTGACCCCATTTGGTCATCGTGCCTTCGTCCAGACGGTGGATGCCGCAGATAATGGAGCACAGGGTAGACTTGCCCGAACCGTTCTCACCGGCTAGCCCCCGAATCTCACCCTTTTTGATGGTTAAACTCACGTTGTTGTTGGCAAGTGTGGCACCGAACCTCTTACTCACGTTTTCTACCACGAATAAGTTACTATCAGTCATGTGGTCACCCCTCGACATCTTCTCTCCCATCCAATCTCCCCGGACGATCCCAGCGGAAAGTCCCAACTCGAGTCCAGAATATATTTAGGAAGCAATGGGGCCAGACTGCCAAGGGCAATCTGGGGCCCCTTGCTCCACTGCAGACGAAAGCACCCGTCTATCGGTAAACGATTACTTCAAAGCCCTACTTGCCACTAACCTTGAAACAAGCGGACTATTTTACGTTAATGCCAACAGCTTCCAGCTCTTCCACTGTTACTTTGCCTTCGCTAACCTTTGCTGCCATTCTGTTTTCCAGGGTAAACTCCTCGATGATCTTCGTGAAGGCGGCCAAGTCAAAGTCGCTCCCGCTCATAGCCAAAATCTCTTCGACGGAGAAAGGCTGTTCTTGGATGAAGAAGCGTTTGTAAAGGTCAACTTGCTCCGATGTTACTGGATAGAAACCAACATTGTCGATAATTGGTGCTCTGCCATTTTCATCCTTGAGGGGATTACCATCCAGGAAAGCTTGGAGCATCAAGGCGGAGAGGCTGCCGCAGATCCAGTTGTCGCCATTGGCCATGGCAATCTCACCGTCGGCCAAGAGGTTCAAGACTGCTTCTTCCAAACCGGATGTGACCACGATGGTGTCGTAATTATATCTCTCCAGAGCTTGTACGGCGCCGATTCCAAACGAGGGGCCTACACCATAGATAAAGTCAGGATTGGGGTGCGCGATCAGTGCGTTTTCTACTTGGGATTTGCCACCGTCAGTTCCCGAAGAGCGCACGATATCCAAGATTTTGCCGCCATTGGCTTCGAAGATTTCTGTAAAGGCCAGAAGTCTCGGCTCGTCACTGGGGTCACCGGGCTGCGAGGTGTTCACAATGCAGGTTTTGTAGCCCTGAGCTACCACGTACTCGGCAATGGCTTTGCCGTAATCAGCGTTAATTGGAGCAACGCCGCCCACAAAGTAGGGGTTCTGCCTGAGCATTTCTTGCAGAGCTGGATCAGCAGGAACCTTGTCATTTAAGACAAAGGGCACGCGGGCTTCCAAGCACATCTGGCTGATGACCGGATAGAGGGTTGGGGTTGGGGCCCAAACCAGCAATCCGTCAACGCCGGCTGCGATCAGGTTTTCCAGGTCTGTTACGATCTTGTCTACGCTGAAGTTGTTGTCAACAGCGACGGTAGTACCACCAAATGCTTCAACGACGTATTTGGAGTTGTTGGCCAGAGTGATCAAAACCCCAGCGTTACCGAAATAGTTGTAACCAATTTTGTGTCCGGCAGCCAACACCGTTTGAGGCACGATCAAGCTGAGAATAAGGACAACGAGCAGTGCAGTTTTTCTCAAATTCATAATTCAGGTTCTCCTCCCAAACTGGATTTGCTTGAACTCATTTACCGCGCAGTGTGCTTTCGATGCATTTGAGATTCATGATACAGCAGTGAACTGTAAACAGTGAACTGTTAACAAGGTACCTAAACCTTTCTCATTTAACCACACCCTTGTGTTTTAAGTGGGACAGAATCCCGCAAACTATTACAATAACGCCCAGAAATATGTCTTGACCTGTGCCGGAAGGAACTCCCAGCATAGTCAACACGTTGAAAATGCTCACTACAAAGAAGGAGGAAATCAAAATGCCTACAGGAGGTGAGACAATACTGGAGATGGAGCCTGACAGTAGTACACAGGCCAGTGCTTGGAAAATCGAAGCCAGACTGCCCAAGCCGGTGGTGGCATAAACGCGTCCCGCATAGGAGATTTGAATAATGGCACCCCAACCGATAAAGAACGCTCCGATGAGAGCTCCAATAATGACTGTCTTTTTGGGGTTGATGCCCATGGAAGCTGCTACTTGCTGACTGCCGCCTAAGGCCTTAATGTTAAGGCCGATGCTGGTGCGATTGTGGAGAATATAGGCGATAATGAAAGCTGCAAAATAGACGATTCCCAAATAGGGCATATTACCTAAGGGCCGATATTTGTTGGGCAGATCGAGCGCCATGATATTGCGGGAATACGTATACTGGGATGTGATGGCCTCATACACCATCGCTGCCCCTAAACCTGCAATCCAAGAAGGGATTTCCAAGTCCATAATGACGCGGATATTGAGGTGCTGAAGGAGCATGCAGGTGAGCACGGTGCCGAGAATCAGCCCGGGCATACCGAGCTTCAGCTGCGTGGCAAGCAAACACCCTACATTAGCGGAGAGAATAATGTTGGACCCAACGGAAAGATCGATGATGCCTGTGCTGAAAAAGAAGCTCATGCCCCAGGCTACCAAAGCCGGAAACACAGCGTGAGAAAGAATAATGCGGAGGTTCATTGCTGTTAAGAGCCTTCCATCAAGCACGGCGTTGCAGATTAAGTAAACAACAATAATACCCGAAAAAAGGAGAATCTGAGCGCGCAATCTTCTGTTCTGAAGTAATCCTCCACCAATTGCTGCTGACTGTACCGCTTTCATTATAGACCCCCTAAAATCAGTGAACTTCTACCTTCCAACTTCCAACTTCTGTGAATCGATTCACTACTTTACATACCTTGCATTCCAATATGTAATCGTTCACATTTCTATTTTATATTAACATGGCCGTTATGAAATGGCAAGGGCTTTTTGCTCGAGTGGGCCTTCTCCTCGCGAATACCGTGTAATCATGGGCTTCTTTGAGGTCCAAGAGAACGTTGTCGACGTCAGAAAGCACCTTGAAAACCGCTATTTCAAGCCCATAGGCTTTGTACGAAACTGAAAGTGCCTCTAGCACCTTTCCAGACCGCATTTACGCAAAACCCAGTATTCATGGGTTTATTTGGCAATAAACGAGAAATGAAATCGGTTTAAAAACCGGCTTCCTTGCCACTGATGTTGGCAAATGGGCGCCCCCAACCTGTA
>DUPN01000086.1 GCA_012838305.1 Bacillota bacterium | reverse complement strand
CAGTGAGCCATGATAGGGTGAGTTTAGGATAGTACCGGCGAAACACATGTGACATGTTGACATTATGAGATATTGAGAAAGATGGAGTAATCCATAGATATGCTTCAAATATTGAGATAGGAGGTATTTTCGTGCAGAGTAAAGTGGCAGAAATTAGAAAAAGTGCGCTAGAGGCCTGTGCACAGGCGGAGACCCTCCAGCAATTGAGCGACGCAAAGGTCAAGTTCCTAGGGAAAAAGGGGGAATTGACCCTGGTCTTGCGTAGCATGGGTCAATTGCCCAGTGAGCAGCGGCCCCTCTTTGGCAAGCTGGTGAATGAGGTCCGGGATGAGCTTGATTCAGCCTGGGAACAGCGTGAAACACAACTCGCCCAGGCGGAGGAAGAGAGGCGCCTCCTCGGGGAAGGGCTGGACATTTCCTTGCCCGGCCGGATCATCAGAAGGGGTACCCTTCATCCCATCACCCAAATCATCAATGAAGCCAAAACAATCTTCATGCAGATGGGCTATGAAATCGTGGAAGGACCTGAGGTGGAGTTGGACTATTACAACTTCGAAGCCCTAAACATACCCCCTGACCATCCCGCCCGGGATATGCAGGATACCTTCTTCATCACAGAGCAGCTCTTGCTCCGCAGCCAGACTTCACCCGTGCAGATCCACACCATGGAGAGGAGGCAACCTCCGATCCGCATCGTGGCTCCTGGCAAGGTGTATCGGGCTGACTCCGACATTTCCCATTCTCCCATGTTCCATCAAATTGAGGGTTTGGTGGTCGATCGGGGAATTACCTTTGCAGATCTGAAGGGAACACTCCAGCTCTTTGCAGAGCGTATGTTCGGTGCTCACACCAAGATCCGTCTGCGTCCCAGTTACTTTCCGTTTACGGAGCCCAGTGCTGAAGTGGATGTTTCTTGCATTATCTGTGCAGGGGCTGGCTGCCGGGTATGCAAGGAGACAGGCTGGCTGGAAATTCTTGGTTCTGGTATGGTCCATCCCCATGTCTTGGAAAAGGTGGGGTACGACCCCCGCGAGGTCACGGGTTTCGCCTTTGGAGCAGGTATAGAACGGATCGCCATGCTCAAATATGGCATTGGTGACATCCGCTTGTTATTCGAAAACGATGTGCGCTTTCTGCAGCAATTTACCAGCTAGGGGGGAACTTTGATGTTAGTAAGCTATAAATGGTTACAAGATTATGTGGAAATCCCGTGGGAACCTGAGGAGCTGGCCCATCGTCTCACCATGGCCGGTTTGGAAGTGGAGGGCCTTGCGCCCTTGGCTCCCGAATTATCCCGGGTTTACGTGGGACTGGTTCGAGCATGCGTCCAACATCCAAAGGCTGATAGTCTCCAAGTTTGCTCCGTGGATGTGGGAAACCAAGGAGAGTTTAATATTGTCTGCGGGGCACCCAACGTGGCTGCTGGTCAGAACGTAGCTGTGGCCCTTGAGGGGGCCAACCTGCCGGGAGGCCTGGTAATCAGGGAGACCGAAATCCGCGGAGTGCCCTCCCAAGGTATGATCTGTTCCCAGGCGGAGCTGGGGATCAGTGATGACCATGGGGGCATTTGGGTATTGCCTCCAGACCTCAAGCCCGGGGTCTCTCTAGCAGACGCTTTAGATTTGGATGATGTGATCCTTGATGTGTCCGTCTACGCTAACCGTCCCGATTGTATGAGCGTTATTGGCATCGCCAGAGAAGTGGCGGCCCTCACCGGAGGTGCCTTGAAGATGCCGTCGGCAGAGTACACTGAACTGGATCGCCCCATTTCCGATCGGACCAGTGTCACGGTACAGGATCAAGAACGCTGCCCTCGTTACACTGCCGCCCTACTTGAGGGCATCGTCTTGGGCGAGTCGCCCCTCTGGATGCAGCTGCGGCTGAGGGGAGCGGGCATGCGTCCCATCAATAATGTCGTGGACATCACCAACTACGTGATGCTCGAAACGGGTCAGCCCCTACACGCCTTCGATTTTGACCAGCTTGAAGAGGGACGTTTGGAGATCCGTACTGCCAAGGAGGGGGAGCAGATGGAGACTCTAGACGGGGTCGTGCGCGCTCTCACTTCAGAGATGCTCTTGATCTGCGATGCCCACAATCCCAAGTGCATTGCCGGGGTTATGGGCGGACTTGATAGTGAAGTGAAGGCGCAAAGCACAACCGTTCTGTTGGAGGCTGCCAACTTTGCACCCCTTAGTATTCGTAGAACCAGCCGTACCTTGGGTCTTAGCTCGGAATCATCGGCCAGGTTTGAAAAGGGGATCGACTCTCGAGGAGTCCTCTTTGCCAGTGCTAGAGCTATCCATCTGATGCAGCGCCATGCCAATGCCAAGGTCTATAGAGGTCACATCGATCTGGACTTCACGGATCAAGAACAGGTAGTCATCGACTTTCCCCTTGCGGAGGTGGAGCGAATATTGGGTGTCTCGGTTCCTGTGTCGGTCAGCCGTGAGATTCTCCAACGCTTAGGGTTTCGGATCGAGGATGTGGATGCCAAGAACTGGCGAGTGACCGTGCCGCATCACCGAGTTGATGTGGGGATTGCGGCGGATCTGGTCGAGGAAATCGTGCGGATCTGGGGTCTGGGTAATCTCCCCATTACGCTTCCTGCGGACACCGCAAACTCAGGCGGGCAGAGCAAGCGGCTCAAGGCGGCGGATCATCTCCGACAGGTTTTGGTAGGCGCAGGCTTGCAGGAAGCCATGAGCTACAGCTTCGGACGGAGTGACAACAACGAACGCCTGCTGCGATTTGATCAGCCCATGATCACGATCCAGAACCCCATTTCGGAAGACTTGGTCGCTTTGCGTCATAGTCTTCTGCCGGGTCTTCTATCCGCTGTGGGACTGAACGCCAACCGTCAACAGACTCGCGTCGCTTTGTTTGAGATAGGGGCAAATTATGTGGGATCAACTCCCCTCAAGGAACGGCCCATCGAGGATCTGCAGCTCGCTTTGGTCCTGTGGGGCCGCCAGTATCCAGTTCATTGGAGTGTACCGGAAACCGACTATGACTTTTACGATCTGAAGGGGATTTTGGAGCTCCTCTTGCCAGCACCGGAGCTTTGCTGGGAGCGAGGGACTAATCCTAGCTTCCACCCTGGACGTCAAGGGCGTATACTATATCAGGGACGCGAGGTTGCGGCGTACGGTGAGCTGCATCCCGCGGTGCTCAGGAATTTCAAGATACCCGGCCGGGTTTTGGCCGCGGAGATCGCCTTAGAAGAGGTCTTGGATCTCGTTGCGGCTAAGCCGCATGTTCGTGATTTGCCCAAATATCCTGCAGTCGACCGTGATTTGGCGGTTGTCATCCCCAAAGAGCAAGCGGTGGGTGATCTCATGGAGCATCTGCAGGAGCTTGGCGGCAACTTACTGCAAGAAGTTCGGTTGTTTGACGTCTATGCGGGAAAACCTATTCCTGAGGACAAGAAAAGTGTGGCTTTCTCCCTGCGTTTCCAGGGAGATCGTACCCTCACCGATGAGGAAATCAACCCTATTATGGAACGTTGCGTGGCAGGCCTGCATGCCAAGTTTGACGCGCAAATCCGCTAGAAGGAAATAGGCGGATCGAGTAGAAATGAACAGGCGAGGGAGGGACGGGTATGAGTATAGAGCAAGAAGTTCGATCAGTACGAGTTCAGATTCTCGGTGAGGAGCACAATATTAAGGGCCAAGCGTCCGCTGAGTATATCGAGAGCTTAGCCTCGCTCGTTGATGGACGTTTGCAGGAAGTGCAAAAGAATAACCCTCTGCTTCCCCGCCACAGGGTGGCTATCTTGGTCGCCATCAATCTCGCCAATGAGTTGGAGAAGCTTAAAAAGGAACACGAGGGTCTACTGGCGTTGGTAGAAGAAGCCAATTGATTGGAGGATTGGCATGATTGGAAAATGGATAGACCTTGTCATCTTGGTGTTTTTGGCCCTTGGCTTGCTGAAAGGCTTCAAGAAGGGTTTAGTACGCGAACTTTTCAGCTTGATGGGGGCCGTCTTTGCGATCATCATTGCCTTCCACAGTTACCAGAGTCTTGCCGCTCTCCTGCTGGAAAAATACCAGCTCACGGTATGGCAGGCCCAGGCTTTTTCCTTTGTGGCTTTAATTGTGGGTATCAGCCTGCTGGGAGCCTTCTTTGGCTATGTCTGGTCCAAGGCTCTGAGCTACACCCCGTTTTCTGTAATCGATCACATTGGAGGCGCTGCTTTTGGCGTGGCCAAGGTGGGTGCGGTGGTATTGATCCTCCTGATTTTCTTGGGTGCTGCCAACTTGTCCTTTGTCAACGCCATGCTCGATGAGTCAGTGGTCGTGCAGCAAATTGGGGTACTGCTGCCCTTTGTCTATGACTATGTGGATCTGTACTGGCCTGAGCAGTTTAGTCGGCCATCGTGGCTGTTTCCAGAGCAGAACCCCGTGCCCACAGCGGGGTTTTTTTGGGTAACCTAACGTTCCATGGTAATGAGACCGTAACTTACCTAAAGGGATTGCACCTGCCTCCGAGAACTAGAGAAACCTAAGTTAGGGGGGAAGCAGGTGCGCAGGTCTGTTGTTCTATATTCCAATCTATGGGCCACCCTGCTGCTGTTGGGGATGCTGGTGTTTACTGGCATAACAGGCTCCCGCATGCCTTCGTTTGGATCAAGTCAGCGGGGGCAGGAGCATCTGCAGGGGAAGATTGTCGTTTTGGATCCCGGCCACGGAGGAAGCGATCCGGGTACAGTGGGGGTTGGACCTACCACCGAAGCGGAGAATGTGTTAGCCATTGCTTGGGAACTCAAGGCTATGCTGGAAAGGGCCGGCGCTGAGGTGATCATGACCAGGCAGAGTGAGGCAAGTCCAGCCCAGGGAACCCAGTTCTCGGCGCAGCCAAACGGACAGCTCGCCGCCCGGGTAGCCGCGGCCAATCGAAGTCGTGGCCAGATTTTTATCTCATTGCATAACGATTGGCACGATAACAGCAGTGTCCGAGGTACATCCGTCCATTATTTTAAGAGCCAAGACCTGGCTTTGGCAGAGACTCTACAGCACGCTGTTATAGGTCAGACCAAGGCTGTGGACTTGGGCGTGAAGCGGAGCAACTTTTATGTCCTTCGTAACACAAGCATACCAGCGGCTTTGGTAGAAGTAGGCTTTCTCAGCAATCCCGCAGAAGCGAATCTTTTGGCCAAGCCAAGCTATAGGCTGGAAGTAGCCCTCGGACTTATGGCCGGCATCAATGCCTATTTCGCTGAAACGTTTTAGGGAGGAAATTTTGTGGAATTATTGGCACCAGCCGGTTCGTATGACGCTTTGCGCGCAGCGGTAGAAAACGGGGCGGACGCCGTCTATCTAGGGGGCAAAGCCTATAGTGCCAGAGCCTCAGCGACCAATTTTGCCCCTGCAGAGATGCAAAAGGCTTTGGATTACTGTCATCTGCGCGGGGTTCGGGTCTTTGTAACAGTAAATACCCTTTTGCGCCAAGATGAACTCGATGGAGCCCTAGACTATCTTGCCGATTTGTACCACTGGGGAGTGGATGCGGTCATCGTGCAAGATTTGGGGCTGATTGCCCGCGCCCGGCGCGAATTACCAGCCCTCGAGCTGCACGGCAGTACCCAGATGACCATCCACAACAGCATGGATTTGCGAGCCGCAGAGAGATTGGGGCTGAGCAGGGTTGTCTTGGCCCGTGAACTAGAAGCTTCCGCCATCGAAGAGATCAAGCAAGCGACTTCGCTCGATCTCGAAGTCTTTATCCATGGCGCTCTTTGCCTGTGCTACTCGGGTCAATGTCTGATGAGCAGCTTGATCGGTGGACGGAGCGGTAATCGAGGACAGTGCGCCCAACCCTGCCGGCAGGCTTATACTATCGAAGGCCTCAACCTTCCTGGAGAGTACGTGCTGTCCCCAAAGGATCTCTCCTTGATTGAGCATTTAGATCTCCTGCAAAACGCGGGCGTGTCCTCCCTCAAAATCGAAGGGCGTTTGAAGGGCCCCGACTATGTGGGGATTGTTGTGCGTACATATCGAGCGGCCTTGGATGGCCGAGCATTCCGCAAAGAAGATTTGAAAACCGTTTTTAACCGGGGCTTTACCCCAGGGTATCTGCGAGGAACGAAGCCAGATTTGATCACCTATCTCTCTCCCTTGAGGGAAGAGAGGATCGGAAGCGCCAGCGAGACCTATAGCTCTGCCCGAGCTTTTCGCAGGGTCAAGGCCTATCTTTGGGCCCAGCTCAGACTGGGTAGAAGCCTGGAGCTGAACCTCCTAGATGAGGACGGCTTTCATGTCAGCGTGCAAGGGAGCGTGCCCGCCGAAAAGTCCCAAGGTCCAGGATTAACGGAGAGTATTCTGCACGACAAACTACTACGTTTAGGAAACGACCCTATCGATATTGTCCAGTTTAAGGTAGAATTAGAGCAGGGTCTCCATCTTCCGCTGCGGGAGTTGAATCAGGTGCGTCGGGATCTGGTTCGTCTCTGGGAAGAGGCTCGTCTGGCGCCCTATAGGAAACGAAGGCTGCCGGCGGCTGAGCCAAGTTCGAGGGTCCGGACCAAGTCTGTATCGGTCGAGCCGAAGATTTCCGTTACCGTCTCTGACCTCCCCTCAACGCGGGCGGCTTTAGATGGGGGAGCTGGCCTCATTTACTTTTCCGGACAGGTCTACCGCAGGGTTCCAGAGGATTGGTTCACGGAGCTCACAGATGCATGTGCACTTGGTCGGGACAGAGGCGTGCCTGTTTTTGCCCATCTGGAGAGAATTACGGAAAACAAGGTTCTGCCTGCCATTCGGCTTCGGCTGGAAAGGCACGAGTTTGACGGAGTGTTGGTGGGTAATTTCGGCACTTGGGAAGTGGCGAAGGAGCTTTGTGGGAAACGCCCCATTCACACAGATTGGTCTTTCAATGTTTTTAACTCCCACGCAGTGGATCTTTTAGCGGAGGAAGGAGCCAGCGTCATTACGACCTCCCTAGAGCTGAAGCTCGGGCAGATCAAAGAGCTTGGTCAAGCTTCTCCGGTCACTTTAAGTATGGTAGTCCATGGGCCCCTGGAATCTATGGTCACTAAACACTGCGTCTTTAGGGACCAGGGCTGCAAGTATCAGTGCCAGAGCATGGCTCCCTTGCAGCTTGTGGACAAAAAGGGCTATCGTTTCCCCATTTATTTTGACCGTTGGTGCAATATGCACATCTTTAACTCCCGCGAACTCTGCCTTTTGCCCCATCTTGCGCAGGTGAAGCGGAGTGGAGTCGGGTATTTGCGGATCGAAGGACGCACAAAAGACCCTGAGTGGATTCGAACCACAGTCGACCTGTACCGACGGGGCCTAGCGGGGGATAAGGTGGCAATTCAAGGAGAATTTACGAAGGGCCACTATTTTCGTGGCGTTTTGTGAGGTGTATGGGAATGAATGAGAAGAGCTTGAGGCTCCTAGAGTGGTGGAAGGTTCGGGAACTTGTGGCCAGTAGGACGAGTTTTTCCTTGAGTCGTGAGGCCATTAGTGCGTTGATGCCTCGGACGCAACTCGCGGCGGTACAAAGAGACCTGGCCTTGACCAGCGAGGGTGTGCGTCTACTCTGGAAACACGGCGACGCGCCTTTTGGCGGTGCCAGCGATATCAGTCAGGTGGTTACCCGGGCCCGGCTGGGAGGAGTCCTCGACCCCGATCAGCTTTTGCCCGTTGGAGATTTTCTATATTGTGTTGCTCAGTTGAAGAAATATCTGCGGGATCACGAGGGTGTCTTAGCCGATTTTGAGGCCGCTCTGGTCACGATCCCCACTCTGCGCCGGGAGATCGAGCGCTGCATTGATGACGAAGGGGCCGTGCGGGACTCAGCGTCGCCTGAGCTGAGCAAAATCCGCCAAAAAATGCGCACCCTGGCCAATCGCATACGCGATCGTCTTGATTCCATGGTACACTCCACGGCCATGCTGAAAATACTGCAGGAACCCATCATTACCGTTCGCAACGGGCGCTATGTAGTTCCAGTGAAAGCGGAGTACCGCAGCAAGTTCCAGGGAATCGTCCATGACCAGTCGGGAAGTGGTGCTACCTTGTTTATGGAACCGTCCTTTGCTGTGGAACTCAACAATGATCTCAATATAGCCCAGCAGGAAGAACAAGCCGAGGTAGCTCGCATCCTCAAGCGCTTAAGCGCCTTGGTTTCAGAGAACGCTTCCGTGCTTCTCGACAGTCTCCAGACTGTGACCGAACTTGACTGCATTTTCGCTAAGGCCCGCTACAGTCGTGCCATCGATGCAATAGAACCGGAGATGAACGATGAAGGACGCATTCTGATCAAGCAGGGCCGACATCCCTTGCTCCAGGGCGATGTGGTACCCATTGATGTCTGGCTCGGGCAGGAATTCCATATCCTGGTGATAACGGGGCCCAATACCGGGGGCAAGACGGTCACTTTAAAGACGGTGGGTCTTCTCTCCGTGATGGCGCAGGCGGGCTTGCACATTCCAGCCGATCAGGGGTCCCAGCTGGCAGTGTTCGATGGCATCTATGCGGATATTGGTGATGAGCAGAGTATTGAACAAAGCTTGAGTACATTCTCTTCGCATATGACAACCATTGTGGCTATTCTAGGCGATCTTCAACAAAACTCCCTAGTCCTCCTTGATGAGCTTGGGGCGGGGACGGATCCCACAGAGGGGGCCGCCTTGGCCACGGCTATTTTGGAGTATCTGCGGACTGCTGGGATTCATACCATCGCCACCACGCACTACTCTGATCTGAAGAGTTACGCCTACACCCATGACGGTGTGGAAAACGCCAGCGTCGAGTTTGATCTGCAGACCCTCAGGCCAACCTATCGTCTATCCATTGGAATTCCAGGCAAGAGCAACGCCTTTGCCATCTCCAAGCGCCTGGGTTTGCGTGATGACATTGTGCAAAAGGCTCAAGCTCTGCTTTCCTCGGAGCATGTGCACGTGGAAGACATGATTGGCCAAATGGAAGCCAACCGTCGCCAGGCCGAACGAGATCGCATGGCCGCTGAAACGCTCCGCGGCGAGCACGAAGCATTGAAGCGAAGGTATGAACAGCGGCTTCAGGAGCTGCAAGAGAAGAGGGCTGTACTCTTGGATCAGGCCAGAGAACAAGCGCAGTTGCTCTTGGAGCAGACGCAAACAGAAGTGAATGCCATTTTGGGGCAAGTGCGCCGCATGGGACGGGATGAGCTGGAGGCCAGTGTCAAGGAGATGCGGGAACAAATTGCCCAGAAAAGCCAGAGCCTTAGTAAGCTGCGCAAAGAAAAGCCGCAACCGGAAGGCCCCGCTAATCTCAAACCAGGCGAAGCGGTGCGCATAAAGAGTCTTCGGCAGCAGGGTTTTGTGCTGGAAAAACCCACGTCAGCCGGGGATGTCCTGATTCAAGCTGGTATTATGAAGATCACGGTGAAGCTCGCAGATGTGGAACGCATTGAGGAAGTGAAGGCGGATGCAAGAAGGCGAGGCGGCGGGACCACTCGCAGCCATTTGGCCAAGAGCAGCAGCATTCGCCACGAGATCGACTTGCGAGGGAAAACCGTGGAGGAGGGTTTAGCCCTAGTTGACAAATACCTGGACGATGCGTTTTTGTCATCATTGGGGAGGGTGCAGATCATTCATGGTAAGGGCACGGGTGCTCTGGGTGAAGCCATTCAGAACTATGTGGCTACACATCCCCATGTGCAAGCCTATCGTTACGGCGCGCCCAACGAGGGCGGTCATGGTGTGACAGTTGTGGACATACACGTCCCTAATTGAGCTTAAACGCCCAGATTGGGTCAAGGATTTCCGAAACATGTGCTATAAAGCTCCAGCGAATTGAGGTGTAAGGGATGAACTGGTCGTGGTTGTGGAAAGAATGGATTCGCCCCCTAGGCGGTGCGGTGATTCTAGCTGGATTTATTATCATATTTGTGGGTCAATCCTTTCGGGTAGACGGAGCTTCCATGGAAAACACTCTTTTCCATGGAGAACGCCTTATGGTGGATAAACTCACCTATCGGTTTAGGGAACCTAAACGTGGTGAAATTATTGTACTGAATATGCCGGGTACTCGATTCATCAAGCGGATCATTGCCGTGGGTGGAGATACTGTCCAGGAAAGGGGTGGCGTGATCTTCGTCAATGGAGTTGCAGTTGAGGAGCCCTATGTGGATAACAAGACTTCGATGAACTGGGGACCCATTCTCGTGCCCCAAGGTCATGTGTGGGTGATGGGGGATAATCGGCCCAGGAGCGATGACAGTCGTGGCTCCGTCGGCTTTTTGCCCGTGTCAAGGATTGTGGGACGAGCTTTGTTCCGTTATTGGCCTCTCAATCGTTTGGGGACTATTTAGCCCTGACCATCAAAACAGTAGAAATAGGAAGCCCGAGGGCTTCCTGTTTTTTACGCTATCTCTGCAAGAAGGGGATACTCTGCCACCAAGGCTGGGAGCAGCGGGGTGAAATTTCGGTAGGCTCGGTACCTGCGATGAAGATTTCCCGGCGGGTCTCTTCGGGAGGCAGGTTGCAGTCATCGGTAACCAAGAGCCCCGTCTTGGTGTCGATGAGCACACCCTCCACCAAGCCGCTGGGCTTGGGGAAGTCGGATATGGGCGTGTCTTTGAGGGCTTCTCGCATAAAGTTCCCCCAGATCGTGGCGGCATTCCAGGAACCGTAGCGCACTCCTTGGTACACCATGCGCTTGGGAGTGTCTTCACCGAACCAGACCACGCTGACGAGATCGGGCGTATAGCCCACAAACCAGGCGTCCTGGTAGTCGGAGTGAGTGCCTGTCTTGCCCGCTGCTGGACGACCAATATTGGCGTTCTTACCGGTACCTCTCTCGATAACCCCCCGTAACAGATCTGTCATCACATAGGATGTCTGCTCGGAGAGGACAACTTCCAGTTGGGGAGTGTTTTGCTGTAGGATATTCCCATTGGAGTCTGTCACCTTGAGAATCGCAAAGGGCTTGGTTTTGATCCCCTGGTTGGCCAGGACAGCGTAGGCGGTGGCCATTTCCAGGAGGGATACTCCGCGGCTCATTCCACCCAAAGCCAGGGGCGCCAGACCAAGATCATTGACCCGTCCCTGTTCTACGAAGGTCGTGATCCCCATTTTCTTCCCGTATTCAATCACCGTTTGCGGCCCAAGTTCATTAACGACCTGGGCGGCGATGACATTCAGCGAATCCTCCACCGCTTCCCGGATTGTCACTTCACCGGCAAAGGTTTCGTAGTAGTTGCGGGGACTCCAGACTTCGCCTGTGATCAGGGTGAATTCGGTGGGCTCATCCATGTACACATCGGCCACAGTAATGCCTTTGTCAATGGCTGCTGTGTAGGCGAAGATCTTAATGGCCGATCCAGGGGAACGTAAGGCTTGCACGCTGCGGTTGAAACTGTCGCCGCCACGGCCGCCCACCATAACCCGGATCTCCCCTGTTTGGGGGACCATGGCCAATACAGCGCCCTGGGGTTGGATGATGGCTCCCTCGCTCGCTGGATTGCGCGGTATGCCTTCCAGCAAGGCTTTTTCTGCTATCCTTTGCATATCAAGATCTAAGGTAGTATAGACTTGAAGTCCGCCGCTAAATACAGCGGCTTCGCCATAGGTCTCGACTAATTCGGAAATGACGTAGTCGACAAAATAGCTTGCCTGCACTACGCGCTCTTGGCGCTCCGCTAACACCAAGGGTTCAGCTTTAGCAGCTCCTGCCTCCGCTTCAGTTAGATAGCCAACGCTCTGCATGCGGGTCAAGACAAAGTTGCGCCGATCGACTGCAATATCTGGGTTGACAAAGGGAGAATACCGGGTGGGCCAGCGGATCACTCCGGCGATCAGGGCTGCTTCGCTTAGTGTGAGGTCTTTCGCTGACTTCCCGAAAAACGTACGGGCTCCAGCCTCAATTCCATAGGCGCCATGGTTAAGGTAGAATTCATTGAGATAGGCTTCTAGGATCTCATCCTTGGAGTACTTCCGCTCGATCTGCACGGCCCAGAGAAACTCCTCGAGCTTGCGCATGATCGTCTTCTTCTGCGTCAAAAACACATTTCTGGCCAGCTGCATCGTGATGGTGCCGCCGCCCTGGGAAAAACTCCAATCCCGAATGTTGACCAGAATGGCCCGGCCAAAGGCGATAAAGTTGATTCCGTGGTGGTTGTAAAACTGATCGTCTTCAATGGCTACAACCGCATGTTTGACATGGTCAGGCAGCTCATTGATGTCCACAGGGATGCGGTTTTCTTTGTAGAGATCCGTGATTAATCGACCGTTGATGTCATAAATGTAAGTAGTGAAGTTCTGATGAATATTGACCTGGTCAAGACTGGGAGCACTTCGCAAATAAGCGGAAAGAACCCCTACAGAAGCTCCCAGCAGGGTAGAACCTAGAATGACTATCACATAGATAAGTACGGTCTTTCTTTTCACTATGACACCCCCGAGGGTTATTTCATGGTCTTATTATACCATATAACTTCGCCGCATAGTCTGGATCAACTGGGGTTGCCGATCAAAGTTGCAGCCGCTTGTGGGAGGCGATGGTCCATGGTAAAATTTACATGGCGTACCTATGTAGGCCTTGTCTGCTTTATCCTAATGCTCTTTTTGGTCTTGGCTCTGATGATTGCCGAGGGACGTCTGGCCCCTGTGCTGCGTACCTGGGCCGAGACCCGTGCTATGAGTCTGGCCACAAGGGCCATTAATGTGGCGGTGGAGGAAATGATGGCCGTGAGTCTAAGTAGTACAGAAATGGCCCAGCTGATCCGGGACGGTGAGGGCACCTTGCGAGCCATTCAATACGATATGGGCGAAGTGAACAGGGTGAGCAGCCAAGCTACCCATAAAGTCCTGCAAACGCTGAACAATATGGGGGAGGAAGTCTTTCCGATTCCCCTCGGTCAACTTACGGGTCTGGACTTTCTGGCCTCGTGGGGGCCGGGAATTCCTGTCCGCATGATTCCCGTGGGCGGTTTGAAGACCACCCCAGTGGCGAGCTTTGCCAGTGCGGGAATTAACCAGACCTGGCACCGCATTCTCTTGGATATTCAGGTCACCATGCGTGTAGCGGTGCCTTTGATAGCCGAAGAGATCTTGGTCTCTACACAAGTTCCCATTATGGAAGAGGTCTTTATTGGTTCCGTTCCCACTTGGTATTTTGCGGGTATGGAGAATCCCTTAACCTCTGATGGGCGTCTGGAATTTCCTTTGAAGTGAGTGACAGAAGCAATGAGAAGGTATAACCGCGCTGTAGTTGAGCGTAGATGGAGAACAAGCTTTAGGATTCAATGTTGCGAAGAACAGCAGCAGCGGGCGTGTACCGGACTGATTCCCAAAGAGAGCGGCGGACTCGATCTGGAAAATGCTAGGCTCTTAGTTTTAACAGACTTCTTTGCCATGTCCTTGTTCAAAAAAAAGAGCCCCATCGCTGTGCGAGGCGCTCAGGCCAGTTGGATGGAGGAGGTCGACCGTCTTGGCCTCATCGCCGAGGAGGCCTCGGTCAGCAGGGAGTATGCCTTAGCGGTGATCCCCAGGGACTATCCGGCTCTGCTGCGCCCGCTGCGAGCGACGAGTGTTCTGTCCAGTGGACGACTCTTACATGCAGGACCGATGGGTGATGTTTTGCCTGATTTCGGGGGGGATGCGTTGCGCATCTATTTTTTGTACATGGGGCCTCCGACCCGAGACTA
The DNA here is from genome assembly GCA_012838305.1 of Bacillota bacterium. Lineage (GTDB taxonomy): Bacteria > Bacillota > Limnochordia > Darwinibacteriales > Darwinibacteriaceae > UBA5420. Next base: position 11,132 of record DUPN01000086.1, on the reverse strand, counting down.
CAAGTTTTGCTGGCACGGTCTTGTGAGTGCGCACCGTTTTGCGGAAAGAATCTGGCGGCTCGGGTCCTCTTCGCATGATCATGTCTTGGATCAGGAAATGGCCAGACAACTCGCGACCCTAGAGCACCAGATAGCTCTGGCTGTGAACCAGATAAAACCGCACACGGCCCTAGCGGCCATCATGAAGTACATCAAGGATCGGCACCAGCTGGTCAAGGGCGAAGTATGGACCATTGCTCAGCTCTTGCGTCCTTTTGCGCCTTTTTTGAGCGCCGAATTACTGCGCCTTGTGGCGTCGGTCCAGGATCAAAATGGCGGGCAAGGTGACGATGCAGATGCCTAGAGCGATGATTTGACTGAGCACGAAGGGGCCATAAAGCTGGCTGTGTTGGCGAATAAAGTCAAGGAACAAGCGCACCGCAGAGTGGAGAAAAAGTGTTCGCAAAAAGGCATATCCTGGATAGGCGGGACTCTTGGCCCATTTCCAAGCAAAGGGCAGAATGATGACGGAAGCCAGAACCTCATAGAGCTGGGAAGGATGCACCTTACCAAGACTGTCTGGAAACTCCACACCCCAAGGCAGGTCTGTGGGCGGACCATAGAGTTCACCACTGAGGAAATTCCCGAGGCGGATGAAGATATGTCCCACAGACAGGATGGGCGCAGCGAAGTCCGCCAGCTGCCAATAGTTTAACTTGTGTTTGCGTACGTAGAAGTAACCCACAGCCATTATGGCGATGATAGCTCCATGGGAGGCCATGCCTGCCCGGGAAACGATCTCTATCGGATTGCGTAGGTAATAGTCCAAGTGCGGCAAAATAGCCCCGATGCGGCTTCCCACCAAACCGGAGATGGCCGACAGGTAGTACAGGTTCTCAACGAGTTCAAGACTGACCCCATGGTGGCGGGCAAAATAGCGGGCGATCCAGAAGGACGAGACAAAGGTGGCAGCCATCAGGATGCCGTACCAGTAGATGTCGAGGGAGCCAAGGCTAAATGCTATTGGATACATACCATCACCTCGCGAGTTTGCATAGAAAGTATTTCCACCTCACGCAGAGAATACCTGCCCAGAACGGAGGGTTTTCCATGAAGACAATTGTCCTAACCGGCGGAGGAAGCGCCGGCCATGTCACACCCCATTTTGCTCTGATCCCTCATTTACAGGAGAAGGGTTGGGACATTCATTATATTGGTACCCACGATGGGATTGAAAGAGAATTGGTCGCAGACCGGCTTCCTTATTATCCGATCACTGCTGGGAAATTGCGACGCTATTTTGACCTTAAGAATTTCAGTGATCCTTTCCGTGTCTTGAAGGGGGTTTACGAAGCACGCCGGATTTTGCGTAAACTCCGACCCCACCTTGTGTTTAGTAAAGGCGGTTTTGTCTCTGTGCCGGTGACCATCGCGGCCTGGTCGCTGCGAATCCCCGTGGTTTTGCATGAATCAGATCTGACGCCTGGCCTAGCTAACAAGCTTAGTCTGCCCTTTGCCCGTGAACTATGCCTTACCTTCCCCGATTCGCTGGCCTATCTGAAAGGCAAGGGCAAAGTAACAGGAACTCCTATCCGTTCCGAACTCACCCTTGGATCGAAAGAACAGGGTCTTTTGAGCTGCGGTTTTTCCAGTGATGACCCCACTCTACTGGTGATGGGGGGGAGCTTGGGTGCAGCCATACTCAACCAGACCATTCGCGAGAATCTTGAAGTGCTCACCAAACGCTACCAGATCATTCATCTCTGCGGGAAAGGGAATCTGGACGCCGGAATTAGAAACAGGCGCTATTGTCAGTTGGAGTATGCCCAGGACGAACTGCCCCATTTACTGGCGGCTGCGGACTATGTCCTTTCCCGGGCCGGGGCCAATTCCATCTTCGAACTCCTAGCCCTCGCTAAGCCCCATATATTGGTGCCCCTCTCCAGGCAGGCCAGCCGAGGTGATCAGATTCTGAATGCCGCATCCTTTGCCAAACAGGGTTTTAGCTTAGTTATTCAAGAGGAGGAACTCAATTTGGAGACCTTGCAGTATAATCTGGACCGCCTTGAGGCAAACAAAGAACAATTCATCCAAAGGATGCAAGAATCCGAGGTCAGTGATGGAACCGGCAATGTCTTAAGGATCATGGAAGGCATAATCGTCAAAAAGGCATTGCCAAACTAGACAATATATGGTTAAATAATAAGTGAACCAGTAAGGAAATAAAAGGTTCGACAGGAGGCAAGCAAAATGTCTATCAAACTTGCAGTGATTTATTACAGTTCAACAGGGACCAATTACCAGATGGCCCAATGGGCCCAAGAGGGAGCGGAAGAGTTAGGAGCCGAGGTGAGGGTGGTTAGGGTGCCAGAGAACGCCCCTCAGGCTGCTATTGACGGCAATCCGGCTTGGAAAGCCCATGCGGAAGCCACGAAGGATGTCCCCGAAGTGGAACTTGCCGATTTAGAGTGGGCGGATGCTATTATCTTCAGTGTGCCTACACGTTTTGGGAATATGGCTTCCCAAATGCGCCAGTTCTTGGACACGACCGGTGGGCTCTGGTTTCATGGTAAGCTGACGAACAAGGTCGTGAGCGCCATGACGTCCGCGCAAAACCCCCACGGAGGACAAGAAGCGACGACGTTGTCGCTGTACACCAACATGTATCACTGGGGAGCGATTGTGGTCGCACCAGGGTATAGCGATGCGTCCATATTTAAGGCCGGGGGTAACCCTTACGGAACCAGCGTTAGCGTGGATCAAGAAGGTAAGATGGTCGAGGATGTCAAAGAGGCCGTGATCTATCAGGCCAAGCGTACCGTAACGGTCGCCAAATGGCTGAAAGAAGGGCAGAGATAATATTGCGCAAAAGAAAGGGCTAAGGTAAGGGCTTCCCCACCTTAGCCTTTTTTGCCACTTTAGTTGACGGTTATGGTCTTGCTGTTTTCCCAGAGGCCGTGAATGTTGCAGTAACTTAGGGCGAGAAGGGTGCCGCTTTGCTTGAGCCGAACGGTAACCTTGGCAAAGGGGTCGGTGTAGACAGGTCCCTCGTGGCCTCCTTTGAGACCTTCACCATGTCCAGCGAGCTGAATGTCGGCTAGCTCAAAGGTAAAGCCGTCCGTTGGTTGAAAAAGCAGCTTGATCCAGCGAATGTGGTGCTCGGCGGTATTGGGGTGTGGATTGTCTGCTCCAATAGTCACTCCAATCTCTACGGGCTGATCCGCTGGAACGTTTTCAGGGGCCTCGATGACCGGGACATGCTTTTCGCTTTTCCAGTCACCACTCCTTACGACTTCACTTAGTTTCATCAAAACGCCCTCCTTTTAGTCGTGCTGATAATACTATCTTTCTCTGCCTGGCGTATTTATCCTCCTGAGCGATTGGGGTCATAAAAGTTCAGGAGAGACACAACCTAAGGGGGAGGTGATATCATGATCCGCTGTCCATTCTGCAACCAGCCCATGGTGGGCGTAACGTCCGAGGACGAAGAAACCTTTACCGATTTGTATCGCTGCGGCGCCTGCCAGGTCGAGCAGGCTGTGTATTGGGAACATGGTGAGAGGTTGCTGTCCTGGGAACGAGATCCTGAGGAGCAAAGTTAAAGGAGAGATGCTGTGTTCATTGTTCTTCTTGCTTCACTCGTTCCCGGTCTATTCTGGTTGTGGTACTTTAACCGCTATGACGTGGGGGACAAAGAACCCTGGGGGAAGCTGGCACAGTGCATGCTTTTGGGTGCTCTGGCAGTTATCCCCGCCTTAAGCTGGGAAGCACCCTTTCGAGGCCTTTTTGATCGTTCCCATTCCCTCCTGACGCAATTAGGACTGTCGTTTTTGGTCGTGGGCTTGGGTGAAGAGTTATTCAAACTGGTAGCGGTCTATTTGGCCGTGGGAAGATCCGAGGAGTTCAGCGAGCCCATGGACGGGATCATCTATGCGATTGCCGTCGCTGTAGGCTTTTCGGTCGTAGAGAACATTCTCTATATCTCCGCTTTCGGCTTGGTGGTGGCTCCTCTGCGCGGCACCATTGCCACTTTAGCTCATATTGCTTTTTCGGGTTTGGCCGGATTTTTTCTAGGGAAGGCCAAGTTCTCCCCTCGTCCCTGGCCTACCTTAGCTGCGGGCCTGGCCTTGTCGGCCTTGGCTCATGGATTCTATGATTTCCTCCTCATCACCCAGCAGGTCTCGCCCATTATGTTGATCCTGACTGTGATCGGTCTGCAGTACCTGCTGTTTATGGCCATTCAACGGGCTGTCAGATCCTCTCCGGGGAGGTAATCCTTGTTAAGAGTCCCACGCTATGCTAAAATGGGAGGCGAGAGGGCGTGACACTATGGCAGGACATTCCAAATGGGCGAATATCAAACACAAAAAGTCCAAGGAAGATGCGAAGCGCGGCCAGATGTTTACCAAGATCGGCCGCAAGATTACGGTTGCAGTCAAGGAGGGCGGATCTGATCCCGAGGCGAATGTTCGTCTGCGCTTAGCCATCGACGAAGCTCGGTCCATCAATATGCCCAATGATAATATCGACCGTGCCATCCAGCGGGGTGTGGGAGGTCTTGATGGAACATCGTTCTCTGAGGTGTTTTACGAAGGTTATGGACCTGGCGGCGTAGCCGTGATGCTGCATACACTGACCGACAATCGCAATCGTACCGCAGGGGAGCTGCGCCATCGCTTTTCGAAATACGGTGGAAACTTGGGTGAAAGTGGCTGCGTGGCCTGGATGTTTGAGCGCCGTGGTCTTCTGGTGGTCGAGCGGGAAGGCGCGGACGAGGACGAGGTTATGCTGTCGGCCCTAGAGGCGGGAGCGGTTGATGTGGTCATTGATGGAGATGTTATCGAGATCCATACGGATCCCAGTGATTTTATGACGGTCAAAGGGGATCTGGAGGCGGAAGGCCTTGAGTTTCTCGGGGCGGAGATTAGTTTCATACCCCAGAACTCCGTGGCTATCACAGCGAGTGCAGGGGAGACCGTGGAAAAACTGATTGAGGTCCTGGAAGAGCTCGATGAAGTCCAGGAGGTTTATACCAACTACGAGATCCAAAATTAGGGATATCGACCCAGGTCTGGGGCATACTCTTCCCTAAGGAGGGAGAAAGGTGCGCCGGGTAATGACTCTGTTCGTTGTGGGTTTGGTCTTCTTTCTGCTGGCTTTTTTCCTCAGTCAAATGCTTTTTCCTTTGCTTGCTTAGCACCCCGGCCAAAAAAATTGGTTGGGGCTTTTTACTCCCTCGGCCTGCAGGCAAGGACTTGCTTTGATCATGTCGAATACAGGTGACGAGGTGTGACCACATGATTATCATGGGACTTGACCCAGGAACGGCCATTACAGGCTACGGCATTGTCAAACAGCAGAATAACCGCCATGTTGTGCTGGGATATGGTGCGATTCGCACCCCTTCCACGGAGAGCACATCCTCACGCCTCGTTGCCATTTATGGAGAGGTGCAAAACCTGATTGCGGAGTTTCGCCCTGATTGTCTGGCCGTGGAGGAGCTGTTTTTCAATAAAAACGTGGCCACCGCCCTGGCAGTGGGACAAGCCAGGGGAGTAGCGATGCTGGCCGGGGCTCATGCAGGGCTACCCATTGCAGAGTACACGCCGCTCCAGGTCAAGACGGCGGTAACTGGGTATGGGAGAGCTACCAAGACGCAGGTGGCTTACATGGTCACTATGCTTTTGGGCCTTTCCGAGGCACCTAAGCCCGATGATGTAACCGATGCCCTGGCCATTTGTGTCTGCCATGGCTACAATGCGAATAACTGGGGGAGAACCGAATGATTGTTTTCTTGAGAGGTCGCCTCATTGAGGTCACCGAGGGTACTGTTGTCTTAGATGTCGGGGGAATCGGCTATCAGATCCATGTTACCAGCTCCGTGCTGAAGGGGCTGCCGCCCATAAACCACGAATTACATATTCCAACATATTTGCAGGTCAGGGACGACGCCTTTCTGCTCTATGGATTTTCGTCTGCAGAAGAGAGAGAACTCTTTCATAAGATCATATCTGTAGCCGGGATCGGACCCAAACTGGGCTTAGGCATTTTATCCAATATTTCGCCCAGTTCCTTTATCCGGGCGGTCCAAAATAGGGAACTGACGACATTAACTGCCCTGCCAGGAATCGGGAAAAAGACCGGGGAGAGGATTTTGCTGGAATTGCAGGATAGGTTTCAGGATATCCCCTGGGATGATCGGGATGCGGCAGACGTACCGATTGTTGCCGGTAGCATTTTCCGGGATGCAGTGGAAGCGCTGCGAGCCTTGGGATACAATGAAGGTGAAGCGGAGCGCATGGTCAATCAGGCCAAGCCGCAATTGGCAGAGAACTACGATTTGCAGGAACTACTCAAGGTGGCACTGGCACAAAACGGCCGGCAAAGGGGTGAACGCACGTGGAGACAGAGAGGATAGTGAGCGCCTGGAAAAGGCCGGACGATTGGGATGTTGAAACATCTCTGCGGCCCCGCACACTTGACGAATACATTGGGCAAGATAAGGTCAAAGAACACATGGAGCTCTTTATTACCGCCGCCAAACAAAGGGGCGAATCCTTAGATCATGTGCTGCTTTATGGTCCTCCCGGTCTTGGCAAGACGAGCCTCGCCCACATTATTGCTGCCGAAATGGGAGTAGGTATTCACACAACTTCAGGACCTGCCATTGAACGGCAAGGTGATCTGGTGGCCATTCTCACTAGCATGCAGGCCAAGGATGTGCTCTTCATTGATGAAATCCATCGTCTCAGCCGTTCCGTAGAAGAAGTGCTCTATCCTGCTATGGAAGATGCCGCCGTCGATATTGTGATCGGTAAAGGACCAGGTGCCCGATCGGTGCGCATCGATCTACCTCCCTTTACCCTGGTGGGCGCCACGACCCGGGCTGGGATGCTTACCTCACCTTTGAGGGACCGCTTTGGGGTGATCAGTCGCTTGGAACTCTACGAAGTCAAACACTTAGAGGCCATTGTGAAAAGGGCGGCGAAAATTCTTCAGGTGCGAATTGAAGAGGACGGTGCCAGAGAGATTGCCAAGCGCTCAAGAGGTACCCCTAGAGTGGCCAATCGCCTGCTCAAAAGGGTGCGCGACTATGCTCAGGTCCGGGCGGACAATCGCATTTCCCACGAGGTGGCCAGGGAAGCCCTGGGCTTGTTTGAGATCGATGAGAACGGCCTGGACCACTTGGATCGACGGATTCTTCACACTGTGCAAAGGGTCTTTGGAGGAGGACCGGTAGGAGTGGAGAGCCTCGCCGCGGCCATCGGTGAAGAGGCCAATACCATCGAGGATGTCTATGAACCATTCTTGCTACAACTAGGCTTGCTCCAGCGTACGGCTAGAGGCCGCTGCTTAACCTCCTTGGGCTACTCCTATCTGGGTATTGTACCTCCTGAGCATATGGGCGGTGAAGATAGTTGACCTGGAAGACGGAAGGCATTGTCCTGCGTGTGCGGAACCTCGGAGAAGCAGATCGTATCGTCACTTTGTATACTAGAGACAAGGGTAAACTAAACGCGGTGGCCCGGGGGGCTCGCAGGATTCGAAACCGCTTGCTCAGTCCTACCCAGGTTTTCACCCACGGGCGTTATTTGATTTTCCCGAACAAGGGCTTGCATAGTCTTAGCCAGGCGGAGATTATCCACAGCGGCCAGGTTCTCCGGGATGATCTGCACAAATTCGCCTATGCTTCCTATGTGACCGAGCTTCTGGATGCGTCCACGGCCGAGGAGGATCCCGTGGAGAAGGTCTTCCCTTTACTGGCAGGCACTCTGTCCTTGGGAGAGCAGGGGCGCTTTGGTCTGGCGGTTCGTGCCTTTGAGATCAGACTGATGCGCGACTTAGGCTACGAACCGGAGCTCTATCACTGTCTCAGCTGCCGCCATCCTCTCGAGGGCCAGGTGTCATTTACGGAGCAAGGGGGAGCCCTTTGCCCGGAGTGTGCAGGGCAGTTTCCCGGCAGTATGCCCTTAACCAATGGGACCTGGGAGTTGATGAAGAGGCTGCTTGAGTGGGAATTCTCTCGGTTGACGGTGCTGCACCCCGCGGCGAAAAACGAGGCCGAACTGCGTGATGTGATGCGCCACTACCTGGACTACCGCCTGGAGTATCCCCTCAAATCGCTGGATTTTCTGGAGACTCTGCGGGGTCTGACCCCTGTCGATTGACAATTAGTGGTCCATTTGATATAAGTTAAACGAGCCATTGGCAGGAATCCTCTGAAGTGAAACGAGGGATGGATTGATGAATCTTCAAGACATGATTCTAAAGTTACAGGCATATTGGGCTGCCCATGACTGCATTATTTACCAGCCCTATGACCTGGAAGTCGGGGCTGGGACCATGTCACCAGCCACTTTTTTGAGGGCCTTAGGCCCAGAGCCTTGGAATGTGGCGTATGTTCAGCCTTGCCGGAGGCCTACAGACGGTCGTTATGGGCAGAATCCCAACCGCGTACAGCACTATTACCAATACCAGGTCATTTTGAAGCCGTCTCCCGACCATGTGCAGGAACTCTACCTAGGAAGTCTGGAGGCTTTGGGAATCGATCTCTTGAAGCATGATGTGCGTTTTGTGGAAGATGACTGGGAATCACCCACACTGGGGGCTTGGGGTCTGGGCTGGGAAGTCTGGCTCGACGGCATGGAAATCACACAGTTTACCTACTTCCAGCAAGTAGGCGGGATTGACGTGAGGCCAGTATCGGCGGAGATCACCTACGGTATTGAACGGATCGCCATGTTTATCCAAGGGATCGACAGTATGTTTGATCTAAAATGGGTGGGCGATGTGACCTATGGAGATGTGTTCCTCCAAAACGAAGTAGAGTTTTCCAAGTTCAACTTCGAGGTATCCGATGCCGATAAACTGTTCACCCTCTTTGATCTTTACGAATCGGAAGCCAAACGCCTCATCGAGTTCGGGCTGGTTCTGCCGGGATACGATTATGTTCTCAAGTGTTCGCACACCTTTAACCTCCTCGATGCAAGGGGTGCCATTAGTGTTAGTGAAAGAACTCGCTTTATTGGGCGGGTCCGGTCATTGGCTCGCATGGCGGCCCAAGGTTACTTGGCTGAAAGGGAGAAGCTCGGCTATCCGCTGCTCAAAGGGGGGCGTATCTAGATGCAAGATTTCCTATTAGAACTTGGTTTTGAAGAGTTGCCAGCCCGTTTTGTGGAAGGAGCTCTCAGGCAACTATTGGAAGGTGTCACCAAGAAGCTGGATCAAGAGCGGCTGAGCTACGGTGAAGTGCACAGCTTCAGCACACCCCGTCGCGTCGCGCTTCTGATTCGGGATTTGCAGACGGTACAGGAAGATTTGGTAGAGGAAATCAAAGGGCCTCCCCTGAACATCGCCCGGGACGCCGAGGGGCAGTTAACAAAGGCGGGGCAGGGATTCTTGCGTTCCCAGGGGGCGGATGAGAGTGCCATCATCATCAAGCCTTTTCAAGGTGCCGATTATGTTTATATCAAAAAGGAGGTCAAGGGGCAGCAAACCTGCGATCTGCTGATACCCCTCTTGGAAGATGTGGTTAGTCATCTGAGTTTCCCCAAGAACATGCGCTGGGGCAACTATGATCTTCGCTATGCACGTCCCCTCAGATGGCTTTTGGTTCTCTTGGGCCACGAGGTGGTTCCTGTTCAAATCGGACCGATCCATGCCGGGCAGATCACCTGGGGCCATAGGCAGTTGAGTTCGGGGCCCATCCTAATTTCCCAGCCAGCAGAGTATGTGGATACACTTAAGGATCATTATGTGCTCGTTGACGGCGCAGAAAGGCGCCAAGTGACGTGGGAGCAGATCCAGGCTCTTGCACAGAAACAAGGCGCCACTGTCAGGGAAGACCAGCGTTTGCTGGACGAAGTTGTGAACTTAGTGGAATATCCCACTGCCTTCTGCGGCCGCTTCTCCCAGGAGTATCTGGATGTTCCTGCTGAAGTCTTGGTTACGTCCATGAAGGAACATCAACGCTATTTTCCGCTGCATGACCCGTCCGGCCAGCTCATGGCCTTATTTATCGGGGTGCGAAATGGCGCTGACAACCATCTAGAAAACGTGATTCAAGGTAACGAGAGGGTCTTGGAGGCCAGGCTATCTGACGCAAAGTTCTTCTATGATGAAGACCTACAGACAAATCTCGCCGACAACCTACATAAGCTAGAGCGTGTGGTTTTCCAGGAAAAGCTTGGTTCCATGGGCGATAAGGTGCGGAGGATGGCAAGGTTAAGTGAGAGTTTGGTGGAGCGCTTAGGGCATCCTGAGCACCAAGAGACCGTGCTACGAACCGCACGTTTGGCAAAATGCGACCTAGTCTCACAGATGGTCTATGAATTTCCTGAACTGCAAGGGATCATGGGAGAAAAATATGCATTGGCCCAAGGGGAAGACACGGCAGTGGCCAGGGGAATCAGCGAGCATTATAAGCCAAGGTTCTCCGGGGATTCCCTGCCCACTACAGTGGAAGGTACCGTGGTGAGCTTAGCCGATAAGCTCGACACCTTAGCGGGGTACTTTGCCTTGGGGAGAATTCCCACCGGTTCCCAGGACCCCTTCGCCTTACGCCGACAGGCCCAGGGCGTTGTGCAGATCCTAATGCAAGGGGGCTATGACCTATCCCTGCAATCTCTGGTGGCAGACGCAGCCCAAGGCTACAGCCAGGTGGAGCTAAGTGAAGAGAATCGTGATGCTCTGGTTGAGTTTCTCTTGGCGCGGCTGCGGGTTCTTCTTACCGATCAAGGCTACGCCTACGATATCATTGACTCGGCCATGGCTTCAGGAGACGATCGGATTGTCAGCCTGCTGAAGAAGGCAGACGCCCTTGCAATGTTTGCTGCAGGGCAGTCCTGGGGCGACTTGATCACAGGGTTTGAGCGAGTGGCGAACTTGGCAGCCCCAGGGACGCAAGGGAACTTGGAACCCAAGGTTTTTCAGCCCGCTGATGAGCGTTTTCACCAGGGCCTCGGACGTTTGGAACACGCTTGTCAAGAGCATCTGGCCAAGCAAGACTACCCTGGAATACTCCAGTTGCTGGCGGAATTTCGCCGAGATGTGGATGCTTTTTTCGCCGATGTGATGATCATGGATAAAGATTTGACCGTGCGCGGCAATCGCTTAGCCCTGCTAAATCAAGCCCTGCGTTTGTATAGTTTGTG
>DUPN01000011.1 GCA_012838305.1 Bacillota bacterium | reverse complement strand
AGGGTCAGACCCCGTGACTACCCAGTCACGGGGTCTGACCCCTCAATTTCAATCGGAGTAGACTTTGATGTCTTTGTAGTACGCGATCTTGGGTACGTCCCTCCGTGCAATTTCGAATTGGAGCTGAGCAGGGGTGCTGCCGCCTTCAAGGCCGGGATCAAAACGTGCACCCTCTGTAATGGGATCGAGGAAATCTCCATAGATCACATACGCATTGTACGTCTGTTCCTCGTTATCCCACTCCAGCATTAAATCATGCCACTGCCCAGGATCTAACCCGTAGACATTGGGGCTTTGTGCACCGGCATCTCGAATTCTAACGTTCCCTGAGCCTGTAATAAACAAACCAAAGATACGTTCATTCAAAGCGTTCTTGATGTCAACATAGATGTTGTCCGTCGCATCACGGTCAGCCGGTTGATAGATGGATACATAGACCTTACCTGAGGCAAAATCAAAATCCCGGATCAGTTTGCCATTTGTCTCGGGATGGCTCTGAACCTGGTACACCTTTTCGCCCTCAAACTCCACGATGCTTTGAGGGGTTCCCGCCTCCGCATGGGCCGCGGCATCCGGATCGTACCATGGGCTCTCCTCATCGAAGATGTGACCCACTTCATACTCTGCCCAGTTTTCCTCCAAGAGCAAAGTCTCGGCAAAAGCGACTGCACTCAAACTCAACACCAGCACGACAACGAGAATACCAAGTATGCGTAAACTCACAGCGAAACCTCCTTGATTGTATTTTCTACCATTGTTCACCCAACGCTAAACCAGTTTCTTGCGATAAGCACCCCCTCAACCTCTATTCTTAACGTAACGTATCCGGACACTTACTGGCCTAATAACTCATCCAGATTCGCTTGGATCACAGGCCTCACTTTGGCCATGCCGGCTGTGGGACCGATTTCCCCCTCCAGAATCTCATAGTTGATTACACTTGTGGCATCCCAGGTAGGAATTTCAAAAAGCCGCGAGGCACTGCCATTCCAATACTCATGGGCTTCCATAAAAACCTGTGCGGACTCACGATTGGGGGCCACATTGGCCAACACTATGTTTCTGGTGATATCCTCCTCTTGCCAGAGGAAAGCCCGCAGAGCAACCAAGGCCTCCGGCTGGGCCGCGTTCACCGGAACTAGAGTGGTACTCAAGGCCTGGCTCGGGTAGCGATAGTCGTCTGCGTTTGGTCCCTTGGGGAAGGGAACAAAGCCCCACTCATCGCTCATCTGCTCCATTAAGTCCGGGAGGCGAAAGACGGGAACATAGAAGAAGAAAGCAGCTTCGCCGTTGACAAACTTGCTGAGACTATCCTGATTGTTCCGGGTGGGAAAAGCAATCTGGTCATTGTGCCACCAATCCAAATATTGGTTGATGGCCTCAATATAGGCAGGCTCATCCCCAGCATACACAACCCGTCCGTCCGCATCTAACTTAGTCAAGGCGGCATCATTGGCAATGGCTAAATCCCATGGACGCACATCGGAGATTCCATACTGATCAATCTCCCCGTCTCCATCAATATCCCTGGTCACTTTGCGGCCAATCTCCGTCACCTTATCCCAGGTCCACTCATCGTTCAGGTAGAGCTCGTGGATATCCTCAATACCCTCCCGTTCCAACAGAGTCTTGTTGTAGGCCACAAAAATTAAGTCATTTTGGAAGCCATAGGTTGGGTTATGGTCCATGGTGCCAATTCCATAGTACTTACCACCAAACTTAAGCGCATCTTCTGTCATCCTGAGGGTTGGCGGCAGATTTTCATAATACTCTGCCGGCAGAAGATCGCCCATGGGCAGTGCAGCTCCAGCAGAAACCAGCTCGAAATAACCGATCTTGTTTTGAACATGCCACAGATCGTAGGCAGAATCCCCGGCCATTACCCGAATTTGGTTAAGGCGAGGCACATTGCTAGTCTGCATAAACTCAATCTTGCAGTTAAAGAGTTCCTCCGCCTCCTCGATCCTCCCAATCACCGGGATGAAGCTGTCAAAATACTGTTCCATCCTGGCTCCGGCCCAGGAAATAATGGTGACCGTATTTCCACCGAGATCATAGCTGCCTGCTGGGTCCAGCCCTAAGTATTCCAAAGGGTCAGCAGAAGCGAAAGGAGTAGCAAGCAGCAAGAGCACTAAGATTAACGCTAGTTTTTTCAATTTCGCGTCCCTCCTTATTTAGTCTTTTGGAAAAAAAGCCGCTACAAGCCATCACCTCCAGTCATCGCCGTTAACCAATGATTCCTGTCCTCTCCACGCTTTCCACAAAGTACCTCTGCATCACTGCGTACAGAAGCAAGAGGGGAGCAATAAACATCAACATACCCGTATTGTTCAGAAGGGATATATACTGACCCGTCAACGTAGTGCCCATGGCATGGGCGTAGCTCTCCGCCGCAATATCTAAGGTATGGGCCAGCATGGTTCCATCCCGCATGAAAATGGATGTAAAGAAATAATCATTCCACTGCCAGACAAAGGCAAACAGAAACACAATAACTAGGGCCGGAACTGCACCGGGAAGCATCACGGTCAAAAACGTGCGAAAGGGTCCCGCACCATCAATATAGGCTGCTTCTTCCAAGGATTTGGGCATATTTCGGAAGAACTGCCGCATGATGTAAATGAAAAGACCGTTTTTCAAACCGGTGGCGCTTAAGGCCATCAAGACAAAGGGCCACCAGCTACCGATCAGGTCCAGGCCGGGTTCGGGCAAGAGACCCCAAAGGGTGAAGTAGCGAAAATTCAGGTAAAGCGGGAGCACAATGATCTGGGGCGGTACCAAGAGCGTGAAAATGACCAGCCCGAACAGGAGAGAACTGCCTCGAAAACGAAAACGGGCAAATCCGTAGCCCACAATAGTACACGAGACCAGCTGCGCTGCGGCAATGGAAAAGGAGAACACAAGGGAATTCCAGGCTGCCTGGGGGTATCTCATAAACTCAAACATGGCCCGGTAATTGTCCAATGTAAAGCTCCGGGGAACCCAGCGCACCGTCTGATCCCAAATGTCCCATTCAGTCATAAAAGAGGACACGAACTTGGTCAAGACGGGACGAAGGATCACGAAACAGATGCTGATTACGATCATTCCCCGAATGATGCTCCAGACAAACCTTTGGATACTCCTTGCATTCATCACAAACCCTCCCTTCTTAAGGCTCTCTAGTCCATGTAAAATACACGCCGAGAGATAATTCCCCCAACGACAGCCAGAACAAGGGCCACTATCAAAAAGTACACCCAGCTCATGGCCATACTGATTCCGTATCCTGCTCCCCCAAAGGCATAACTGTCAATAAACTCTACCAGGGGGTTGGTGGGCGAGGTAAAGAAGTCGACAATAGTGTAGATCACACAGGTCAAAATGAGAGGACTGAGCAGGGGCAAGGTGATTTTCCAGAAATTCTCCCAACCTGTGGCCCCCTCAATCTCAGCCACCTCGTAGAGTGAAGGAGGAATGGACTGAAGACCTGCGAGAATGATCAGAATCTGAATGCCCGAGTTGCGAATGATTTCGGCCAATCTCTCCGCTCCTTGGATAATATAGATCAAGAGCACCTCCGGAAGCTTAAGGTACATCAGAAGCTCCCGCAGCTCACCCCGGCTCACAAATCCGAGCATCTGCTGATCTACAGTCCCGTCCAAAAGGGCGGTCATGTAATCTGCGCTTTCCATCTTCAGAATGATATCCGCTCCCAAAATAACAGGGAGGAAAAAGATCACCCGAGCTGCCAAGCGGCCTTTGAACTTCTGGTTAAGTAAAATGGCGGCGAAAAAGCTGAAAGTGAGGATCAAGGGAACATCCCGTCCCATCGTAACCGCTGTCTCCAAAAGATGCCTAGGGTACTCGGCATTCACAAACAAAGCGCGGTGATAATTCTCCAGCCCCACAGGGATCAGATCATAACCCGCCGCTGTGATCTCCAGTCGGCTCAGGCTAAAGATGATGGACTGAATAAAGGGATAGAGGAACATCAAGATAAAGCCCAGGGTAAAGGGTAGGGTAAACAAATACCCTAAAAGCTCTTCTCTCCTCCGCAAGCTGATGCCAAATCTCCTGGCGCCTTTCATCGGTCTGCACCCCCTACCACCAGATAATCTCGGGCCTCAATCCTAAGCGGCCCCACTACAACAGGATGGGGATTGTAGTTAACGATCACAGATCCTTGGGGATAGATTGTCTGATAGACATTCTCCTCCAGCTTCCCATGGCCAATGATGGGCTCACCCCGAAAGCCCCTTAAATCCCCATTGAGCTGATGATAAAGGGCTACTGCCTGATCAAACCAAGAGGCCACCTGCCCCGTATAGAGATAATTGAAGTTGGTCTGTTTGAGGAAAGAGCTCTCCCCATAGAATCCTAGAAAATAGGGGGAGGCACCGGTTTCCACCGTCTTAAGCACCGCGGTCTGGTAGTCCGCCGCGAAATTCAGGGGCTCACCTGCGTAATCCACAAAACCGCGGATCACAATGGGGAAGAAGGGAACCTCTTCGTCCACTAGATCCTGTCGCCCGCTTCGAAATGGCAAGTTCAAGATGGAATCAACAAAGGGAAATAGATAGGCATTGCCCCCACTAACCTGGAGTCTGATCCCCCTCTCCCCGGTCAAACTGCCCAGGGCCTGCAAGATGCGCTCCTTCGCCTCGGGCCGATAGATCTCTTGACCTTGGCGAAAGTCGGAGTGCAAGAGATACCCCAGATCCTTTAAGGCCATCTGGCCAATCCCGTATTGATCATAGTCTTGCAGAAAATCCTGCAGAAGCTGGTTGATACGACCCGGAGATAAGACCCAGCTCCTGTTATGAACAAACTCCGAGGTCATGGGGGAAAACACGTATTCCCGATCCACCTGAGCCTGGGCCCTGTTTAAAAATCGGCTCGCTTCCCTGCGCCCCATAAACTCCCCCAGCCGTGTCCCGTGTACGAGCAGAATGTCCACTGCGGGGAAAAAGTCCACGCCTTCCTCCTCCAAAAAGCGCACCAGCCTGGTAAAATCCAAAGAGGTTCCTAAAGAGCTTTCCAGACGTACCTTGGAGGGAACGAGATGGTTAAGACCCCCCTCAAGCCATCCGCTCAGGGTAAGGGTAGGAGGCACGTCCCTTTTCGCGAACGCTTCCACCACAGTCTGGACGTCTGCAAAGGTCGTTAGTGGCTCCATGCTGGGAAGGGGGACACCTAAGATGGGCCGGACATCGTTAATTGCGCCCACCAGCTCCAAAAAGAAGGGGAATTCCTCTTTGGGGGTCTGACCCCCTGCAAACAAATGGTCTCGGTAGAGCTGGGCCATGCCCACATAATCCGCTCTTTCGCCATGCAAGAAGCCATAGCGAATCGTGAGATCGCTGGGAACGAGTTCTTGTTGGTACACATTGATCATGCGCTGGCTCGTATTCACCCACTGGCTGGCCTGGCCATGGATCCGTTCGGGCATTTCACCCTGGAGCTGCGCAGTGGTTTGGGCCATGGTCCGAAACTGGGGATAGACCATGTTGTAGGAAATCTGTCGGCCGGCAATATCGGCGTTGACCTGGGCTATGCTATCCCCTTCCTCTAGGATGGCCAAAAACGCCGCATCTCCCTTCTTCAAGCCGAAGACGGGAAGATAGTTTTGCTGCCCCCGCACCAAACTCGCCGGGGGTGCCGCTAAGCCATGATCACTTCCATAGATCACGCCTCCATAGGGAGAGGCATCCACCTTGCCGTTGTTGAGGTAGATCAAGGCTCCGCACCCATCAGGCACAAAGATATAACCTTCGTCCGTGCTGTGGGCTGCCCCAAAATAGGGGAGAACATCCACAGCAACTAAGGGATAGGTAACACGCTGATTGTTAGAATCCAGGATGTTTCTGGGAAAGGTAATGCCTTCCCAAGGAACCCGAACAACCAAATTTCTACCCTCAAGACGATACTCGATGGCTATGGTAAAGGTAAACATATTCGGTACCAAGGGATCCAGACCAAAACGCTCATAGATGGCACCCACATCAAAGGGGGTAAACTCCAGATCTCGAAAGAGGGCGATCAGATCCTCTCGATCCCAGGCTAAGAGATCGCCTTTTCTGGAGCGGAGCATGTAAAAGGACTCTTGAGCGAATCTCTCCAAATGCTGATCCCGAACGTCTCGGCGATGACTGAGGCTGCTCATTTGGGCACTAATGTGCTCGCCCAGTACCTGGGCGAAAGTAGCTTGATCCCTGCTGCGCAGATTCTCTGTGGGGGATTCAATCCTGTAACTGCCCAGGTCCCCTCCCTCGGACGCATAGACCAAGTTGATCTGGACATAGTTCTCCGCAAGCAGGCGTCGATCGCCCCTGTTTAAAGAAGGCAAAAGCACATCCTCGTAGGTCTTCACATCCAAGACGACTGGGAAGTAGTCATCCTCATCCCACTGCCTTCCCAATACATAGTCCACCACTACCCCATCTGGCCGTTCCTTCACTTCGAACTGCCCATAGGCTACGCTATCGGTGAAGCTGTTCATCGTCCGCCGCACATCCCCTGGGGTGAAGTAGGTGATGCGAAGCTGTGCTCCCAGGGCATCCTTGGCTGTTCCCCGGGCTATGGTTTCCATTTTATCCCGTTCCTCGGGGTTGGAATACCAAAGCACATCCTCCAAACGGTCCCGGACCGCAATCTCGGTCGTTTCCGGGTGGAAGAACAGGGTCAAATACTCGTTCTCGGCCACCACCTGAAATCCTCGGGGCGGGGCGCTGCAAGCGCCCTGAAAGGACAGCACCAGGATCAGACTAACCAGAATAAAGCCTAGCCGTACTTTCGTCAACAACTTAGGACCCACACTCTTCCCCCCTTACAAACGAAAGATCAGTTCCTGGTAGACTTCGACAAAGAAACCAAATAATTGCAGGACAATATCGATAAAAAGCATGCCGATGAAAAGAGCAATCCCGATCCCAGCCAAGGTCAGCAGGATCACAAAAACATTGCCTCCAAAACTGTAATCGTGGGTGACCATCGTTCCAAAAAAGAGCAGACCCATGGACCAGATCAGGGACAGGTAGAAAAAGAAATAATAGAAAGCACCTTCCTGGACGGTGAGGAAATTGCTGAACAGTGTTGCCGGCAGGTTTACCAAGATAATGGGTGTGAGGGCATATGCTGTGGCAATCACAATATCGCTCAAGCTGCCCTTGCCGTCCATCAAAGTGGTCAGGGACCAGTTGATGCCCGCCCAGAGGAAGAAGGGAAACACGACGCTAAAGATCTCCAAGAGAATATTCAGTTCCTTTGGGTTACGGGTATTGAAGAGAAATCCCGTATACTGCCGCATCACCACATAGGTCAATACCACCAGCCCCAAAATGGTCCAAGCAGCGGGAAGATTCCCCCGCCTTGCGTGCTTCAAGTCCCAAAAACCCTCGAAGGGACTGACGATCACCCGCAGGGAAAAGCGAAGCCCATGGTAGATCCTTTTCAGATGGGTGACCAAACCGCGACTTGTCTGCTCTTCCCAGCTCTTCACCGCGGTGTAGGTGGCTGCTGCTTCCCCCATGGCCTCGCCCACATCCCTGTGCTTTGCCGCAGGACGGCAGGCCCACCAAACAAGGAATAACAAACCAAGCAGCCCCGCGGCCACAAAGCCAAACATTTCCCCCAGCAGATCTCTGCGGTAGAAGCGGTATGCCTCGGAAAAGGCGGGTCGATTGTTGGCCAGGCGAAAAGCCTCCATGGCCTGGCGGTACTCCCCCTGCATCAAATGGGCGTTACCTGTCCCGGTATAGGCCAAGTCATAGTTGGTATTGAGTTTGAGTACCTCTGCCCACATCCTGGCAGCGCCGTCAAAATCCCCCGCATCATAATGACCCAAGGCGGCGAAAATGGTCCTTTGGTATTCAGTTGGGGCGAAGACGGTGACACTGTTTTTCAGGGAGTCCAGAACCAGCATATTCCCATGGAAATTCGCCAGAGCAACCGGGTTACGGAAGGTTCCCAGGGTGTTTCCGAGACCCCCAAAGACATAGAGAAGATTTCCGGTGGAATCGTACGTGAACACCCGGCCCCGGACCCTATCCAGGACCGCATATGTCCCATAAGTCCCAGGGAGGATGTCTACCATGGACGAAGAGGGATCCTCCGCTTCCACAAAATCGCCCAGCGGGGGCAGGACCGGATTGCGGAGGAGAATGTCCCGTCCCGCCGTATTCAAGCGGCGAATACGATCTTCAATGGGCAGCCCTTCGCCAACGGCGGTAGCATAAACAAAGCCTCGCTCATCCACGGCCAGATTGCTGTGTTCTACAGGGAGGAAGAGAGCCATCCGTTCTCTCTGGGCGTCCGTGGCGATGCGGCGCCACAGATAATCCAGGACGGAAGGGGCCACCCGCGGCGCTCCCTTAAAACCCAGAAAACTCCCTTGAAGATCAAACTCCAAGATCCCGTCATATACTCCGGTAGCGATGACATAGATGGTGCCCTCGTTGTCACTGGTGATCTTATCGGGACGAAAGCGGAAGTCCGTCTCGAAGTACTCGGGAGCTACAAGTGCAGGGGACTCAATAATCAGCTTGGCATGGAGATCCTGGTCTAGAACCAGAATCCGGCCGCTGCCCCGGTCGGCAAGATAAAGATCCCCAGCCTTACTCACATGAATTCCGGTGGGACTATTAAAGGTCTGGCTGGTCCCCTCATGTTGGAAACTATCGATCACCCGCACCAAGGACCAATCGCCATCGATCTCAAGAATGCGGTTGTTCCCAGTATCGAGGATGTAAAGACTGTTCTCGGTGGCAAAGAGATCCTGGGGACTTTGCAGCGCTCCCGCCCCAAGCAGATGACCATGCACCGCTTGAACGGGAACAAAGGCGTGGGGTGCGGGCATCATCTCACGCCAATAACTATAGGTATAGCTGAGACTAGTGCCCTTGGCCCCAGTCGCACCCAGAAGCAGCATCAGCACAATGAAAAACAGCACACTTCGCCTTTGGCTCAGTATAATCACCTGCCCGTCACCTCCTCCAGAAAACCCAATTGCACCCTAGTTGGCCATACCCGAAGTCCCCATTGTTTCTAAGATCCGGCTTTGATTGATTAGAAATACAATGATGGGAATCAGCATCATCAAAAGGATGACTGCTGCTCCCACACCCTGCCGGGCCACACCACCGGAGACGATCTGGCCCAGGGCGGAGGGAAGGGTACGCAGTTCTTCCGAGTAGATAAAGTTCCCCCCGGTTGTCCTCCACAGTTCCTGGAAAAGCAAGATGATCATGGTGAGCCAGGCCGGCTTAACAATGGGCATTACCAACTGCCAAAAAATGCGCCATTCACTGGCCCCGTCGATGCGAGCTGCTTCCAGCAAGGAATCGGGGATCATGGCATCAATGAAGTTTTTCATCAAATAGAGACCAAGGGTCGAACCCCAACTAGGGACGATCACGGCCCAGTAAGAGTTGATCCAGCCAAAGGAAGCAATGATCACATAATTGGGGATGCTCGTTACTTCCCTGGCAAACATCAACGAAAGTACAATCATGCCCATGAAAAGATTGGCCCCGGGGAACTTGTGCTTGGAGATGGCATAGGCGGCCAAGGAGGCGAAGAGTACATTCCCAGCGGTACCGAAAAAGACAATAATCAGGGAATTGAGTAGGTACCGCGATAAGGGTACCCAGGACCCTCCCATGATGGTAAAGAGGTTAAGGAAGTTATCCATGGTTGGATTGCGCACAATAAGCCTCGGTGGAAAGAGGAAAAACTCGTTCAATGGTTTAAAGGCATTGCTGATGGCCAAGACCATGGGTATCGCCATAAACGCTGCCATCATGGCCAGGATGACAAAGATAAACAGATCACCGCCGAAGGAGCGGGATACCCTGCGTTTCGTCAAGGAAAACTTCATCATTGGCCACCCCCCACTCGGTTGAGGAGCTTCTGCACAACACGCTGTATCGTGAGCATGGTCAAGAACAATACCACAGCAATAGCTGATGCATAGCCCATCTCAAAGCGAATGCTGCCGTGATCCTGCAAGGCCTGGATGATGGTGTGGGCGGCATAGTCTGTACTGGGAAACCCAGTCAAGTCACGTATTTCATTGAAAATAGTAAAGGAGTTAGTGATGGCCATGATCGCACCAAACATAAGATAGCCTCGCATCATGGGAATGGTCAAATGCCAGAGTTCCTGCCAACGATGGCGAATCCCATCGATGGCCCCAGCCTCGTAGAGTCGATGATCGATCCCCTGCAGCCCTGCAATGAACACCAAAAAACTCGTACCCAGACTCATCCAGAGCACAACCAAAATGGTAATGGGCATGATGAAGGCGGGATCATTCAGCCACTGGATAGGTCGATCGATAATTCCCCAATACAAGAGGTTGGCGTTGAGAATTCCGTAGGTATCGCCGCTAAAGATAATGGTCCAAATGTAGTAGGCCTTGCCAGAAATGGCCGGTGCGTAAAAGAGCAGGGTTAAGATGGCCCGCAGCCAGGGTTTGAGTTCATTGATCAGCCAGGCCACCAGAAAACAGGCCAAGTAGCTTAGGGGGCCAGTTATGGAAGCAAAGATAAAGGTATTCTTAATAGCAATGAGAAAAACCTCATCTTCCAGAAAAAGGCGGATGTAGTTGCTCCAGCCCACAAAGGAAGGAGCCTGGAGCATGTTAAAGTTGGTGAAGCTTAGCACCATGGCCACCAAGACCGGAATTACTGTAAAAGTGAAGAATAGAATTCCGAAGGGGGCAATAAAAAGATAGGATACTTTATGCCGTTTGATCCTAGCCCAGGTACTCATGGACAACCCTCCCTTCCCTCTGGAGAGCTCACATGGGTGAACTTCTCCCAGTAAAGCTTGCGCCATATCTCAGGGACAGCGCTAAGATCGGTTTCAAGACCAAACTCCTTTCGTTTTACTTGCAGCTCATAATTGATCTGCCGGTCGTACTCCAGCAGGGTTTCGCGCACAGGTGCCTGCTGGATCACCACCGCCCGAAAGGCCCATTCAAACATGCGCAGCATATAATAACTCCCGGGCACCTCCCCATTTCCCTCAACCCAAGCCCACTGTTCCAAGAGCTTCTCCCGCTCTTCCACACTCCAGGGCAGCTGCTTAAAGGCCTCCACATTGGATGTGGGATAGCGGCCTGCTTCGCCCATCAAACTTTCTAGCTCCCGACCAAAACGAACTTGCGTATCTTCCCGGGTCCACCATTTCAAGAATTCCCAGGCTGCATCTTTGTCTCGAGCGGTGGACGTAATTACAACCGCCGGCCCGCCCCGGCCTTGCTGCTGCAAGACGGTGGTGGCCCGGCTCTGCATGGGGGCCACGGTGTGATTGATGCTTCCATCCGGGCAGAGCGTCCCTGGAACCAAGGCAAAGTCCCACTCGCCCCTAAGTTCGGGAGCGAAGACGGCTAAGCGGTTAAACAAACTGTAATCCGCAATCACAATGGGCATTTCCCCCAGGCGGAAACGGTTCTCGGCGTTAAACTCTATCAAGAGATCGTACAGGCTAAACAGCTCGGTCAACTCACGAAAGGTCTGGATGGCGATTTCCGAATCAAGATAGGTCTCCACCCCATCCGCCTTGTACATGGGCAGGCCCCTTTGGTAGAGGAGGGTAAAGAAGATACTATAACCTATACCGATGGTCATGTTGTTGCGCTGTAGAACAGGAAGGATGCGGTAAATATCATCCCAGGTGCGGGGTATGTCAAGCCCTAGTTCCGTCAAGATGTCCTTTCGGTAGAACATCATGGGGAATTCCTGTTGATCGGGAAGGGCATAGACTTGGTCCCGAAAGGTGAAGGGTACCATGGCGCTAGGCATAAAGCGTTCTACAACCTTGTCGTAATCGGAAAACTCCCTGAGGTTGTGGAGTGCTCCCCGCAGTCCGAAATTCATGGGGTCTGGAATGTTCAATCCCATGGCCACATCAGGCCCGGTGCCTGCGATCGTCGCCTGCACCAAGAGTTCATTCATGTTTTCCACCAACTGCAAGTTGACGGGGATCCCCGTCTCCAAACGGAAAGTATCATCAATCATGCCCTTGATCACCTGGGCCTGATCACGTCCGGCACTTACCCAGACCGTTAAGGGCTCGCGGTCTTCGCCGGCCGTTTCTCCAGGCCGATCCCCGATGAGGGTATAGTCGTGGGTGAAGGATGCGGCCAAGGCCCGAAGCTCATGGCCAATACGCTCTCCCAAACCTGCCCTAGCTTCGGGCAAGGCCGCATCCGGCGAGGTGATTAGAAAATAATCGATTTGCAGAGGCTGTTCTCGAGTGGAGAAAATCCAGGTACCGATGGCACTGATATTATCCCGGTACTCGCTCAAAAGCCTGGGGATCATTTCAGGATCGTCTCCCATGCGTTTGAGCAGATGGGCTTGCTGCTTTAAGATCCCCGTATGTCCCCCTTCCATCCCGGTCACCGCGGCAAAATCCTGAACAAGCTGCTCAAAGATGGCGGCCTGTTGGCGAATTCGCCCGATCACATCAGGCAGTTTGCGGGCCAGCTCATAGCTGCGGCGAGGATCCGGATTGCTGGATGTGATCATAATGATCCGCCGATAAATCGTGTTCAGCTCATAAAGGCTGTCTTCGGCCACACGGAGTACATCCCTGCGATCACCCAATACCACTTCCAGCCTCAACTCATGACGCCCTTGGGACAGGGGAAGCAGGTAGGGATCTCCCCCTCCCGGATCAGCGAGGACAGTCATCTGGTACCCGGTGGAATAGGGGAACTTGACCGAAGCTAGCTCCGCAAAGGGGGTCCTGCCATCAATCAGTACTCTACGATTGCTGTAGCTTCCGATGACTCCCTGGCGGCTCTTGATGGCCACTTGATACAAGCCATCCTGCGGTACCTCAAATTCCCAGGCAATCCACTGGCCTGGTCGGTTAAAGCGATTCCCACCAATGGTGTTGAGTCGGATCTCCGCTGGATGGTAGGGTTCTAAGGTGGGATCCCCGTGATCGGCAATGGGGAATAAGGTGGAATCAGAGCGGAGAGTGGAGTGCTCTCCTTGAATCTTGATCCAAACATCCTCCACCTCAGAGAAACCCTGCCCTCGGTGTTGGGCAAGGACTTGCTCGTAGCTGGGAAGAGGTTTTTCCTGGTAGATTTTAAGGTAGCCGATGGCCATAGGTTCCACCCTGGAGATGAGGCGGATGGTGTTGATCCCTTCCCCCAGATAAAAGAGATAGGGCTCTTGCACATAGCCTAGATTATCCATCAGAGGCCGTTCCAGCCAGCGCGGCTCTTCCACTTGGGGTGCGCGGATCTCATTTCCCAGCACATCCAGGAAAAAGGGGCCCGCATCCTTCCACATCCTTTTGAACTGGAGGAAACGGCTACCTGCAAAGGGCCTTTCCCCATTGATCAAAAGTTCCCGCTCGATGCTGGCATCTCTTCCGGGCAGGGGGTAGTAGAAAACCGCGATATTGTACAGACCGGGCTCTTCGATCGCCACCTCCCACTCTAGATAGCCGCTCTCTGGGGAAACCACGGCGCATTCATCGAATCCTGGAAGGAACGCTAGCTCCACCCTTCCCTCGCTGCCCACATAGGCCGCGGCTGGAAGAAGGATCTCTTGATCTGGACGCGGCCAATCGCCCCATTGTTCCAAATATTCCTGGTAGGTTCGTTCCCTCTCGTAGTTGGCGAGGCGTTCCATGCTGATCTGCCCATAGGCGACAGACGTAAGAACCAACAGGAGCACCAAAGAAAGGAGATAGGCACCCTTTTGCATTGAGATTAAGAACACCTCGCTTTCTGTCGTCATCCCAAGGATTGGTTAATCGGACAATTCGTCACAAAGAGTTAAGATAGAGTTCCAAATGGGTGTAGCCGCTAACCGACAGCTCTTGGGCATCGGAAGGGTCATGGGGATCAAGGCCGTTTTGTTGCTCCCACCAATCTGGAATTCCGTCTTGATCGTGGTCCTTTTCTGCTTGACCGGACTCAACTTGGGGCCAGCCTCCCACCTCTGCCTGGGAGTCGATGATCCTCCCGCTGCCCCTGAGTACACTGTGGATTATGGCGGTATCCACCGCATCCCGTGGAAAGGCTCCGGCGCCTGCGACCACGCTTTTAAAGGCTTCAGGAGCAGATTGGGTGGTAACAGGAGCCACCGGAAGTTCCTCTTGGAGCTTGTATCCCTCAGTCCACGGCCCCCAGCCCCTTACCAGGCTCCAAGGATCCTCGGGGAGTTTTCCATCCATATAATTGTCTTGGAAAAACGCTTGGGCATAGGGATTCTCATCCCGAAAGGCCCATGTGTCCCCAGAGTTTTGACCCGGTAGATAGTAATTGCCGATAAAGTTGTAGCGACTGATGGAGTCCGTGTCGTAATTGGCCCCAGGATAGCTTCCTTCCCAGTTGTAGATAACATTATTGCGGAAGTCCGCAAGGAGGCCCAAAGGATCGAGCTTGTGGCTGAGGTAGTTGCCGGGCCTAGGCATTCTGCTGCGATGATGGGCCCACAGATTGTGGTGGAAGCTATAGCTGGCTCCACGTTCACCTCGGACCAAAGAACCGTAGCCATGGGCACCTTTTTCATGGATGGAGCGATTGAGACTGTGGGCGATTAGACTCCACTGCACCGTAACATTATGGGCATCACTCACAGAGAGGGTTTCATCAATGCCCCAGGTGGCCGAGGCATGGTCTACGATCACATTAGTACCCTTGATTTCCAGGGCGTCTTCCTGTTGCCCGGCCGCATCGCCCAGGCGGAAACGCAGGTGCCGCAAGATCACGTCCGTGGCCGTGATTATCGTGGGGTAATTGGCAAGGGTAACTCCTCCGCCAGGCGCTGTCTGCCCAGCGATGGTAATATAGGGGTTGGCGATCACTAACCTGGATTCCAATTCAATGATTCCAGCCACATCAAAAACCACCGTTCTGGGGCCTTCTGCTTCCACAGCTGCACGCAGGGAGCCCGGTCCAAAGTCGGCTAGATTCGTCACCCTGAGAACCCGCCCGCCGCGTCCGCCGGGGTTAAAGGCTCCAAAACCCTCTGCCCCGGGAAAGGCTGGTACCATGGGGGCGGCCCAAACCTTGACACTCTCCTGGAGGGGCACAAAGGCGGTACCTTCGGCCTGCAGTTCAGCATATACCGCCACTTCACCGGCCTGGGGAGGTAGGGCAAATTGGAAGGGGAGCACAATTGTCCCACCCTGTTCGTCACTTTTTATTTCTGTGCTTAGAACCGGGATTTCTGTAGTTTCCTGCACGTCCGATACATACACAGCCCGCAGGCGGAGTTGTCCCTGGAGGGGTCGGTCCGCGGCGATCACGATATTTCCATAGATGCCCGGATCGGCCGGGATGGGCTCATGAGCCCGCTCTGGACTGCGCCGATAGTTGCGTCCATAGATCTCCAGACGGGCTTGGGCCCGATTGCCAATGATTTGGATCACTTGGCTAGAAATGACGCCCACCACCTTCCCATCTTGGATGTACTCCAGTACAAGGAGTGCTTCGCCAAGGGGCAGGGTATCTAAAGGAGGTAGGGCAAAAACTCTCTTTTCCCCTGTCCATTTTGCCTTGAAGATCTCTTTCTCAAGCTCACCATGGACCAGCTTCAAGCGTACTTCGCCCGGCAAGGGGGATTCTGGCCACTGTAGCGAGGCTGACAGCAGTTCATCCTGGTAATAGGTGGATCCCCAAAGGCGTTCACCCTCTGGCCCGACTAGGACAAACTCCAGCTCTTCCTGGATCTCCAAGGGTAGTCCAAAGCCGGCAAATTCCCTGCGTATTATGAGTTCCTGGAGGATAAAGGCGTCGTCTCGGATTAAACCTTGGGGATTATGACCTTCCCAGCCGGTCATGGGATAAAAGGTCTCTTGATAGGGCTCCATCTGCAGATTGGCTTGGAATTCCAAGGGGAAGAGGGCTCCTGGATCATCGCTGAGGGCCAAATGGAGTTGGCCAGTCAACGGATCAAAGGAGAAAAGAGCGGTATATATTTCGCCCTGCTGGGGGTAGCCCGCGGGGAGAGGGAGGTTTGTGATCGCTTGGGAACTGTCGACAAGCTGAAGCTGCCACCTGTCCCGTCCTTCCTGGAGAATGCGGCTCCAGCGCAAGGCTATGATGGGCTGATCCACCTGGTTTGGATCGGGCTCGGCCAGAAGTCCAGCGATATAGATGTGGTTGTAATGGGGCAATCGATCGGTTAAGGCGAAGCTCACTTGCATCGTGATGGGCTCACTTTTAATGCCACCTTGCCCTACCACAAAGCCTTGGGGATTGGGCGCAGCGGTCTTAGCCCAAACGAGTCTGCCCAGATCCTTCTGGGACAATTCCTCCGCTTGGAGCTGGCTAGCGGTGCCCCAAGATAGCCAGAGGGGTTCTTTAGCCTTGGAGACCGCTGTGAGGGATGGGGTAAGTATACAGCAGATAATAAGAAACGCGTACCAACGAGGCAACATGGATTTGGGCCTCCTTCGCCTTCGCAATACATCTACTTCTTATTATACTTGAATCCGCAATTCTTTTCTTTACAAAATTTATCCCATTTTAATGGTGTTCCACATATTTTGACCTTTTTTGGGGGGTCCGACCCTGTGACTGCGTAGTCACAGGGTCGGACCCCCCTCCTTCAAAACTTCAAAGGCAGCCCCGAGCTGAACTTGGATCAGAGTTCTGATGGGAATTACGGTGTAATTGAGCTCACCCTCCAGTTGAGTTTGGATAGAGTCCAGATACACTTGAATTGCATCCTTGGCCTCTTTCACCCTGGCGGCATCCTCTGCGGTGCTGGCAGGCAAAGTCTTCTCCATAGCACGCAAAGCCATACCTAGAATCAACATACGATGGAAACGGGCATTGATCACACTGTCGAAGTGCTGGGCCACGGTGGCCGACTGGTCAAAGCTCTTGTTGGAGGAGATAAACATCCGCCTTGCCTCCAAATTGGCCGGGGCCATTCCGAGATACTCCTGAACGGCATCGACAAAGGGGGATGCTTCCAACAACTCTAAATGGGGCTGGAAGTTCGTGCGCAGAGTCTCCACCAATTCCTGCTCAAATTCCATTCCCTGCAGCAAGGAGTCACGCAAGGGGGACTCCAGCTTGGATGTGTCCTCGATTTGCCGGTCATAGAAATAGGGTAGTTCACAGACCAGTGTAAAAGCACTGGGGTTGAACCTTTCTAAATAGTCTACACTGCAGGTCCCAGACCGAATGATGGCGGCGGGATCCGCCTTGCTGTTTGCGGCAAAGAAATCATACATCTCGGCGATTCGAGGCAGCTCGTACACGGCATCGCTGAAAATCTTCACAAAAGGCATCTCCGGTTCTCCGCGATGCAAAGGCAGTCCACGCTTGGCCGCATGGTCCCGCAGACCCTGGTAGACTTGGGGCAAGTCATGGGAGACATAGTAGAACGCTCCGCCAAAGCCCGCATTATGCAGGGAATACATGAAATCTGGCTTGGCCTCTTCGATCATGCGCATCAGGGCTTGGGTCTCGGGAAGGGGTCGATCGAAGTGCAATGTCTTGTAACGAACAGGGAACGTCCACTCCACTTGTTGATAGGAGGCGGGACGGAAAAAGTGCTTACAGTAGTTTTCCGGGGTGAAAGGCCCCTTGAACCAGCCTTCATTCAGTCTTGTTCCCACCGGATCGACGCATTTGATAATATACCAGGTCAAATCGAGTTCTTCCAGAAGACCCGGGTTTTGGGCCAACTTCTCCGAGAGATAGTCCAAAGTCATGCTGCCAATTGGTTCGTTGGGATGGGGACAGCCAAAGAGAAGCACGCTTTTGGAACCTCTCCCAATCACCAGCGCTTCAATCTCTTCGCCGTTTTGAGCATGGCCAATCACCCTTCTTTGCACAAGCTGGGGGAATCTTTCCACGAGCTCCTCCGAGCTTTCCCGCAGCTCATCCACGGTCTTGAAGACCTGGTAATCAGGGACATCTGCCAGTATCCGATCAAAATCCATTCGTCTACCTCCTTGTTGGTAAGGTGATCTTGGGATCAAAAGCGTCGGCTAGCGCATCTCCCAAAAGGTTGAAACCCATGACAGTTAAAAAGATGGCAAGCCCAGGAAAGGCCGAGAGCCACCAGGCTGTTGTAATATGCGCTCGGCCCAAGTTGAGCATATTTCCCCAACTGGCCATAGGGGGCTGCGGCCCGAGGCCTAGAAAACTGAGACCCGCTTCGGAAATAATGATGCTGCCTAGTTCCATAGTGGCCAAGATGATCATGGGAGTGGCCACATTGGGGAGTATGTTCCTAAAGATGATTCTGGCTTCACTGGCCCCTAAGGCCTTGGCCGCCTGAATGTATTCCACATCTTTCATCTTGAGAACATTGGCCCGCATGACCCTTGCATAGGACACCCAAGCTTTAGCCGAAAGGGCAATGATCACATTGGTCAAACTCGGTCCTAGAAAACCTGCGATGGCAATGGCCAGAATTAAGCCGGGAAAGGCCAGCAGAATATCGACAATTCGCATCACAAAATCATCAAACTTTCCACCGATGTATCCTGCCAAGACCCCGATAATTGTTCCAACGGCCCCCGACAATCCCACCGCCAAGAGGCCCACTTGAATGGACACCCGACTTCCATAGATAATTCTAGCCAGTACATCCCGTCCTAGCTGATCGGTACCTAAAGGATGGAAAGCGCTGGGCGGACTGAGTCGATCTCGAGCATTCATCTGATAGGGGCTGTGCAAGATCCGCTTGATCAGGGCTTGTTCATATACCACATCGTCGATGGTGACGAAAACTGCGGTACACACAACGAGACAGACAATCAAGGAACCTGCCAAGAGAAGCTTGTTACCCTTTATAATCGCCAAGACCCTGGTCAGTTGACTCCTTCTGGCGTAAGACAGTTGGGTTTCCATGGTCCATCACCTACTGGTATCGAATTCTGGGGTCAAGCACTGCGTAGAGCACATCGACGAGCAAGTTGACAAGGACAAAAGTAATTGCATAAACGAGCACCAAAGCCTGAATCACGGGATAATCTCTCTGGGCGATGGAATCCACCATCAAGCGCCCCAAACCCGGAATGGCGAAAATGACCTCAACCAGAACGGAACCGCCGAAGATAAAGCCCACTTGGAGCCCGACAACTGTGATCACCGGAATAAAAGCATTCTTGAGGACATGCTTGGCCACAACAAGGGTCCCTGGCAAGCCTTTGCCTCGAGCGGTTGTAATGTAGTCTTCCTGGAGCACTTCCAGAACGCAGGAACGGGTCATTCGAGTGACCATAGCAGCCATGGACAGTCCCAAGGTGACTGCGGGAAGGAACTGATGGCGTATCCCCTCGGAAAAATCCGTAAAGATGCTCACGAACCCAAAGATGGGGAAGACCGGGACGGTTACAGCAAAGAGGATGATCAAGAGAAGTCCCAGCCAAAAGCCGGGCATGGAAATCCCCACAAAGGCAAAGAAGCGGCCCAGCACATCCAAGATGCTGTCCTTTTTGACCGCGGAGATCACCCCTACGGGAAGGGATACGATCAGGGAAATAAACATGGCAAATAGGCCAACCTGGAGTGTTGCCGGAAATCTACCCATGATCAGCTCTATGGTTGGTTGATTGTGCACAATGGAACGGCCCAAGTCAAATTGAAGCACCTTCCCCATCCAGTAGAAATACTGGACGGGGATGGGTTTGTCCAAACCGTAGGTGCTGTTGATGTAGGCAATCTGATCGGGGGTGGCGTTAACCCCCAAAATGGCCAGGGCCGGATTGGAGGGAACCAATCGGATGAGAAAAAAGGTGATTATCGACACGCCAAGCATGATCGGAACAAGCTGCATGGCCCGGCGCAAGAGATACCTCTGCATGGAATCGACTCCAATGATTATTGTTGGATCCAGATCTCCCCGAGTTTGTCCGGGTAATACCCTGCCGGTCTGAGGGGCTCAATCCCATGGACTCGGTCAGAATAGGCTACGTAGGATGTGAAGCGTCCGAACCAGATCATGGGAAGATCATCATAGATCAACTGATCCGCCTTTTGATACAAGGCCTGCCGCTCCCCTCGGTCCGTAATCAGTAGAGCTTGATCCAGGAGGGCATTCACCTCTTCATTGTGGTAGCGGGCGATGAAACTGTTGGGGCTCTCAGAATGGAACAAGACATAGAGATTTCCATTGGGATCGAGGGATCCGCCGCCGCCCCAGTGCAGACTGGCCACTTCAAACTCGCCCTGCATCATCTGCTGAACGAGTGTACCAGCTTCGAGTACCTCAATTGTGACATCGATTCCGACCTGGCCTAGCATCTCTTGAACCACCACCGCCAAATCTTCTCTTTGCGGATCATTATTCCAGATCTTCAGTGTTGTACTAAATCCTTGCGGATAGCCGGATTCAGCTAAAAGCGCACGAGCCTTGGCGGGATCGTAGGCAAAGGGCTCCTTACTAGAATTGCTTCCCCAACTGCTTTCGGGCAAGGGCCCCATCAGAGGCAGCGTATGATCGAGAAACTCCAAGAGCAGCTCTTGATCAATCGCGTGGGCTATCGCCTGGCGCACTTTCAGATCGCTGAAAGGCTTGATCTGGGTGTTGAATGTTATAAAGTCAATGGTATTGCTGCTGCCCAGAACCGACGCCAAGTTATAGCCGCCATCGATTAGCTCTTCCACATTGTTCGGGGGAACCCCCAGGAGAAAATCAAATTGACCGGACTTAAACGCCAGGAGGCGGGTCTGGGGATCGGGGATTTCGGTCAGAACGATGCCGTCTAGATAGGGTAGACCCTCCAGAAAGTAGTTTTCGTTGCGGACGAACTCGATTTCTCGGCGCTGCGCATCATAGCTTACGATTTTGAACGGTCCGGTACCGACAGGATTCTTCTGGAAAGCGTCGTTGCCCATGGCCTCTACTGCCGTGGGTGATACCATCTGTCCCGAAGCGACCAGATTATCAAGGAACGGAGCATAGGGTGCACTTAGCTTAAACTGCACAGTGTATGTATCGATCACGTCAACGCTTTCGATCATGCTAAAGAACGATGCAACCTGGGAATACTCACTGGCCATGCGGGTGAAGTTCCACTTCACCGCCTCAGCGTCAAAGGGAGTGCCATCATGAAACTCCACATTATCCCTGAGATAGAAGACATAGGTGGTATTGTCGACGATTTCCCACGATGCGGCCAGCTCCGGCACGAACTCAAGCTGCTGATTGTAGTTGATGAGCGTATTAAAAGGAAGCAAGCTGGCTAAACCATCGATTCCGTTAAAGTGATGCGGGTCCAGGCTGGGGGGCATCAGCCGGTCGGCTACGTGCAGAACGCCCCCATACTGCGGTGCCATCGCCCCACCAACTGCCGAAAACAGCAGGAAGCTAAGCACGCCAATAACTACGAATACTGCTCCTCGTCCATCAATACGACGTTTCATTCAGAATCCTCCCTTAATCTAGTTAGCTAGAAAGGCTTTTACTACCTTCGTACTAGAATTACTCCTTTATTCGTAAAATCCTCCTCCAAAAATGGGGAAAAGTAAAGAGATGGGGTCCGACCCTGTGACTACCCAGTCACAGGGTCGGACCCCAAAAGCAGCTCTAAGGATTCCCGGCCACGAACGTAATGATGCCATCCTGCACCTGTCAATCTCTTGGACACAGCCACCTGGGAAATCTCGAGTTTCTCTGCAATCTCCTTTTGCGTATGTCCTTTGGACAAGAGGCAAATGGCTTCCAGTTGCTCCTTGGTCCAGCGGCCTTGCAGGTAGCAGAGTAAATTACCCAGGGCGTTTAGATGGAGCTGCAGCTCTGGAGCAAATCCAAAAAACGAAATGATCTGCCGCTTTCTCTTAGCATACTCAATGGCGTCTTTAGCATGCTGCCACACTTCGCCGTCCATTCCAATTGATTTTTCCTGAAGATCAGTGCTAATAGTCCCTGTACCCACTCCGCAGCGCATGTCAACTTCCACCATGGAAAGGGACAAATACTCGAAGATGCGAAACACCATTTTGGCCTTGGATGCCGGGAGCAAAACTTGGGCTTCGTCTCCATGGGTCACCACAAATTCGGCGGCCAAATGTTCTGCAAACTTCAGATTGATCTCGTCAGCCAAGTGGAGAAAACGCTTTTGAACTTCTCTGCGGCTCCGAAGCTTTCTCGAACCTACCATATCGAACTTCGCTGCTACATATGGCATACTACAATCCCCCCAACACAATAAATCCGCTTCCAAGGGCCAAGACAACGCTCAGCAGAGTTCCAAAAAGATAGTACTCCGCAAACTCCCTATCGCCTAGTTGAGGATACCTGACGATAGATTTGGCAGTGATGACCAGACCCACGCTAGAGGCATTCCCTGAGGCGACGAGAAACACAATGAGCCACCGTTCTAGTGTGCCAATCCTTCGTCCTACCTTTGCACGCTGATCGCCTGATTCTTGGTCAGGCCGGCCACGGGAAATTGCTGCTGCCGTTTCAGACGTAAGGGTAAGTCTGTCACCAGTGAGCATCTCAAAAGGAGGAAAGGCCGTCAGATGCTCAGGAAGAGGCTCGTCCCGATCCAGGGCCCAGCGAATGAAGGAGTTTGCAGGATGGGCCAAAAACACCAGCAAAAACACCAATCGGTAATCATACTCAAACCTCGGTGCAAAATCGATCAAATGAGTAAAGAAGGCAATAGACAAAGGAACCAGGTAGTTTAGTTGGTAAAGGCGGACAGCTGTTGCGCTTTGGATTCTAAGCGAAAGATAGCGAAAGAACAGTTCTAGACTACCGAGGATCACCAGGCCCACAGAAAGGGCTAACCAGGTGGAGAAATGCAGATCAGAGAACAACAAGGGTCCTGTGGCGGATAACAAGACAAGATGGATCAGCCTGTAACGAACATAACGAACAGCCTCAGGAGCTTTAGAGTCCCTTCGCCCCCACCATTGCTTGATCCCATACTCGTAACCTAGAGCAATCGCCAAAACCAGCCAATAAGCTTGCGAACCCTCCATGGCCGCACCCCCTTAATCTGACCTCATTCTAACAGAAAACAATTAACCCCACAAGGTTAATTACGATACCTTAACTATGTATCGTTAAGCGTTCTGTTCATGCTGCCTCATTGGCAAACTGTCGGACCCTTATCTGAGTACCAAGGTGCCTTCCGGAACTAGAACTTAACCCTGTTAGGTCAATAATGACTCCGTAACCTTGTGAAATCAAAGGGTACTTCCATGTACACCTGGAGGCGCCCTAAAGTAGACACAGTTCGGGCGGTTGGCAATCCAAAAAGGTGGGTGGACACAGAGTACCAACTTCCACCCTTGCCTTTTTGCCTGCGATAATCTTTGGGATCAACTCACACTGCCAACAAAAAAGGGGAACCGTTCGCCACTCCAACGAGTAGCTCTGCAGTATCCCCGCTGCAAGTTCTCGGTTTCAGTTATGTACTTTCCCCGGGTTCAAAAGATTCTTTGGATCAAACGCCCGTTTAATCGCTGCGCTCAGTTGCATAGATCGATCACCTATCGACTCCGCCAGGTAACCTTTCTTAGCGTGACCGATACCGTGTTCACCAGATACCTGCCCTCTCAACCCAATTGCCTTATCATACATCGCTTGCATGACCGATTCCTTCGTCTCTTCCCATCTTGAATCGGGCATGGAATCTTTGCAGACGTATACGTGCACATTTCCATCACCGGCGTGGCCGAAGGTCTCGATTCTGACTTGGTTACCGCTGGCCAACTGGTCGACATACTTGACAAACTCGCCCACTTTGTTCAGAGGCACCACCACATCACATTCGTCCATTTGCGGAGTCGAGCTCTTAATCGCCTCCAAGAACGCACCCCGCGCGGTCCAGATCATTTCTAGTCTTTCCTCGGTATCAGCTATCAAAACGTCGATAGCACCCAAGTCCAGAAGGAGTTCCGCGGCATCGTCGCTTGTTCGATCGACTTCCTCTGTCGTATTCCCGTCAAATGTTAGCAGCAAATACGCATCGGCTGATTTATCAGGGAAGGGCTTACCCAGATATTCCTCCGATGCATCAAGCACTGCCCTTTCCATGAACTCGACTGCGGTTGGAAGAAGTTTTGCCTTAAACAATGCCGGAACAGCATCAATACACTCTCCGAGAGTAGAAAAAGGAACCAATAAGCTTATCATTTTTCGGGGCAGTGGTAGTAGCTTGAGCACCAAAGTGCTCACGATTCCTAGCGTCCCTTCAGACCCAATCAAGAGGTCTTTTAGGCTATAGCCAGAGCTACTCTTGGCAACTTTGCCGGCAACCTCGATAATCTCCCCGTCTGGCAATACCACTTCCATACCGAGTACGTAGTCACGTGTCACACCATACTTGACCGCCCGCATCCCCCCTGCATT
Organism: Bacillota bacterium; assembly: GCA_012838305.1. Taxonomy (GTDB): domain Bacteria; phylum Bacillota; class Limnochordia; order Darwinibacteriales; family Darwinibacteriaceae; genus UBA5420. The sequence continues at coordinate 2,988 of DUPN01000011.1, read as the reverse complement.
GGTCATCACATTTCCACCTATCGTGGCTGTCTTTTCTCCGGGATCAGGAGCGTAGAAGAGTCCTTTTTCTTCCACAGCCTCCGCTAGATCCATTAGTAATACGCCTGGTTCCACGGTCACAGTCAAGTTTTCCTCATCGATTTCAAGAATCTTGTTCATTCTCGTCAACGAAATCATGATGCCTCCGTACAGAGGCACTGCGCCACCGCATAGACCTGTTCCTGATCCACGGGGGGTGACAGGAATGTTGTTTGCATACGCATAGCGCATGATTTCTGAGATTTCATCACCGTTAACCACTTCCACCAGGACTTCGGGCGGATACTTTCCATATTCCAACATTTCATCGTGGGAAAAATCTTCGTTTATGTCCGATCCGAAAAAGACCCTGTCTGGTGCTGTAACGCTTTCCAGATAACGTACATCATCGGAACCAATTGCCCTGTAATTCATGTGTTCGTCTCACCCCTTGATCCTATCTATCAACGAAGGGACTACTTCATACAGATCTCCGACCACACCGTAGTGTGCTTGATCGAGTATCGGCGCGCTTCGGTCTTGATTGATCGCTACAATACACTCCGAACCACTAATCCCTGCACTAAACTGCACGGCACCAGAAACCCCGCAGGTGATAATCAGTTTAGGTTTTACTGTCCTTCCGGAAAGGCCTATCTGTTTCGAATAATGAACCCAGCCCGCCTCGACTAACGGTCGGGTAGCTGCTAACTGGCCATCCAACAGATCGGCCAACTCCTGTAGAAGCTCCAGATCCTGCTTGTCTTTTACTCCTCTTCCCGCAACCACTAATGTCTCGGCTTCCAAAATACCCGGGGATTGTTCGTTCAGTACTACCTCACGAACACGAATCTTGGATTTGAGCCTTACAGGCGAGACCACACATCTTTCTACGGTTCCAGATGGAGATCCCCCTTTTTCAGCAGGACTCATCACTTTGTAACGCACCGTGGCAAATTGTGGTCGACTGAAAGGAGTCACAATCTGCGCCATGACATTGCCCCCAAAAGCGGGGCGAATTTGCACCAAGTCTGTGTTTTCTCTGATTTCAAGCGTTGTGCAATCTGCTGTCAAGCCGGTTCTGAACCGTGCTGCCACACGCGGAGCCAGCGATCTCCCTACTGAAGTCGCACCCACCAATACAGTAGAAGGTTGGACGGCTCGTATACAATCCTCAAAGATGTTGGCGTAAACGTCGACCCGAAAATATCTCAGTGCACTATCTTCATAAACAAAGACCTTTTCTACCGGATATTGCAGTAGGCTCTTCGCTTGTTCTGCAATCTGGTCTCCCATGAACAGACAATACACAGGCTGATTGGTTGAGTCGGCCAGCTCTCTAGCTTTTCCGATCAGCTCCAGTGTCACTGGATGGATTTCGCCATCCAAATGCTCCACAAAAACCAAAATCCCGCGCCATGCTTCTTTGTCCACTGCTACCCGCTTGTCATCAATCAGCGTAATCGCCTTTTCTGGGCAATTCTTCAAGCACAGCTTACACATTCTACACCCGGCATCTATCTCAATCTTGCCATCAACTTCGGATATGGCGTTGAATGGACAGGTCGCTATGCATTCACCGCATAAACTACATCGCCTTGCATTTATCGCTAACGTCGCCACTGTTGCCACCCCCTAGATGAAATTTCTGTCCTTAATCAGCATGTAAATCTTTTCGCCCAACAGCGACGGCTCGTCTTCCCAAAGGACCTTGTCCTCGTTTGCATCTGGTGGGAAGACACGTTCGACCTGTGTCGGAGAACCATTCAAACCATACTTCTGCTCATCACTATCAAGGAAATCGGAGAATGTCAGCACATTCACCTGCTGGGCGGCGGTCAGTTTCTTGCGGCGATACGAAGGCAGTCTAGGTTGGAAAATATCCTTTTCTACCGTGATCAGCGCAGGATAGGGCAACTCCAAAATGGCCGAGCTTGTTCCCAAGTCCTGCTCCACAACAATACTATCCTCGGTGACTTCGTTCACCTTTTTGACCCAGGTAACGTGGGGAATCTCCAAGAACTCGGCGACTTCTGGACCCACCTGTGCTGTGTCCCCATCGGTGGTCTGTTTGCCACATATGATCAAATCATAACCATCAAGAAGTCGTATCGCCTGGGATAGGGTATAGGCAGTCGCTAACACATCTGAACCCGCTAATTTCCGGTCTGAGACCAGATATCCCTGATCCGCGCCAAGAATAAAGGACTCTTTGATCGCTTCCTCCGCTTGCAGCGGTCCCATTGTGAGCGTAGTCACTGCCCCGCCCACCTTGTCTTTGATCCAAACGGCCGTTTCTAGTGCATACAAATCATACGGGTTCAATTTACTCTCAATGCCTTCACGCCGGAGTACACCCGTAACTTCGTCTATCTGCACCTTGCTTGTAGCTGGCACTTGTTTGATACATACGACTATTCTCAATATGACACCCCTTGCCTTACTTCCCGTAATTCGCAATCTCTGCTCCTCTGCGTCTTTATCCCTTTACTGCACCACCGGTAAGTCCGCTGACCAAGTGCTTTTGAATTAACATAAAGAGAATGGTCGGAGGAATGGTAAACAAGACTGTGGCAGCCATTAGATCAGTCCAATTAATCGTGAACTCCTCCTTGAAGGAACTCAATCCCACTGACATAACCCAGGTGCTTTCACTGCCCATCAGTGTTCGTGCAAAGAAGAACTCATCCCAGGCGAGGATAAAACTGAAGATCGCCACGGCGACTAATCCTGGGATGACCAAAGGTACTATCACCCGCACAAAGGTCTGGAACACATTGCAGCCGTCAATCATCGCCGCTTCATCCAACTCTTTGGGAATTCCATCGAAGAAGCCTTTGAGCACCCAGATGCTTAGGGGCAAGGTAAAGGCCATGTTGGCAACGATTAAGCCACCTAATGAGTTTAGCATCCCGGTTTGCCTAAAGACCACGTAAATTGGTATCACAAGTAAAGAGGCTGACAACATCT
>DUPN01000085.1 GCA_012838305.1 Bacillota bacterium | reverse complement strand
GTTGTGGCCGTCTCGTCCACGATCGTTTCGGGGAAAGGCGGACTCATCCACACATTCCCAAAGATTGCTTCAATCGGATCGAAGCTGAAAAAACGATCCGCTTCCCGATTGTTGGTGATTCTGTTCTCCCGAAAGATGGGCCATGCCTGGAAATTCTCGTCCCAGTATCCAAACTCCATATTGAAGCATCGATCCACAGGCTGGTAATGCATCTGCCTTCTAAAACGTTCCCGAGCAGTCATTGTTCCCTTCCAAGGGCTTCGAATAGGTTTAATATCCATTGGTGCTACCCCCTGCCGCTATGCATTTCTTGCTTAGGTTCCACGACCATCCCGAATTTTCCTTTACGACGTCCCTCTACAAACTACTTCGCTGCTTGATTGATGCCAGAGGTGCTCCGAGACCGCCGTCTGCGGTTTTTTTCGTGCAGGGGTTTCAAAATGCCAAATTGTATGAATTACGCACAAAACCGCTTTGGGTTGTGAAGGAACAGACGGGGCATGGGAGAATTAACTAGCGAACAAGGACTGGAGGCGCATCCATGGGACGATATCCACAGAAGGGCGATGGTCAGGGACGTTTGTTCAACATTCAGAGGCTGATCAACTGCTTTCCCCCTGTCATTGCAACGGAGCTCAAGCAGGGACTACAATTTTCCAGGGATGAAAGGATCTCCTGGGTTTCTCCCCTCGAGGGCGATGATTACGCCGAATACCGGGATCAGGACTTTATCCATCAGGTGACGGACACCCTTAAGGGATTTTTGGCCAAGATAGGGTCCCCAATGGGATGCCCTGGGACAAACGAATCGGGACAAGATTTTCTTGGTAGAGGCTAAAGCCAACATTCCGGAGATTGTTACATTCTCCTTAGGTGCAAAAAGTGAGGCATTGGTGGCCCTGATCAAGGCTTCTTTGGACGAAACAAAGAGCTACCTAAACTCGAGGTCTGAAGCACCCTTTTTTATCAATACTGCAATCGCCTAGCCCACCTCTATTTTCGGGTCAAGAACAACTCAAATGCCTACCTTATATTTGTATACTTCATTGGAGACAGGAGCGTGGAAGGACCCTCTCCAAAGCAGAATGGCTCGGTGCTCTCCAGGTGATGCAACTGGTTCTGGGCCTTGACAAGAAACATAAACTCAGCCCAGAGATCATCGATGTGTTGATCGATGTTTCCAATCCAGGACACTTTCTGGTCGAGCCTAAGGTATGAAAAGACTAAGGGGTTCTGGGTATGGTTTTGGTTGGGACTGTGATCGAATACAATGAGAACGGGTTTTTAGCTCATGTGGAGAATTATTGTGGTGCTTATACCAGCGGGAAGACAAGGGCCGAGGCCCTAGGAAAACGCAAGGGGGAGGTTGATTCTGTGTACAAGAAGTGGTTAGCCGTAGTATTGGGAGTACTTGTAATGGCCTGTGCAGCCTTCTTCGGTTACATGTATCTCCAAGGTAAAGGTGAGGGTGAGAGGGTGATCCCTGTGAGCGATCTATCCCTAGTGGAACCGGGGCTGAATCTGAGAGCCCTGCACCAAGAAGGGTATACCGGGAAGGGCATCAATGTGGCCATTATCGATGGGCCCCTTTTGCAGGAGCACGATGAATACAGTGATCGTTTGGTCCACTATGAAGAGGTGGGGGTTGTGGACGACTATCTCTATCACGGTACATCTGTCGCCAGTGTGCTGGTGGGGAAGAAGTGCGGCGTACTGCCCGAAGCCCAATTACATTATTTCGCCGTGAATTTGGTTGATCTGGAAAACGCCTTGAGAGCATTGGAAAGGCTCCTCACCTATAACGAGACACTGCCGTCAGGCGGGAAAATACGGTATGTTAACCTCTCCACGGGTTTTGGCGGGCAAGAAGCAGCTTTTCGGGCCCTGATCCTTAAGGCCAGGGAGCAGGGTATTTTGGTTTTCACTTCTACCATGCCCACGGCCACAGAGCCCCCCTTGGCCCTGAGGGAGGCGGCTTATGATGATCAGCAGGACATGAACAATCTCAACAGCATCGTCATTGGCGAATGGATGGATGCCTTTCTCGAGGAGAACAATATGTCCCGTGAAGAACTGGTGCAAATACGGCAGGAAGCAGATGATGAAAACGGTTTTATTAACGTCTACCTTCCCTGTGCCAAGCGTTACGTGGCCTCGCCTGAAGCTAAGGACAAATATGTCTACGAGCTGGACGGCGGATTGAGCTGGGCCACGCCAATGTTAACAGGTCTGGCCGGAATGGCCGCTCAGATCAACCAAGGCCTTGCCATTGATCAGATTTTGCAGCTGTTGGTCCATTCCATCGTCACAAACGAGAAAGGTCTGAATGTAATTGATCCCCAGCTGTTGATCTCTTTGGCCAGAGAGACCCTAGAATAGGTCCAAAGCACAAGGGAGAAAAGGTGCTTGGTTGGTATCTGACGAAGAATCTTTAGAGGTCATTCAAAATAGAGAATATGGGGGGAGAAGGTATGGAAAGGACAAAGGTGGCGATCATAGGGATCGGGGACATCAGCGGGATTTACTTGGAGAATCTGACCAAGATATTCAGGCAGATTGAGGTCGTTGGCGTATGTGATCTTGTGCGTGAAAAGGCCGAAAAGGCCCAAGCCAAATTCGGTATTGCCAAGATCTACGAGACAATGCATGACGCCTTTGCCGATGATCAGGTGGAGATCATCGTCAATCTGACGCGTCCCTATGAGCACTTTGAAGTGACCAAAGACGCACTGGAAGCAGGCAAGCATGTCTACTCGGAAAAACCCCTGGGGGCCACCGGGGAAGAGGGAGAACAACTGATAACCTTGGCACTGCAAAAAGGACTGCAGATCGGCGGTGCACCCGATACCTTCTTAGGTGCATCGATCCAGACCTGTCGTAAACTGATTGACGATGGGTTTATCGGAGATGTGATCGGCTTTAACGCCTCCATGATCTGCCGCGGCCATGAGAGTTGGCATCCTGATCCAGCCTTTTACTACCAGTTTGGCGGAGGCCCCATGCTGGATATGGGTCCTTACTATCTCACTGCACTTGTCAACCTTGTGGGTCGCGTCAGTGGGGTTACCAGTGTTGTTCGCACTTCGTTTCAGCAGCGACTGATTACCAGCCAGCCCCGCTCGGGTACCTTGGTGGATGTGGAGGTGCCTACCTACATTACGGGGATTCTGGAGATGGATAACGGTGCTGTGGGGAATGTCTTCACCACCTTTGACGTGGTTTACAAGGAACAGGCGCGTTTTGAAATCTATGGCTCCGAGGGGACGCTGATCGTTCCAGATCCAAACTGTTTTGGCAATCCCATCTACTTGCTGCGGCCAGAGACAGGGGAGTTGAGAAAAATGCCTCTCTTATTTGATTACAAGGAGAACTCCCGGGGTCTCGGTCTAGCTGATATGGCTGCCGCGATCAGGGGTGGGCGCCCGATTCGAGCCAATATGGAGCAGCTCTTCCATGTGCTGGACGTGATGACAGCCTTTAAACGGAGCAGTGATAAAAAGGCGCGGGAAGAGATCCATTCGCCCTTTGAGCGGCAAGCTCCCATGGAAAAGGCTAAGGTCCTAGGCGTTTTGGAGAACTAGTGCGCCGCGCCGATCTCAGGCGTTGACATCAGACCAGGAGAATTACTAGGCCTGAGTAGAAAGCGGCAGAACGAGACGTCTCGATCAAGAGGGTCATAATCAGTTATAAAGTCCTGCAGAGATTCAGAAAGAGCCAGCTCACAAGTTTGTGGGTCCGGCTCTTTTCTTGTTCAAGATGGTGATACTGTCGTAATTTCGCCTAAAAAATGGCACCAGTTGCATCTGTGGGGCAGATCACAGGAATATACGTTCATGGGACGATCCCCAGCCCACTCAGGCCTTCGATCTGTGCTCACTCCATGATCTCCGTAGGGAACCAGCGGGCACTCAATCTCGAGGGACAGACCAAAGAGGCTGTGGAGGTGGTTGGCAGCACCGAAGCGGACGCCACCAGCAAAGGGAATCATCACAAATAACAGCAGAAGGCGCATGCAGCTAGCAGAAAATTGGTGGGTGGCAGTAAAAAAACTTGACAATGTGAAAAATTTCCTGTACACAGAAACTACGGGAAAAAATACCATTGATCACAAACAGTCTCTTTCCTGTGACCTTACGTCATCAGATACAGTTTCGACGCGGTGATCAATTGTCTCGGATTGGCCGGAGGGACCGAGCAGAGCAAAGGGAGAACGAGGATTTCTTGTCTCCCGCCCTGGGAAGTTACTCTCTGAAAAAGGGAAATGCCACCTGGAATGGAGGACCAACTAAAATGAACGAGCCGATTTTGGAGGTGCAGAACCTAACAAAGAGGTATCAATCTGTAACCGCTGTGAATAATGTCAGTTTCCGCATTTACCCGGGGGAAGTGTTCGGGCTGCTGGGACCAAATGGTGCAGGTAAAACCACCACCCTGGAGTGCATGGAGGGTCTGCGTAGGCCGACCTCAGGCACTATCCTCGTCGACGGTCTGCATCCCATCAAAGACCGCCACCTGGTCCGCAGAGTCCTAGGCGTTCAACTGCAAACTGCGGCTTTGCCTGAGATGATGCTCGTGAAAGAAGCCATGGCGCTGATCTGCGCCGCCCATGACGTTCAGCCGCGCCAAGATTTGCTGCACCGCTTTGGGCTGGATGATCTGAAGATGAAGCAGTATGGCACCTTGTCCACTGGGCAGAAACGGAAATTACAGTTGGCCTTGGCCCTTGCGTCCAGTCCCAAGATCGTGGTTCTAGATGAACCCACGGCCGGTGTGGATGTGCAAGGAAGAGCCCAGTTGCATGAGGAGATCCGGGCGCTAAAGGCTGTAGGTGTCACCCTCATTTTGGCCACCCACGATATGGCTGAGGCGGAAATGCTTTGTGACCGGATTGCCATCCTCATCGGGGGAAAACTGGCCACCGTGGGTACGCCGGAGCAAGTAACGGCTGCCAGCAAGGCGGAGACCCGGATTACGCTTCGCACTCGCCATGGGAGTCTGCTTGGCCAGGGCAGGATCGAAAAGGCGTCATTTATTGGCAAGAGCGAAGGTTTTGCCCATTGGCTCTGTACCGATACGGCCTCGGCTGTGATGGAGCTCTTGGCTGAGGCCATCCATGCCGATGATTTTGTCGAAGACTTGCGGGTGGAACGCCCATCCCTGGAGGAGCGTTTTTTGGAAATGGTAGAAGGGAGAGATGCGAGATGAAGACAGTGTGGACTCAGATATACATTCAGCTGCGCATGGATGCTCGTGATAAGGGCACGATCTTGGTGTTTTACTTGGTTCCGCTGGGGTTTTACGCGGTGATGGGAGCCGTTTTTTCCTCGGTGAATCCCGAGATCAAGCCTGTTCTGTCAGCCACGATGGCCATCTTTTCCATCACCATGGGGGCTGTGATCGGACTGCCGCCTGCCCTGGTCAAGCTGCGGGAAGCAGGGGTACTCCGTGCCTATCAGGTTAGCGGCATCCCGGGCCGATCAACCCTTGCAGGCATGGGCATCAGTGCGTTCCTTCATCTCGCCCTTGTGGCCGTGATCATATCCGTTTCGGCGCCGCTCTTGTTTGGAGCACAGATGCCGCAGCATATGGGCGGATATCTCCTTACTCTGTTGGCCCTCTTGGTTTGCAGTGTAGCCCTTGGTCTTTTGATCGGGGTCGTAGCATCAACCCAGGCGGCCGCCATGATGATTTCGCAGGCAGTATTTATGCCCTCGCTGATGCTAAGCGGCATCATGTTCCCTGCCAATCTGCTGCCTGCACCCCTGGAATACCTGGGGAACGTCTTCCCTGCTACCCACGCCATGCGTGCTTTTCACGCTTTGGCCTACGGTGCACACACAGATTTTCAGGGATCCCTGGCACTTGGTATTGTCTTTGGCATGGCTTTTTTGGCTGTGATAGCCTCGGTCTGGAAATTTGAACTGACGACACGCGTAGCGTAAGGACAGAGGGGATGCTCTATGAAAGGAAGTACTGGCTGCAGAAGGTGGTTTTGGTTTCTGATCCTGTCGCTCGGCTTTTTTCTGCTCGTGGCGGTAAAAACTGGCAGCGTGCAGTGGAGTGGCAGGATCCGCAGGGATGACGTAGATGGCTTCGTGCTTCATCTGGAGGAGCTCCTTCCAATCCTAATGAAAAAACACCAGATTCCAGGGGTCAGTCTGGCCCTTGTCCAAGATGGACGAATCGTGTGGACGGAGGCTTTTGGCTACGCGGATCTGCAAAACGGCAGACGGCTGACCGTGGAAACGCCCCTGCGGGTGCAGTCGATTTCCAAGTCGGTCACCGCCTGGGGTGTGTTCAGCCTCTATGAGCAGGGGCTGATCGACCTGGATACCCCGGTGGCAGCATATCTCAAGAATTTCAGTCTCCCTAAGTCTGGTTTTCCCCTCGAAGAGATCACGGTTCGCCGCCTGCTTAGCCATAGAGCCGGCTTGCCGCTTGGAGATGTGTTTACCATTTACTCACCTACAGCAGAAATGCCTTCTCTCCAGGAAAAGCTGACGCAGGAAGCTACCTTAGTCCGACATCCAGGGACAGCATTTTCCTATTCGAACACCGGTTACAATCTTCTGGAACTGCTCATCGAGGAGTTAACGGGGCGGGACTTTGCGGAGTATATGGAGACGGAGATCCTGCGGCCGCTGGGCATGGAAGACGCCTCCTTCACCTGGAGTGCTTCCATGGCCCCGGCTCCACCCACAGGATACGCTTTGGACGGCAGGCCTGTACCCGTCTATGTCTATCCGGAGAAGGCCTCCGGCGGGCTCTTTGCCACGGCGGAAGACATCGCACGGTTCTTGCTGGCGAGTATGGGCGAGAATCCGGTCTTAAGCCAAGATAGCATAGACCTTATGTATACACCCATGAGTGACAAAATCGGCCTTTATGGCCTGGTGTTTGACGCCTACGGCTTCGGGCATTACCTGGAGACACTGCCAAACGGTGCGCTTTCCGTTTCTCACGGCGGCCAAGGCAGCGGTATCATGACACATTTCCAGGCTGTTCCAGAAACAGGTGATGGACTCGTCATCCTAACCAACAGTCAAAGAAGCTGGCCGTTCATAGCCTGTCTGCTCAGAGAGTGGGCTAGGTGGCGGGGCTTTCCCTCCGTGGGCATGGAAAAGATACTGTGGGGCGGCTGGGGTCTTGCTGGAATGGCCTCCCTGATCTTGGCTCAAAGCGCGATGCTCTTGGCACAGCTGTTTACATCCAAGCCGATTCGCTATAGGTGGCTGCGGGTCTTGGCCGCGCTCTCCCTCTTTGTCCTCTTGTTCTGGAGCGCAAACCAGGAGTATCTCTTTCTGCGATCCGTTTTCCCCATCCATTCTGTGTGGCTTGGGGGCGCAGCCTTGGTGTTTGCCGCCGTATTGCTGGTGTCCGCACTCTGGCCCTTTGTGAAAAAAGTTAGGAGGAATTTGCATGTTTAGAAAAACATACTTGCTCGCAGTCATGCTGTTATTGCTGTTAACGGCGAGTGGATATAGTTCAGCACGTATCACGAGTAGAGAAGAGTATTCCCTAAGCCCAGGGATTCATGGCCTGAGCTTAGAGGGATACAATGGGGAAATTCGCTGGATCCCTGTGAAAAAGGGGGAAAAGGCACGGATTGAAATTGAGAAAGAAGTGCGCGGCAGTGTGTCTTCTGCCATGGAAAAATTCTTAGAGAACATGAAAATCGAGGATTACAGCACCGCTTCGGAGGTTGTGTTACAGGTCACTCAGCCGCGTCTTTTATGGGGTGTAACAGGTTCTTCTGTCCGTTTCACTGTCTATGCATCGCCTGAGCAAATCACGGAATTCCGGGCAAAAACCTCAAATGGAGCTATTCGGATCCAAGCGCAGTTCAGAGGTTCTTTGAACCTGAGAACGAGTAATGGAGCCATTAGCCTCCAGTCGGGAGAAGGAGTGGTTGAGCTAAGGACATCGAATGGTCGAATTGAGCTTGGCCACGTTTCCCTCACCCATTCTAGTTCGGTGCGAACGTCAAATGGCCGCATTGAAGGTATGGTGGCACTGCCCTTGGCAGGTGACTTCTTGTTCGAAACCTCAAATGGCTCCATTGATCTTCAGATGCCCCCCGACACCGTTGGCACCTTTAGCTTGCGCACGTCCAACGGAACCGTCCGCTTTCATTTAGGATCAGATAGGATTAGCGCAAGAAAGAGCCTCTCTGTGCAGCGGGGAAGGCAGCCCACAATTGCTATCGAAACATCGAATGGAAGCATCACTGTGTCAGAATGGCCCGATTTCTAGCTGATCTAGGAAGGTAGTGGTGGACAAATTGAAATTTCTTAAACTGCTGGCCTTAGGACTCCTCCTCCTTACCCTGGTATTTCTGTTATTCTCCACTTTGAACCACAAGATTAGAACAGGGAACGAGGTTCAACAAACAAGTGCTCCTGGAACAATGGTTGAGGTAAACGGCTGCCAAATGCACGTTTATGGTGTTGGGGAAGGCTCAAAGACGCTGGTGTTGATGGCTGGGTCAGGAACAAGTGCCCCCACCTTGGACTTTAAACCATTGTGGTCCAAACTGTCCCCACAGTATCGCATTGTCGTTGTGGAAAGGGCCGGCTACGGCTTTAGCGACCTCGCTCAGGCGCCTCGGGACATTGGCCGTATTCTCGCCGATACCCGACAGGCTCTGGTCTCTGCTGGCGAAATGCCGCCCTATGTGTTAGTGCCCCACTCCATGTCTGCTTTGGAGGCCATCCATTGGGCTCAGCATTTTCCGCAGGAGGTAACGGCCATCATTGGCATCGATCCAGCCATCCCAGAAGTCTATGATTATCTGCAGGTGCCGCCGGTCTTTGTTTTGCGAATCATGTCTTGGGTAGCTTCTGCAGGATTGGTTAGACTCGTGCCAGGACTGGCAGACAGTCCAGACTTGATGTCATCAGGGGCTCTTACAGAGGAGGACAAAACTTTGTATCGGCAGCTCCTGTATCGCCGGACCCTTACTGGTAACATGATGGAGGAACTGAAAGCGGTCAAGGCCAACGCCGAACTCGTACAGCAAACTGGTGTACCCCAAACGGTGCCCATGCTTTTCTTTAGCTCCGATGGCAAGGACCTTGGTGTACCAAATTGGAGTGCTCTGCTCAAAGACTATACTGAACAATTGGAGAGAGGCCGCTTTATCCAGCTAGACGCCGGTCACTATCTGCATCATCTGGAATCGAGACGTCTGGCCGAAGAGGTTGAACGTTTTCTTGAAGATCTACTTTGAGATGGCCACTGGCTGGCTGCAGTCAAATGCATGGAGGTATGTTTGTGCGACATTACAGTTTGAAATTGTTGTGCCTGGCCCTGACCTTTCTCTTGTGGGTTTATCCAGCTGCGGTCAGTAAGGCCTATACAGATGTCCGTGATTTAGAAGCATTTCTGGATGGGGTTATGGCGATTCACTTGGAACAATCCCGCACCCCAGGGGCCGTTATAGCGGTTGTAAATGAGGGCGGCATCTTGCTGGCCAAGGGCTACGGGTATGCAAATTTGGAGGAAGGTAAGAAGGTCACCACCGACACCTTGTTTCGAGTGGGCTCCATCTCCAAACTGTTTGTGTGGACAGCCGTGATGCAATTGCAGCAAGAAGGCCTGCTGGACCTGGATAGAGATATCAATGCCTACTTGGATTTTGAGATACCCAGTACCCTCTGGGATGGGACTTTTGCGGAACCCATTACTCTGCGGCACTTAATGTCCCATACAGCAGGGTTTGAGGATCAGAATATCGGAGTATTTGTGCTTACGGAAGAACAACTTAAGCCACTTAGTGACTACTTAGCAGAGGCTCTTCCTGCCCGGGTTTTTCCTCCCGGCCAGATTAGTTCCTACTCAAATTACGGGAGTTCTCTGGCAGCCTATATAGTCCAGCGAATTGCAGGAATGCCCTTTGCTGACTATGTAGAAAAACAGATCTTTGCTCCTCTGGGCATAACGGGCAGCACCTTCCGCCAACCCGTTCCAGATCATCTTTTACCTCAGCTCTCCGCGGGGTATCAGCCCCTCGATGAACTCTATCTTCTGGGTGATTTTGAGCTCTGCCAATCCTATCCAGCCGGCAGTCTCAGCGCTTCAGCTGAAGACATGGCTACGTTTATGCTAGCTCACTTAACGGAAGAGACCTATGGGCTCATGCATAAGCAGAGCTTTACCCACCATCCTGCCCTTCCCGGTATGGCCCATGGTTTTTTTGAAATGGACATAAATGGTCAGCGCATCATTACTCATGGGGGCGACACCATACTTTTTCATTCGGGATTGTACCTTCTTCCAGAGGAGCAAGTGGGAATCTTTATGTCCTTTAATGGTGCCCAGGCCAGTGAGGTGCGCTCCTCTGTCTTGCAGGCTTTCATGGATCGCTATTTTCCACAGGACACAAAACCCCTGACACCGTCCGGTGATTTAGTGCAAAGGGCGGCGCAAATAAGGGGCAGCTTTCACCTTAGCCGCAGCAACTTCACTGATATCGAGGCTATTTTGCGTCTTTTCAGCCCCATCAAGATCTCCGTAGATGGAGATGGTTACTTGGTGCTGCAGGGCGCCATCTCGTCTCACCGCTATATTGAGACAGATACGGGCCTCTTCCGCAGCCTAGATGGGCAGGCGCTGCTCTACCCCGCAAGGGATAGCACCGGTCAGGTCACGCACTTTTACACAGATTTTCCCGCAGTCCTGCTGCGAACACCTTGGTATGCCACAGCG
>DUPN01000084.1 GCA_012838305.1 Bacillota bacterium | reverse complement strand
TGATGGACTTAACAAAGCGGGGATCGCTCGTAAACATGCGGATATAGTTCTGTAGACCTATCCAAATGGGTGCTGATGCGATCCTATAGTTCGTAAAGGAGATATAGAGCGAATATAGCATGGGTATGATGGTAAAGGATAGAAAACCAAGGATAAATGGTGATGCAAAGAAGTAGCCGCTTACTGCTTCCTTATGGATCAGTCTTTTCAGCTTCCCACCTAAGCTGTGCATACACTACCACCCTTCCCGAAACAAGACATGCCCCAGTCCCACCACACTTTACACTGGGGCATGCAATCTTCATTCAGGCCACAATAATCTGCAGCCTATTGTACGTAACGATCGAGAATCCCTTGGGCTTCCGCTCGGAAGGCCTTGGCGGCATCCTCTGGGGTCGTGCGGTCAAAAACGACCTCTTCAGCCAAGCGAATGTAAACATCGCGAATCTGGGCCTGTACGGGAGAATCCAACAGAATTTCTGTGGCGGCCTCACGGCCTAGGTCGGTCAGGTACTGGTAGATGGTTTGTTCTACCGGAGACAGATCAGCCGCTAGGGCCTCACGCACATGACGCATAATGGGCACGCCCCGTTCGCCCTGGAGAATCTCATTGGCCTCGATGCTGTTGGCGAAGAAGTTGAGGAACTGGGCAGCAGCTTCCTTCTGCTTCGAATTTTTGGCCAGACAGAACATTTGCGAGGACATAATCGTCTGGGATAAAGGTCCATCACTGGTGCGCCTGGGCAGACTAATCAGCTTCAAAGGTCGCCCTGCTGCTTCGGACAAGGCCACAAATTGGTTGCTGTAAACCCAAGCCATGGCCGCCTCACCCCGTACAATGGGATTGCCTTCCACATCTCTGATCTCTGCCATCTGGGCCGGTGTGGGATAGGCACCAGCCTTGGTCAACCGGTACACCATTTCTAGGTACTCAATGACATACTTGTCATCGTCGTAGTTGAGTTCGGTGCGATAGGGTTCTAAAAAGAGGCTCTCGCCGGTGTCGTATTGAGGTACCACCGTGGTCAAAATCCAAAACTCGTCATTACGGGTGAGGGCCACGCCCAAAATGCCCAACTCTTCTTGGATCTTCACAGCAGCCGCTTCAAACTCATCCCAAGTCCAGTTAAACTCCGGCTCGGGAACGCCCGCTGCCGCAAACAAAGCAGGATCGTAAGCAACGGCTGGAGCATTGGTTCCAGAGGAAAGACCAATTGTCTGTCCCTCCAGGGTCGTAATGGCAATGAAGCTTTCGTCCGTATTGGAGATGTCAATAATGCCATCTTCAATATACTTATTGATGGGTTCGATGTGATCGATGTACGTCGGGAAGTTGCCCCCCATCTGCATGATATCTGGAGCGTCATTGGCCGCAATGAGGATATTCAGTTTGGAAATGTAGTCGTCGAAACCATAAAACTCCGGTTCAACCTCAATGCCGGTCTGTTCGGTAAACATGTCGATTATGGCCAGTGTTCGGTCATGACGAACCTGTGATCCCCACCACATAATTCGCAGTGGTTCAGCAGCTAGTGTCAGCGAAGATGCAAAGACCGAGATGACCAGGACAACAACCAAGCACAACACTTTCCTATTCATTCTTAACCCCCCTATGATATTGTTGTATTTAGTTTACATTTTTGACCATAAGGGTTCAATTTGCATTTCCGACTTTACACTTCAAGAATCCGAGATCCTTCGTTTTCTGCCAATTCGAGTATACTCTCCGGCGAAAACCCTCTCTTACCACACCTTGATTCGATTGACCCCAGGAGACCAGGCAGCGATGGGGCCGATGGGGTCCCCTGCACTCCTTCTGTTCCCGAAATAGTCTCGATCAAGGACAACTTCACTGCCATCTGGATTGGCGAAGTCGGCATTGGCCATACGGACCCGCCGCAAAGTCTTGCTGGTTTGAATGACCGCAGGGATCTCCTTTAGCTCCATTGGGAGCCTTAGGCCTAGGAAGACTTCGTCTCCTTCCTCCAAAATCTCCACTTGGGGATCGAACTCTTTCAGAACGATGTTGACCTCTTCCCTTTCAAAAGGAACGGCGCCATTTAGGTACATATTGTGATTGATATAGGCTGGCTGCTCCACGTCGGGGAAGAGCGGCAAATCATCTAGTTCCCTGTGGGTTCTCTCCAGATACTCCTCCAACGACACGGTGTATCCGTTGT
>DUPN01000083.1 GCA_012838305.1 Bacillota bacterium | reverse complement strand
GGAAAGGGAAAGGGCGATTCCGATGGTGACAGCGCTACCTTGAATAATCGCAGTGAAGGCGGTAGAAACCAAGAGGCCAAAGAGGGGATTGGCTCCAAAGGAAGCGAACAGCTCTGGTACTCCAGGATAGGTTTTCAACGGCTCCATGGTTGTGGACATGATGCTCATGCCAAAAAAGATAAGTCCAAATCCCATCACGATTTGGCCAATTTGCTTTACCTTCTGTCGCTTGCTGAGGAAGTGCACGGCAAACCCGATGGCAACAAAGAGCAGAGAATAACTGGATCCATTAAAAGCAATCAATTGCACCGTGAGGGTTGTGCCGATGTCTGCCCCTAAGATAACACCAATACTTTAGGCCAGGGTCATCAGCTTCGCTCCAACAAACCCCACCAGGATAACTGTGGTCGCGGTGCTGCTTTGAATCAAGAGCGTAACGATAGCGCCGACGAGTACGCCCTTCACAGGGTTCGAGGTCAATTTGTGAATAATGGACTTTAAGGCCGAACCCGAAACCCTTTGGAGGCCATCGCTGCATAAGCTCATACCATATAGAAAAATCGCTAGTCCGCCCGCAACTCCAAAGATGATCTGAAACATGAATTGCACCTTCTCCAATCGCTCGATAGTGAAAGAGTTTTTGATGATGTTCCCTGGTTATTCGGCTCTTCTTCCTAAATCCCCCCCAACTCCGTAATACTTTCGTTACTTTCTCATTCACGCGGATTTGGGCCGCAAGAATCCCGGATCACCAAGTGCATAGGCAGATGCTCTTTGGTGGGTTCGCTCTGTTCGTTGGCCATATGGTCCAGCAAAATCTCAGCCGCACGCTTACCAACTGCAAACGTTGGCGCATCAATTGTGGTTAAGGGGGGATCCAGACTTTCCGATAACGACACATTATCGAAACCTACAATGGATAGATCCCTTCCTACCACTCGCCCGCAGTGTTTAGCTGCCTTAATCAAGTCGCCGGCGATCCTGTCGTTCAAAGCGAACACCGCCGTCATCTCCGGTGCCGCCTCCAAATAATCTACCAAACGATTGACAATCTCCTGCTCATAGGTGGCACTGGCACTGTCCCAATACACGTTTCGACTATCGGCTAAATCCATCAGCAGCGTCTGGGGTAAAATGGCGAGACCATGATCCGCCATGGCATCTCGGTATCCTTGAATCCGATCTTCCAAAGAGGTATGAATCAGGGGTTTTTTGGTTACCAGGCCAATTTTCTCATGCCCTAAGCCAACGAGATAGGCAATGGCGTCGTATGCTCCCTGGTAATTATGACCATCCACATAGCTGCAATTGACAAAGCGGTAATAACGTCCCATCATGACCAGGGGTATACCTTGCTGAATCAGTTCGGTCACTACAGGGTTGTAGTACTCACTCTTTGTTGGCTGGAGGAGAACTCCCCCGGCCCGACTCTCCAAGATAATCCGTAAATAGTCCATCTCCTTCTGCGGATCATCATTGGTCGGCAGGACAGAAAGATGGTAGCCCTTGGCGTAAAGCTCTTCCTGAGCCCCCATGATAATGGTGCCCGTAAAGCTGCTGGTCAAATGGGGAACGATAGCGTAAATGCTCCGTTCTTCACCTGATCGTTCCCGCTTCTTCCCTGTCTTGTCGGCGACAAAGGTGCCTCGACCGTGAATACGCTCCACCAAACCCTTACTCTCCAAACTAATCAGGGCGTGGCGGATGGTGGTGCGGCTGACCTGAAACTCGTCCGCCAATTTCAGCTCAGGAGGAAGCTTGCGACCGGCAACAAGCTCCCCCGAACGGATCCGCTCTGCCAGTTCGTTCTCAATCTCCTGATGCAGCGGAACACTGTCACGCCCGGGTTCTTCCTTACCTCTCATGAAGCTCACCCCTCACTCTCCCACTTCACACGAAATGTGTGTTACAAGCTCTGGTACTGCTTCCAGCATATATTGTCTATCCTTGTTTGTCAATGTAGCGAAAGGTATGATCTCTGCCCAAGAACCTGCAAAAAATCGAGGGACAT
>DUPN01000082.1 GCA_012838305.1 Bacillota bacterium | reverse complement strand
TACCGCAGACTTGGGACTATTTGCCACGGCGGAAAAAACGCTTCTAAGAACGGTCAGCGGATCAAAGAAACTGACGATAATGGAACGCACCAAATTCAGCTTTTCGTGCAGGGTCTCCTAACTGGGAGCTGGGCCAATTGCGGGCTGAGGCGGGGGAGAAAGAGTTCCCTGCCTTGGGTGAGGGAGCCGCGGACCCAGGGTTCTTTGGGCCCACCGCAATATTTGAACATAGAGTCACACACGTAAGATTCCCCGAAACCCCCGGACACCATAAAACGACTGGGCACCGTTATGGTAAACAAAGACATGTCCGTAGCGGCGGTCACCGAAAAGGGCTCCACCCAACTTGCGTATATCCTGCGGTGTTTGCAGCCAACTGGATGTTTTCTGATCAAAGTCTCCCACCTTCTGGAGCTGGTGATATTGATCCCGTGTCAAAAGCTCAATCCCCATGGCTTCCGCCATCTCTAAGGCGTTACCCTGGGGATAGATGCCCTTCTTTTCCCTGGCATCCTGGCCTTCTCTGTCATAGCAGACATTTCTGCGGCCCACAGGGGTTTCTGCTGAACAGTCGCAGAAAATGTACTCCCCAGATTCGGGGTCCTGCCCTATGACGTCCGGCTCTCCACCGGTTGCTTCCATGTCCTGCAGCGAGCGCAGCTTCCCAGGGTCTACTTCCAAGCGAGCCTGAACTGCGTTCCACTCCAATCCTTGGTGACGCTGCATGTTTTCCTCAAAGCGAGTGCGTAAAATATTCAACATTTCTTGAGACAACATCATGCACCTCCTGGAACAGTGGTAAACCTGGGGGCCGAGCCTATGCACATCGCTAGCTCCGATGCTGATCAAATAGGATGGGGTTTCCATCGGGATCGGTGATCACGAAACTGCCTGGTCCCTGGAATTGACATCCACTTCACTGACAAATTCCAGGCCCTTGCTGCGCAGCTCTTCCTGCAACGTGCGCACATCCTTGAAGGGGTTTACCTCTTGGGCCTCGCTGTCCCAACCGGGGTTAAAGGTCAGCATGTTTTTCTCAAACATGCCTTGGAACAACCCGATGATACAGTCGCCGTTCTTCAGAATCAGCCAGTTGTCTTCGATGTTCCCGCCGAAGTTCGAAAAGCCAAGTTTTTCGTAGAACGCTTGCGATGCCCGGATATCCTTGACCGCTAGACTGATGGAAAATGCTCCTAGACTCAAAGTCGATCCCTCCCTGTGTAAAACCGAATTCCATACCCGTCTGGCAATTCCTCTACCGCGCGCCGGATGGCAGGGAAATCGTTTGAGAAGTGCTGCATGTCCCAAGACAGGCACCATCACAAAATCACCAGCCGAGTTCCTTTTCCCCCCTAACACCTGCAAATTTGGCATGAAGAAAGGAGCTAACATCGTCTCATCACATTAGCTCCTGTTTGTGGACTATGCCAGCTAACTCCCTGCGATGCCGATCAGCGCGCCACTCCGAGATAGGCTTCTTGCACCCTCTGATCCTCAAGAAGAGTTCGTCCCGGGCCTTCAAGAACCAACTCTCCCGTCTCCAGGACATAGGCGTAATCCGCAATTTCCAAGGCTTTCCTGGCGTTCTGCTCGACGAGCAAGATGGTGTTCCCCCGCTCCCGAAGCAGATTAATGATATCAAAGATGTCTTTGACCAAAAGAGGTGCCAAGCCTAAGGAAGGTTCATCCATCATCAGGATCTGGGGATTCACCATTAGAGCACGTCCTACCGCGAGCATTTGCTGTTCTCCTCCAGAGAGGGTCCCAGCCTTCTGCCAGCTTCGTTCCTTCAGCCTGGGAAAGGTTTCGTAAACGCTTTTCATATCACTCGCTACAGCTTTTTGATCCGAACGGGTATAGGCACCTAGAATCAGGTTTTCCTCCACAGTGAGATCGGCAAAGACCCTTCTACCTTCTGGAACCATGGCGATCCCCCTAGCTACAATATCCTTGGTTGCCAGGCTGGTAAAGTCCTCCCCCTTGTACAGCACTTTCCCGCCGGATTTGGGCACCAAGCCCATAATAGTCCTTAACGTTGAAGACTTGCCGGCGCCATTGGCGCCAATTAGCGTGACGATCTGGTTCTCTTCGATGGTGAGATTGATGCCTCTAAGGGCCGTGATGCCGCCATAGTTGACGTGGAGGTCCTTAACTTCCAGCATTACCCCACCCCCAAATAGGCTTCCACAACTCGCTCGTTTTGCTGAATCTCACTGGGGTCGCCTTCGGCAATCAAGAGTCCATGGTCTAAGACGTAGATCTTCTCACTGATTTCCATGATCACATCCATGTGGTGCTCAATTAAGAATATGGTGAGGTCGAACTCTTGCTTAATCTCCCTGATGAACTGGATCAGTTCCATGGTTTCCTGAGGATTCATACCGGCCGCGGGTTCATCGAGCAGCAGCAGTTTGGGGTCCGTCGCCAAGGCCCGGGCGATCTCTAGCCTTCTCTGCATCCCGTAAGGCAAGGACGAAGCCTTTTCATCCCTGCTGTCCTGCAGGCCAATTTTCTCCAGAAGATAGAGGGACTTTTCATACATCCGTTTCTCTTCAACGAGATAGTGGGGAAGCCTGAACACGGTGGAAAAAACATCGGACTTAACTCGAAGATGATTACCGATGAAGACGTTCTCCAGCACGCTGAGCTCGCCAAAAAGCCTGATGTTTTGAAACGTCCGGCATACACCGAGTTTGGCAATCTTATCAGGCCCAAGCCCGGAGAGTTGATGGTGCTCGTTTGCTGCCGGACTGTAAAGAATCTGGCCTGCCGTAGGTTTATACACACCTGTGATCACGTTAAATATGGTGGTTTTTCCTGCTCCATTCGGGCCGATCAGGCCGACGATTTGCCCCGTCTCGATTTCTGCATTAAAGCCGTTGCAGGCCACCACTCCGCCGAAGCGCATATGCAGATCCTCAATTTTTAGCATAGGTCAACTCACGCCCCTTCGTCCTCTGCAAGAGGCCTTTTTCACGCACGATCACGACCAGAATCAGGATGATGGAAAAGACCACCATGCGCATACCTGGTATACCCTTCAGCCTGACGAAGCCCAGATCAATCGCTTCATCCAAGAACCGCAGCACTTCCATCATCACGGTAACAATCACCGCCGAGACGACTGTGCCCCCGATTTTCCCCAAGCCGCCAAGCACTACGATCAGCAAGATGTTGAAGGTGAGAGTGATTCGAAACATATTGGGATCAATGGTGCCCAAGAGACCGGCCATCAAACCGCCAGCTACACCCGCGAAGAAACAGCCAAAGGCAAAGCTCATCACCTTGTGTTTGAAAAGGCTGATTCCCATAGCTCTAGCCGCAACCTCATCTTCCCTGATGGCTAAGAAGGCTTTGCCATAGGTACCCTTCATCAGAAAGGAGATGAACCAAATGGTGATCAAAGCCACTCCCCAACTCCACCAGGTGTTGGTGTAGTTGGGAATCCCTTTTAATCCCAAGGCCCCATTGGTCAGGGATTGGGTGTTGGTGAAGACAACCCGGATGATCTCAGCAAAACCAAGGGTGGCAATGGCCAGGTAGTCATCTGTCAAGCGTAAAACGGGGGCGCCGATCAGCACGCCCAGCAAAACAGAGATCAGTCCGGCCGCGAACAGAGACGGCAGAAAGCCCCACTCCACATCGGCCAGGAAAGGCACGATGGGCTGCATGAAGAAGTTCATTTCTTTCATGGTAACCGGCATCGTTAGAATACCCACGGTATACGCTCCGATGGCCATGAATCCAGCATGGCCCAGGGAAAACATCCCGGTCATCCCGTTAATGAGGTTCATGCTGAGCCCCAATGTGACATAAATACCAGAAAGATTGATGATCCTGATTTGGTAGGCATCTAGAAATCTGTTGGCCAGATACAGTCCTACGATGGTTAGTGCCAGGATGATCAGGGTTACAGGCGTCTTGCTTTTCTCGTTCATGGTTTACACCTTCCTGCAGTTTTTTCCCATGGACGCACTAGACCTTTTCTCTGATGCCGCCCATTAAACCGGACGGCTTGACAAGGAGAATGATGATCAAGAGAATAAAGGCGAAAGCATCCCTATACCCGGACAGCCGAGGGAGGAGTGCAACTAGCATAATCTCGCCTAGTCCCAAGATAAATCCTCCGATTACTGCTCCTGTGATGTTCCCGATACCTCCCACCACGGCGGCAATAAAGCTTTTTAACCCGGGCATGCTGCCCATCAAGGGCATCAGCTGCGGGTATCTGGATCCCCACAGGATTCCTCCGATGGCGGCCAAAAAGGAACCCATAAAAAAAGTAATGGAAATGATCCTGTTGATGTCAATTCCCATTAGACTGGCGGTTTCATAGTCTTTGGACAGGGCCCGCATGGCCAATCCTGTCTTGGTTTTTGTGGTGAAATAGGTGAGGCCGATGAGCAGAAGGATGGTTACGGCAGGAATGATGAAGGTGACAACATTGATGGATACGCCCCCGAGTTTGACTACATGATTGAGGGTCTGAGGAACGGGGAAGGCTCGCGGCCTTCCCCCAAAGATGACGATCCCCAAGTTCTGCAGTAAAAAGGAGGCGCCTATGGCGGAAATCAGGATGGTGATCCTAGCGGAACCCCGCAAGGGTTTGTAGGCGGTTTTCTCCAAGAGGATGCCAACGAACCCGGTCAGAAGAGGGGCCAGTAGAAAGACAATCCACCAGGGCAGGGCCGTGTACACCACTCCATAGTACGTGAGGTATACTCCGAGCATGAAGATGTCGCCGTGGGCAAAGTTGATCAGCCGTAGAATCCCGTACACCATGGTGTAACCGATGGCAATCAACGCATACAGGCTGCCCAGGGAAATGCCGTTCGTCAAGTGCTGAAGGAAAATCGATATGTCACCCACGTCAGGTCCTCCTTATGTCCGGATTGGCTAAAAAGGTTCCACTGTCGTTAGATAGATGAATTTCCCGTCTTCCACTTTATTGATAACGGCCGATTTAACGGCATCGCCGTTTTCATCGAGGGTGATCACGCCTGTGGCTCCCACAAATCCTTCTGTTTGCGCCAGTCCTTCGCGAATAGCCTGCGAATCAGCGGATCCTGCTTTCTCGATCACATCGAGGATCAGCATATAGGCGTCGTAACCTAGGGCTGCAAAGGCATTCGCTTCTCGCCCAAACTTCTCTCTGTAGGCGGCCAGGAAGACTTCGGACTCATCGGTTACGGGCGCTTCCGCTGTGAAGTGGGTGCTAAATACTGCGCCTTCGACTGCCGTGCCGCCGATGGAGAGGAATTCTGGAGCTTCCCATGTATCTCCACCGAGGAAGGGGACATCGATGCCCAAATCCCGAGCCTGCCTGACCAGCAGAGCCGATTCACCGTAGTTCCCTGGTGCAAAGACGATATCAGGATTCTTGTTTTTTACATTTGTCAACTGAGCGGTGAAGTCTTGGTCACCGGTGTTGTAGGATGACATTTCCACAATACTGCCGGGATCGCCTGTTAACTTCCTAAAGGCATCAACGAAGTACTTGCTGAGGCCTACGGAATAGTCTTGCGTAACGTCTTGGATGACGGCCGCTGTCTTGGCACCTAACTCATTCACCGCATAATTGGCCATGACAGTACCCTGGAAAGGATCGATAAAGCAGACTCTGAAGTAATAAGGGTTGTTCAAGGTGACCAGGGGGTTCGTTGGCGAACACCCAACGGTAGGTACTTGAGCTTTGTTGACAATATCCCCGGCGGCCATAGAGAGAGAGCTGCCGTAGCTGCCGATGATGGCCACGACCTTGTCCTTTTCGATCAGCCTGGAAACGGCATTGGCTGCTTCTACTTTGTCGGACTTGTTGTCCACCACGATAATCTCTACTTTTCTTCCCAACACTTCCCCTTTGAGCTCCTGGGCCAGTTCGATACCTTCCACAGTCATCTCGCCACCTGCGGCACTCGGTCCTGTCATTGGTTCAAATACCCCGATTTTGATTACCTCAGCAGAAACAGAAGAACCTAAAGCCAACAACGTTACCAGCAACACCAATCCGAGCGTTCTCTTCATACATGTTCCCCCTTTGGTTTGATTGAAAAACACCCGCTCCCAGAAACACTGCGCGTCTTCTCAACAGACAAGGGCATCCTCTAGATGTGTGATGATGGTTATTTTTGTAAGGTTCTGTCAAAAACAGTATATATAATC
>DUPN01000081.1 GCA_012838305.1 Bacillota bacterium | reverse complement strand
GACTACAGCCTGTTTGACGGCATCACCATTGGCGGCCTGCCTTTGGGATTGTGGCTGCAGGATCTGAACCGCAGGATTGTGGAGCATGTGGGTAAGGATGCCCGCAATTTGCAGATCGGCCATGCCTATTTCATGCACAAAGGAAGCCCCATTAAAGATCTGGAGCGTCTGCGCAAAATTGTGGCGGAGGATGTCCTTCCCCTGCTGGAAGAGTACTGTTACGGTGATTACGCCACAGTGGCCCAGATCATTGGCCGTCGCTTTGTTGATGTAGAGAGGCAGAAAATTGAACAGGCGATCTTTCAGAAGGAAAACGAACTGGAATTCATCACCGCTTTGCTGGAGCCCAATCCCACCCTGGCCACGTCCTTTGCGGTGGGGGAAGAAGACCAGGACGAGGGCGAAGATCCCAATGAGGCCACTGGAGAACAGGGTTCATGAGTTACGCTGAGGTCTGTTTAAGAGAGTGGGACGACCTGCTTCCAGAGAAGGGCAGTCCTTTGTTTCAGCGCTTCCTGGACGACCCGGTTTCGGACGCTTTGGCCAGCGAGCTAAACGATCGCGGCGTTGTTGGCCTGACCGAACTCAGACAGGGACTGCGCATCACGGCCAACTCCCATGTGGGCAGCATCCGTCTGGGGGACCTGCAACTTAAGGTTAGGCCCAAAATTACCGGGATGCCCCTCTACCGTTTGTTGAAGTATGCCTATGATCTGCGGGATCTGAAGCTCCTGGGCCGAGCCAGCCATGACCTGGAGACATCTTCCTTTCAGGACCTCTTAATCCACCATCTTTGCGCCGAAGGGGAAGAACTTCTTCGAAGAGGGCTGAACAGAGACTATCTGCGCCTGAAGGGGGACTTACAGTTTCCCAGAGGCAGAATCGACCTAAACCGCTTAGCGGCTCAGGCCGGTGTTTCAGGTGGAACGCTGCCCTGTACCTACTTCTCCCGCACCGAAGACAATCGGCTGAACCAGGTGCTTCTGGCCGGTCTGCGTCTGGCTCTGCCTTTGACCAGTGACACGCGGCTCAAAGCAAAGCTGCGGCAGCTTTGTCTGATCCTTAAGGAATATGTCCGACCTGTGGAATTGACCGAACCCTTACTGCTGCAAGTCGACCGCGGCCTCAACAGGTTACAAGAGCATTATCGCCCCGCGCTGAAGCTGATCCGCATTCTCTATGAATCCCAGGGTCTAAGCTTCAGCAGTCGCACAGCTTCTCTGCCCTTCGATGGGTTTTTCTTTGATATGAATGCCTTTTTTCAAGCCCTGCTCTCTAGGCTCCTCAGGGAGCATCTGGAGGGATTTAGGATCAGAGAGGAGTACAAATTGCACGAGTCCTTCGCTTACGCCGCGGGATTCAATCCCCGCGGCCGCTTGACCCCAAAGCCGCGGCCCGATTTTGCCGTGCTGCAAGGGGGCCAGGTGGTGATGCTCCTTGATGCGAAGTACAGGGATTTGTGGGAACACTCCCTACCTAGCAGCTGGCTATACCAGATGACGGTGTATGCAGCTAGCGGAGTCGGAACCGGGACGGCGAAAGTCTTGTATCCGTCCATGTCAGGCCGCGCAAAGCTGCAAGTGATCGAGGTCAGAAACCCTGTTACGGGCGGCCGCTGCGCCCAGGTGGTTTTGCAGCCCGTCCACTTGCTGCGCCTGGCCACGCTCCTGGATCAAGGCCTCAGCGGCCGCCAGGCCAGGACAGAGTATCTTCGAGAGCTGGTCTTTGGGATGGGATCAGCAAATTGGTCAGGCCCATGTTGACGATGCTCCCGTCATAGGTATCTCCGTCAAAGGTGGCGTGGACCTTCAGGCGCCCTTGGCCGTCTCCGCTCTGCGATCGTAAGGAAACTCCACATAGGCGCCGTCCAGGTCCGGAACCTTCTGAATGACCGCTGCAAACTGATAGACCTTCGTCTTCGTCAAGAATTCCCCGTTGATCGCAGCTTAGGGCCGGGCATAGATGGCAAAGAGCTCAATACCGTCTATGATGCCGTCCACAAAGGAGAGCTGCGGAAGTAGCTCTTTGATCTCCTCTTTGGGGATGGCCTCCACTTTGGCTTTGACGTAGGCTGTAGCTTCATCCTTGGCAAACTTCCCGAAATCATTGATCGCGGCCAGGCTCTTGCTCTCCACCTTGGTCATCATACTCTGCACCTTGCGGGGGTCGATTTTGGCCAGTTCCTCCAGGGCCTTTTTGACCTGACCGGCCATGGCCAGGGACTGCTCCATAGCAGCGGCCAGGATCTCTTCATACTCCGCATACTCCAGGGCAAAGGTGCACACTCCCCACATCATGGAGTGCACGCCCACAATCGCTCCCACATAGTACTTGGTGAACTCTTTGAGCAGGTTTTGCACGGCCGATTCCAGCATGGCTCCATGCTCGCCGCTGTCCAGCACACCGATGGTGAAGTAGGTCTCCGGATCCATCTCCAACCAGGCTGTGCGCAGGGTTCCATCTATGATCACCTGTTCCAGGGGGATCAGAATCACCTTGCCTTCCGTTTCCAGAATGCGCTGGCGGACCAGGGAGCCAAAGCCCGCGGCCTCCAGCACCTCCAGGGCCGTGCCCTTGTTCAGATCGTCAATCCAGAGCATGGTGGCATCATGAGGCAAATGTCCCCACACCTCAAAGACGCCGAAGCCGGAGCCAAGGGCTTGCGCTTCCAAACTCGAAGCCATCAGTCCTGCCCCCAGGTTGAACGCTCGTTGGGTCAGCTCATCACCGCTATGGATGTCATTAGCGGCGTTGAGGAGGTCGATGCTGGTTTGGATGGTGCCCTGGGGTGCATCATTTTCTACCGTGACGATGATCACCCGAGGCTGGACAGTGCGGCCGATCACCAGATCCATACTGGCCGCTAAGTTCTGCTCCGTTTCGGTCTGGGCCGCCACGAAGCGGTTGATGATACTGCGGGTATACCACTTTAGAACGGATAAGGAATCGGGCCGATCCGTGCTACCGTGGAGGGTATTGGCAATTTGCTGCAGCTGTTTGGCTGCTTCAGCCGGCAGATCGGGAGAGTTAATGGCGATGGTGTGCGCTATTTCGGTAATGGCCTGCTCCGGCCTTAGATCCAGCCGATGCGTGTACCTGAAGTCAGCGACGCTGATCTCAATTGCGGCTCCCTGAATCGCATACTCCGAGGTATCCAGGGCATCCTCGCCCACATATCGCTGCTGCAGCGTTTCCAAGACGGCTGTGTACAAATCTCCTCCTCCGTGGACATAGACCAAGTCCACCGGATCCTGACTGAGCTCGGTCAGGGGCAGTTCCACACTGAGCAGCTCGTGACGGAGGATCTCTTCTCCATCCTCCGATCCGGCCAGGATGGAAGCGAAATCGGCAAACTGATCGCCAAAGCCGCCGCCCTTGGCCACCACATCGAAGGATACAGAGATCTCGGCCATCAGGGGGAAGGGATCCATTTCACCTAGCTGCCCAGGAGTGGACACATAGTCCGTTAATTCGCTGCGCTCCAAAGCAAAGGGCAGGACAAGCAGGCCCTCGGCACCCTGTCCCCAGTACTCTAAGGCGGGAAGTTGCCTTAGCTGCAAGTTCTCTGCGGGCACCCGGGATGCCTCGCCTAAGGCCATCAGCCCCGCCTCGCTTAGATCCACCGTGCTCCGCTCGGTGCTGTATCCCAGCCTCTGCAGGACCTCTTCTGCCAGCACCGCCAGATCCGCCTCTGTGCCCCAGCCTTGGGTGAGCAGTGCCGCTGGTGCATAGCGCGCTTCCCAGGCTGAGTCTGTGCCGGGCCGCCACTGCAGGCTGCGCAGTACCTCCAGCAGCTGCTCCAGGGAGGCGATCTCCTCCAGGGCCAAGGCGCCGCTGGCCACGGCCATGGGCGGCAGAATGGTGAGCTCCTGATCGTCCTTCCCGCTCAGGTCCATCCGCTCCTGAAGTAGCAGTTCTCCTTGGGCCGCCTGCCTCGCCTGGTATTCTCGAATGGCCAGGGCGATGGCCATCTCCAGTTCCAGCTCAAAGCTGCTCTCCAAGTCCAAACCGGACTCCGTCTTGTAGCTGAGGAGCTCCTGCTGTGCATAGTCCTGCTCCGGCACCTCCTTCTGGAGGCTGGTGAAAATGTCGGACTGCAGAGTCCACTGGTGTTCCTCGCCGCCCGAAGGTATTTCAAAGACAACGAGGGCTCTCCGGGTCGCTCCGTCCTTGATGACGGGATCGTCAAAGCCCAGCACAATGCGGCTATTGACCTCACTGGGCAGCAATTTGTAGAGGACGTCCCCTGCTGCTGCAAAATCGCCCAACCCGCCCTGCGAGACCAGTTTTTCCAGATCCACTTCAGAAGCGGTACCGGTATAGTCATCCCGAACCAGACTCAGTCCATCGTAGAGTTCTGTCCCCAAGCCATCTGGGGCGTCCACAAAGGTTACGTCAGCAACGACGTAATCGACTCCATCGTCTTCCAATTCTTTGACTCGGCCTAGGTGATTGAGATAGAGCTCAATGCCTTCCGCAGCATGGGGCTCTCCTTGTACTTCTACCTTCTCGGCCAGACCGGTTATGGGAACCAGCACATCGTCTTCCCGCAGGTCTACAAAGAGTTCGCTGGCGCTCGCGGCCAAAGCCCTGGGGATTTCAAAGACAAAGCGCACCTTGTTGAAGGATCCCGGGGCCACCATGCGGGCCTCACTAAAGCCCAGGGGCACGCTTTTCGTTAAGGGATGCAGGGGCAGGAAGAACACGCCCTCCTCGGAGAGCACCCGGAGGGAAAAGACCTCCTGGGGATTGATATCCAGCAAAGCCTGCACCTTGGACGTTAGGTCGAGCTCCACCAGGCGGAAAAGATTGGACTTCCTGGCCGTCACAGGCCCGATTTCCGTCAGATCCTGCACAGCTGTGACCCTAAGCTCAAACACATCGGAAAGCCTGGCCGGCTCTGCAGCAGGTAGCATCTCCAGTTCGATTTCCCGGTGCTCGGCCGTGCCGATCAGGTCAAGCTGGAGGTGACCGTAGGCCGTATCATAGAAGTGCAGGGACATCTGGGCCATGGGTTCTTCCGGTACCAGGAAGACCAAGCTTCCCTGGAGCGTTTCTTCGGGGTTCAGCGTCAAACTGATCTCCCCTGGCACCAGGAGGCCTTGGGGCGCGATCCAGCTGGCCTCGGAGACAGGGTACAGGCCGTCATTGTTCCAACCTAGATAGAGGTGGGAGGAGAGGCTGGGAATCAGGTACTGGGGAACGCGGAACTCCTTACGTCCGCTGCTTCCCACACTGCTCAGCCAGCTCGCGGGGTGGTTGTTTCCCCTGCTGTCCACCTCAACCTCCTGCGCTTCCAGGATATTCTTGAGGGTCAAGTCGATGCTGATAAACTGCATGCCGTCAGGGGCCCACAGTCCAGCCAGCCGATTACTGGCGGTCCCTCCCGTTACCTGCATATCCAGACCCAAGTTGTGCCCAGCTGCATCCAGGGGGATGTATCGACTGACCAGACTGCCCTCGGAGAGGCCAAAGGCCTTCATTTCCTCCAGATCAGCCGCCACCCCTGTTCCATAATAGGAGGCCAGTTCAGGTCCGACAATTTCGCCGCTTTTGGCCATTTTGACATAGGGGATATCTAGAGTGCCGATGTAGTTGATCTTGGTGTGATCCTGATCCGTCCCTTTGACCACTAACCGGACTTGGACAGTGGACGCATCTTCCACAGCCGTCTTCACCTGAGCCAATACTTGATCCAAAGCAGCGGCCAGCTCCAGGTGATCCTCGGTGACGATGTAGTGTCCCTTGGACTTCTCCGCCACCTGAGCAAAGAGCGCCTCCTCATGCTCCATGCCCACGCCCATCCAGAGCGACTTTACATCGGATTCGGCAAATCCCTGCAGGATCTGATCCACCGTTTCCTGCTCCTGTTCCGCAGCAATGGCTGCATCGGTGATGTAGACCAACGTCTTATTCTTGGAAGGGGTACGCCGCAGGGTCTGGTAGGCCGTGTTCATGGAACCTATGATGTCCGTGGCGCCGCCGGCCCACAAGCCGCCGACAGCATGGAGGGCACTGGCCTTATCTAGGGTTAGGCTCTGCTCAATATTGGGGTGCCAGGAGAAGCTTTGGATCTGCAGCAAGGTCTGGGGGGGTAAGCCCAGGATAAAGTCGTGCAGGATGTTCTTCACCTTTTGCATGCGGTAACCGCAATCGTCCCCCTCCTCCGGCGACATGTCCATGGAACCGCTGGTATCGATCATAATGGATACAACCGGGACATCGGAAATGTCGGACTCGGCGGGTCTTTGATAGACCAGGTGGTAGGTGCTGCTCAGTGTTTTGTTGATGCTCTGGAAGACCTCCTGGAGGGCGTTTTGATCTGCGGCGGGGTAGTAGCTGCCGCTGGATATCTCCGCCAACTGTTCTAGAACTGTTTTGTCATGGCCTGCGCCAAACCCAATCGTATAAAGGGGGATTTCGCTTTGCAGAACCGCCTCCCTCACCTGGGGCAGGGTGGCCACGCTGCCTGGGCCGGTGTCATCCCAGTTGGCGTCAACGCCGTCGGTAAAGAGCACCAGAATGGGGCGTTTTTTGTCCTGCAGCAATGCCAGGCCCTCCAAAATGGAATCATACAGGCAGGTAGCGCCATCTGCCCGCACAGTGGAAAGGCTGGCTAGGACGTCCGCTTTTTCTGTCCCCTGAAGCAGTTTGGGTGTGGTATCAAAGTCGATCACCTGGATCCAGGTGTCATCGCCCAAGGAATTGATGAACTCCCTGGCCGCGACCAGAGTCTGCTCCATCTGGGCCCGCATCGAACCGGAGGAGTCCAAGAGCAGCACGATATCGGGCGGGGTGATCACCGGCTCGAGGGAGAGGATCTTGCCCATCAGCCCGCCTTCACTGATCTCGGTGTTCTCCAAGGCTATAACCGCGCCTGGGGGGAGGGGGGTTCTCAGGGCAAAGTCCAAGGCGCCTTGGTCCCCCTGGATCCTATGCCTGCTCAGTTCCAGTGCATCGGAGGCTTCGATGAGAGCGGCAGATTCCTCAAAAACGACCTGGGTTACGCTGGGCATGGTGAAAACGGTAATTTCACCCGCGTTGACCGGAACCAGGCGTGCCTTCACCGGGGGATAACCCGCCATGAACTGTTCTACGTCCCAGTATCCGGCGGGCAGGTAGAACACGTAGTCCCCTTCCGCCGTGTGGTCCCCCATTCCTTGCTGGTAGTCGGGGTGAGCGACGCCGATGTCATGGGAAGGCGTTACACTGACCTCGCCTGCATCGGCCCCGATGATTCTCAGCACTCCCAATTGCTCACCCATTTTGACAGGCTGCAGGGGGACGGACTCTTTGATGCTGACTGTGATTTGCTCAGGCCTGGTCTCTTCGTCCAAGCTCATGATCCAGACCGTCTTACCTGCTTCTTGAGGGATGAAATCCAAGATGTGCAGGGGTGTTCTCTCATGGACGATGGGAAACCATTGGTACCATTCCCGCTCATATTCGCCGTATTTCTGAAACATCCAGCCATCAAGGGAGAACTCGCCGCCCGTGAGTTCCACGACCAGGCTGCGGTGCTGAAGGCCATCGGACTCGGTGCAGAGGCCAATTGTCTCCTCTCCCGCCTGGGGGTGGAGGGTGACCTGGCGGCCGGGCTGCAGCAGGATTTCCTTGGTGATCTCCAGTGCATAGACGTCTTGCCAGGAGTAGACCTGAGCGATGGCCTGCCAGTGGATATCCCCGTCCATAACCACCGCCCTGAGCATATTTGCTGAGCTCTCCAGGACCTGGCCGCCCAGGGCTCGGACATGTTCCTCGAGCTCTCCCAAGGGATGATCTCGATCCTCGAAGGGGACCTCAAAGGACCACCTTTCGCCCCAGCCGATGCAGGTCTTGGCTTCGCCCAGAGTGTTGTAATAGGCAAGTTCGAACAGGTCAGCAGAGTCATAGGTAAAGAGGGCATAAGCCTCCAGGTCGCCGAGGGGGTTGATCAGGGGCAGGGGAAGCTCTGCGCTTTCCCAGTCAAGGTCTTCGTAACCGTCGTCCTCGTCCCAGTATTCCTCCTCCCAGTGCTCCTCCTCTCGATCGTCGAGATGGGCAGGGGGGTCTTGTTCCCTGATCACCGTCAGTTCATAAGAGTCATCGCCCCAAGAGAAAGCCCGTACCCACCAGGCAGCGGCGGGCCCCTGTACTTGGGCCAGGATCTCTTCCTCGTTTTGCACCAGGATGGTGCTGTCCAGACCTGCTAAGTACTGTCTGAGCTCCTGGAGCGAGCTCTCGGGTACTTCCAGGTACCAGTAGTCTCCCCACAGGATGACGGGAACGTATTCCTCTTCTTCGTCCCAATAGCTCAAGTCCCAGGGATCCCACAGATCGGATCCAGGCATAAAGTCAAGATAGGCATAGGCATCCAGGTCCCCTAAGGGGTTGACATAGGGTGCATTGCCGGCCTGAACTGCCGTTGCCTGAAGCAGCAACAGTCCTACACAGAAAAACAGCACACAATGCTTGCGTCTAAGTGCCATACGGCGCCCTCCTCAGTTCTAGCACCAAGCTTATTTTTCAAGTCAATTCCATTTCTTAATAAATTTCTCCTGCCAGTAAGGCCAATGTTTGCAGGATTTTAAATATCTGTAACGAAGATAAACCTATTTGAATAATAAATTCCAGTTTATGGAAATATGTGGTTTTATGCACACAATTCTGTATGGATACTCATGGAGGTGAGCGGCTTTGCGAAATGGCTGGAACAAAAGAGTCGTGTTTGTGCTTGTGGTGCTGGTCGCAGCTTTGTTGGCAGGTTGTATCGGCGGGAAATCCTATCGACTGACAGTGCAGGTGATGGGAGTGGGTGATCAGGTCCTCGAGGGGGCCAGCGTTGTTGTGGGAAGCGTGACCGAGGAAACGGACAGTGAGGGGAAAGCTGTCTTTGCAGAGGTCTCTGGGCAGGTAACAATTGAGGTGACGGCTGCAGACTACCTTCCCACGTCTAAGACTGTGACCGTGGCGCAGGATCAGACGGAGATCATTGTCTTGGGCCAGGATACCGCAGACGTAGAAGAGCTGATGGCAGCCCTTAGGGGCGAGGGGTTCAATCTTTCCGAGGATGAACCGGACGAAGATGTCTTTTTTGAGCAACTAGAAGCGGCCCTGGGATATTTTGCTGAGTCCGTTTTGGTCTCCTATGAGGAGGACTTCTTCGTGGACGAAGTGGAGATTGACACGCAAGATTTTGGCTATGCAATGTTTCAGTCCAAAATTCTCCCTAAGGAAATCTTGCTTGACTATGACGAAGAAACCAGTCTCGAGGAGTACTTTGACTACCTGAGGGATACTATGGGGGAAGACAGAAGCTCTCTGCTTAAATTGGTCCTGATGTCGGTCGATTTCATCTGGGGTGAAATGCTTGACGGTGTGATTGATGAGCTTGCACACCAGCTGGAGGACGATGACGCAGGCATCATTACATCCACTGCTTTTGGGGACGTGGAAGCGGATTCTCCCGTTGTGATCATCGAGGGTGATACAGCAACCTGGACCGAGGTTTACAGAGCTTCGTCCACCATAATCACGGTTGATGAACAGATCCTCACCGGGGAGTACTCCGTTACGGTGCAGTTCGGCTTGGTCAAGGATGCTAAGTGGATGATCAGCGAGATTTACGTGCAGGCTGAACTGCATGAGATGCTGCCCATGGGTTTGCGTAGCTTCCTATTTTAGGGCCGTCAGCCCGAATTACTGCAGCTTTTGTCTAGATAATCCTGGAGGTGACCAGATTTGAGAAGCGGTTTGAGCAAGCGGGCATGCGTGGTGATCATAATGCTTGCTGTAGCCTTGTTGGCCGGATGTGTGGGCGGCGGAAAATCCTATGTCCTTACTGTGCAGGTTTTAGGAAGCGATCAAGAGCCCCTGGAGGGGGCCAGCGTTGTTGTGGGAAGTGTGACCAAGGAGACGGATAGTGAGGGGAAAGTTGTCTTTGCCAAGGTCTTTGGGCAGGTAACAATTGAAGTGACGGCGGAAGATTACCTTCCTGCGTCTGCCAGCGTAACTGTGACCAAGGATCACACAGAAACCATGATCTTAGGCCAGGATACTGCAGATGTAGAAGCTGTCATGGAAGCGTTCCAGGCGGAAGGGTTCAGCCTGGGGGACTCCGAGGATGAAGAATTCTTTGATCAACTGCCCCGGGCCTTTGCCTACTTTACCGAACCCTTCCTGTTTTCCCTCACACTGGAATCCTTTGTCGAGGAAGTGGAAATGGCGCCCCTCAACCTTGGTCAAAGAATCTACATGGGAGAGTCATTCTCCACAGAGTTCTTCCTTTTCTATGAGGAAGGTTGGGACAGGTGGGAGTATCTGGACCACGTTCGCGGCAGCCTCGGTGAATACGAAATCTTAGTCACATTTCTATTTGGGTTCATCGATTCGTCTTTAGATGGTTTTCTTCAAGAAGTGGCTGACGGATGGCGCTCGGATGTCTCGGGCGATGACTCCATCTCCAGTGTGGAGCATACGGATCTTGACACCTCTTTACCTGTGGTGACCCTAAGCGGCAGCTCTGCCACCTGGAGGCAAGTGTCTAGCATCGAATCCACCACCACGACAATGGACGAAGAGGTCTTGACAGGAACCTATACGTTGACTGTTGAGGTCGGTTTGATCAAGGATGTGGAGTGGCAGATCCACGAAATCCATGTGCATCTCCTCATTGACGAAACACTGCCCGATGGTCTCGCACCTTCGTTCTTGGGTCCGAAGTAAGAGGGGTCCGACCCCATTACTTTCCGTAACGCAGCCCATAGCCGAAGGGGAACAAGTAGTCTTTTTCTCTGTAGTTGGGTTTATAGATGGTCTCCCCGAACTGCCTGGCCGTTTTGGGCCAGGTCAGGGGCAGCTTTCCGCTGAAGTCATACTCCCCATAGATTAGGTCGGCAATCCCAGAACCTCCTTCGCTTCCTGGCAGGAAGGCGGCGATGAAGGCATCCCAGTCTGGGATGAAATCGGTGACCAGGAGCGGCCGACCGGAAATGAGAATGACGATGGTGGGTAAACCCGTTGCTTTGGCTTCAGCCAGCGCCTGGAGATTGTCCTTGTGGGCGGTGGCACTGTCTAGGGTGAGCTGTCCGTTATCACCAACGCCCTCTGCATAGGGGATCTCCCCGATCACGACAAGGGCTACGTCCGCCTTCGGCGCATCGATAGGATCGGTGTACACAAGGCCTCCACTGTCCACAGCGACGGATGCGAGGCCTTGTCTGATCGATACGCCCTTGACCTCGTCTCTGATCGTCCCCTGCCAGGAGAGAGTCCAGCCGCCCGCTTGCATGGCGACGCTGTCTCGGCCCGGTCCCAGGAGTAAAATGTGGGCATCCTTCGCCAGGGGCAGTAGGCTCCCTTCGTTTTTCAGCAGCACCAGGGATTTGCGCACCGCCTCCCTGGCAATCCTGCGGTTCTCTTCGGATCCGAAGGAGGCCGGCACGGGGTCTTTGATGGGTCTGTCCATCACTCCCCGTTTATACTTGACCGTCAGGATCCGAGAGACAGCATCATCGATCCGCTCCAGAGAGATTTCCCCTGTCTTCACCCCGTCTAAAATGGCCTCGATGGCATATTTCCAGCGTCTGGGCTCCATGAGCATGTCGATGCCGGCATTGACAGCGGTGATCACTTGCCTTCGATAATCACCTGGAAGCTGATGAATGGACTCATAATCCGAAACAACGATCCCCTCAAATCCCAGTTCCGACTTGAGTAGGGATTGAATCAGGTCATGGCCGTGCAGCTTGACACCGTTGATACTGCTGTGGGAGATCATGACCGCATCTACACCCGCTTCAATTGCTTCCAGATAGCCGGCCAGGTGAATCTGGCGCAGCTCCCCTTCTCCTATTTTGGCGTCCCCTTGATCGATCTTGAAGGCATCGGGATTATACAGTAGCCGGCTGGCCCGATGGTTTCGTTTGTTCCAAAGGGTGGCACCGTCAGCCACAAAATGTTTGGCTGTGGCGCTGATTTCCTGCTGGAGGCCTTGCACATAGGGTTTGACCAGGGATTTCTGGAGCTCTGCACTTTCCCCAAAGCTCTCATAGCAGCGCCCCCAGCGAATGTCCTGCACCACGGCTACACAAGGGGAGAAATTCCAATTCAGACCAGTGGCAGCCATTTCTCTGGCTGTCGCCGCTCCAATGGCATAGATCAGCTCTGGGTCGTTGGCTGCCCCTAGACCGATGTTATGGGGGAAAACGGTGGCCGCGGCCACATGACTGTGACCATGCACAGCATCCACCCCGAAGAGAATGGGCAGTCCGGACGATGATTGCAGGGCCGCTTCTTGATAGGTCGTGTACATCTCCAGCCAGTGGGCGGCGCTGTTACCCAGAGGAGGATGCTGATCGCCTCCGCAAAAGACGGATCCAACGTTAAAGGCGGTTACATCCCCGGGGGTAATGTACCCGATCTCCGCTTGCACCATC
This sequence comes from Bacillota bacterium, assembly GCA_012838305.1. Lineage (GTDB taxonomy): Bacteria > Bacillota > Limnochordia > Darwinibacteriales > Darwinibacteriaceae > UBA5420. The sequence goes on along the minus strand of DUPN01000081.1, from coordinate 16,121 downwards.
TGACCAGCCTTTTCTTCCAGGGTAAGCTGGGAGAGTGTATCCTTGAGGCGCGCCTCGATTGGTGCCTGCTGCACCTGTTCTGAACCCGTGGCCAAGAGGGCTGGTCCCGCCCCTAAGTTCATGGCCATGGCGGCAAGCAGCACCGCCGTTAGCACTCTCTTCAAGGGAGATCCCTCCTTTGATTCCAGTATTACCCAAATTATTCAAGACAAACGCCTTTTTTCCTTTTGACTGAGCTACAGTCTGATCTGAGTAGGATGCACCCCTTGTTTAGCGGCCAATCCTCAGCAGTTGTTCCAATCGTCAAATTCTCCGCTAAAACATTATAGAGTTGTAAGAAAAAAGGAGTATTACAGAAAATGTAGTAGTTATAGGCAAGGTGCGAATTTTTGCTGGCTAAGCTAAGGAGGAGTGCCATGTTCATCAGGACATATCTAGTTCCCCGCTTGTTGCAGTATATCTTAGTCATCTTCCTCGGAATAACTATCGTGTTTTTCATTCCCCGTCTGGCACCGACCAATCCTGTCGAGAGAACAATTTCAGAGATCCGATCACGGGGAACCTACTTGGATCCAGCCCATATTCAGCAAATGGTGGACGATCTAACAGAAATGTACGGGTTGTCTGGGTCTTGGTTGCAGCAGTATCGGGACTTTTGGGTGCGATTGTCCGGCGGTGATTTTGGGATCTCCTTCTTCCAGTTTCCAACTCCGGTCATCGTCTTAATCAAGAACGCTCTGCCCTGGACAGTGGGTTTGTTGTTTACGACCACCGTGTTTTCCTGGGTCTTCGGGAATATTTTCGGAGGTATGGCCGGCTATGCCCATAACCGGCGTTGGTCAAAGGCCCTTGATGTCATTGTGATGTTTATCCGGCCCATACCCTACTATGTCTTTGCCTTGAGCCTTTTAATCCTCTTTGGCTATGTTTTCCGTCGATTCCCTATTGCCGGCGGCGCCAGTATCGGGAGGACACCTTCTTTTACCCTTAGTTACATTTTGGATGTTCTGCGGCATGCTTTTCTGCCAGCCCTGTCCATGGTGGTGTTAGGAGCTGCTTCCTGGTTTCAAACAACGAAACTAATTGTGCAGAACGTCAATTCGGAGGACTTTGTGCAATACGCCCAGTTAGGCGGCATCACGGAAGGGAAAATCATGTTTAGGTATGTGATCCGCAATGCCATGTTGCCGCAGATCACCAATCTCGCCCTGTCCCTCGGGCAGATTCTAAGTGGAGCGTTGATCACGGAAGTTGTTTTTTCCTATCCCGGAATAGGCCATCTGCTCTTTTCGGCGATTTTGACGGGTGACTACAACCTGATTATGGGGATCATTGCCCTGTCCATTGTGGGAATTACAACTCTTGTGCTGCTTGTCGATCTAATCTATCCGCTTTTTGATCCTAGGATTCGATACAGGTAAATCCAGAAAGGAAGGGTTGAGATGGGGAGTACCCTGAAGGAACTGTTCAGAGATTACCGGTTTTTCTTCGCCTTTACCGTTTTGTGTTTTTTACTAGCTTTGGCGCTGCTGTCGTTCTTGTCTCCCTATGATCCCACCATCTGGTTTTATGTGCCGCGCGATTTACCCGCATCATCCCAGCATCTTCTGGGGACTTGCTCCCGCGGTCAGGATATTTTCTGGCAGGCGACCTTTGCCATTCGCAACTCCCTGATCATTTCGGTGATTGCCGGGGTGGTCTCCAGAGTGATTGCGGTGTCAGTGGGCTTGGTGGCCGGTTACCGCGGCGGAATGATGGATCGCTTTCTGATGTTTATCAGCGATGGTTTCTTGGTTATTCCCCTCTTTTTGATCATCGTGATGCTGGCCATGCTGATCCGCGACAGAATGACCATTGTCACAACCGGCCTCCTTTTGGCTGTTTTCGGGTGGGCCTGGGATGCCCGGGTTATTCGCTCGCAGGTCTTGAGCTTGCGTGAACGGGAGTTTACCAAAACGGCGATTCTTTCCGGGACGGGCACCTTGGAGCTGGTTTTTAAGGAGTACTTACCCTATATTACGCCCTTGGCCTTTTCTACTTTGATCAATAACATGTCCTGGGCGATTGGTATGGAGATGACGCTTTCCATCGTTGGTCTGACCAATATGGATATTCCCACGCTGGGCACCACGCTAAAATGGGCCCTAAATTACCAGGCGATCCTGTTAAAACGCTGGAACTGGCTCTTAACACCGGTGGTGCTTTCGGTTCTCCTCTTCATCGCTCTTTATTGGTTGTCTGTGAGCATTAGCGAATATCTTGATCCTCGTTCACGTGTGCAAAGGGTGGGGGGAGAATAAAGTGAGTGGAAATAACGTGGTTCTTCGAACCAATAATCTGAAAGCCCATTATGTTTTGGATGTACAAGGCGGTCAAAAGGTGGTCCGAGCAGTCGACGGAATCGACCTTAAGATTTTTACGAATGAAATCTACGGTATCGCCGGTGAAAGCGGCTGCGGAAAGACGACACTGATCAAGACGCTCTACGCCTCTATTGCTCGTCCCCTGCGCCTGGTTAACAGCACGGTCTATTACACCAGGGGCGGGCAGGAGTTTGATGTTTACTCCCTGAGCAAGCAGGAACTGCGCAAGTTGAGGTGGCAATACATGGCCTATGTTCCCCAGGGAGCCATGAGCATCTTTAATCCTGTCCTTAAACTCAAGGAAACCTACCGGGACTTTTTAAGCAGTCACCTCAGTGGGAAAACAGAAGCAGAGATGTTTGAGATTGCCAAAGACCACATTGATCGGCTCGGCCTGCCCCTGAGCATTCTGGAAGCCTATCCCCACCAGCTCTCAGGAGGAATGAAGCAGAGGGTGGCCATTGCTTTGGCGGCCCTCTTAAAGCCAAGTCTCATTTTCGCCGATGAACCCACCACAGCCTTGGATGTTGTGGTGCAAAGGGGCGTGGTGCAGCTCCTAGAGGATATTCAAGAGCTCCTGCACAACACAATTGTCCTGGTTACGCATGATATGGGGATCCATGCCAATATTACCGATCGCTTAGCCATCATGTATGCAGGTAGAATCATCGAAGAGGCAGCGACAGTCGAAATTTTTGAAGATCCCCTCCACCCCTACACCAAGTTCCTAATTGACTCTCTGCCGCAGTTTGGCGACACTGGTCAAAGGGCCAGTGCTCCCGGCCAGCCGCCTTCCTTAGCCAATCTCCCTGCGGGATGTGCGTTTCATCCCCGCTGTCCGCTGGTGATGCCCATCTGCACAGAGAAAATGCCCGCAACCAGCATAATCGGCCAGCATCGAGTGGCCTGTTGGCTGAGGGATGAAGGGAGAGACGCTCAACATGCCAGCAGTTCTTGAGGTTCGAGATCTAACCAAGGTTTTCCACCGAGGCAGTCTTCTGGCCCGAGATAGAATCGTTGCTGTGGACAATGTATCGTTCCAAATGAACCGGGGCGGGATTTTTACTTTGGCCGGAGAGAGCGGCTGTGGGAAGACGACCCTGGCCCGCATGATTCTCGGCTTTGAACAGCCAACCGCGGGCAAGATTATCTATGCTCAGGGCCCAGAAAAGGAGAAGCAAAAAGTCTGGTTTAGCCAACGAATCCAATGCATCTTCCAAAATCCCTTCGAGACCTTTAATCCCTTAAGGAAGGTTGAGGGTTATCTCTTTGAGACCGTGCGCAACTATGGGCTGGCCAAGAACAAGACCGAAGCGAAGGAGCTGATTAACTCCAAACTAGAAGCGGTGGGCTTAAGTTATGAAGAAGTGGAAGGGCGCTACCCCAGCGAGTTTTCAGGGGGGCAGCTCCAGAGGATTTCCATTGCCCGCTCCCTCTTGGTCGATCCGTCCTTATTGATCGCTGATGAACCCGTTTCTATGGTGGATGCCTCCATTCGAATGTCGATTGTCAACCTCTTTAGGCGGCTCCAAGATGAGCTGAACATGGGTATCCTCTACATTACCCACGATCTGGCCACCGCTTACTACTTGAGTGGTCAAATCGCCATTATGTTTCGGGGCAATATCATGGAAATGGGTCCAGTGCAAGAGGTTCTCATGCACCCTCGTCATCCCTATACCCAGCTTCTCAGGGATTCGATCCCCGAGGCTGATCCAGCCAAGAAGTGGCAGGGTAGAATATCCATTGCTGCAACAGAACAAGAAGAGTACTTAAGGGAAGGCTGTAAATTCGCGGGCCGATGCCCCCATGTGATGGAGATCTGTAAGCAGCAGGCACCAGAGACTGTAGATGTGGATGGTGTCCATGTTAAATGCCATCTCTATCTTGGCACTCAACGTCTTGCACGGGAGGTGAGGAAAAGGACGGTATAAATTTGTGCGACAACTCTCTCGGCAGGTGCAGACAAAAATACCTTAAGGAGGTAAACAATGAACACGACCAGAAAAGTCTTGTTATTTGTGTGTCTGAGTATCCTTGTTTTCAGTGTTACCGTTTTTGCTGCCACGTCAACCGGGTTGCCAAGGGATAAGACGCTGATTGTGAACATGCTGACGGGGCGCGTAGGAACGCCTGGCAATTTCAATGCCTGGGTTGGCTGGCGCTGGAGCGATCGCGGCCTGCAGAATCTAGTGAACGAGCCACTATGGTCGGTGGATTTTGCCACGGGTAAGATCGTCAATGGCCTCGCTTCTGGAGATCCCGTTTACAACGAAGACTTTACTAAGCTAACGATTCCCTTGAGGGAAGGTGTGGCCTGGAATGACGGCACCCCCTTTACCGCAGATGATGTTGTCTTTACAGTGGAAGCATTGATTGCGGAACCGGGCTTTAGCAACCATCCCACCTTCTCCACAGCAGTAGACGCTGTCTACAAGAATGGAGATTACGAGGTCGTCTTTGAACTGAAAGAGTCGAATTCAAGGTTCCACACCCACTTCTTAGATCGCTGGGGCTGTACCTGGATTATGCCCAAGCATATCTTTGCAGAAGTGGACGATGTAGTGTCCTTTGAGTTCAACCCCTTTATTGGTTGCGGACCCTATAAACTGCACAGCTATGATCCCAGCGGCTACTGGACAATTTGGGAAAAGAGGGACGACTGGGATAAGTCCCCCACCGGTATTCTCTTCGGCGAGCCCGTACCGCAATATGTGCTCTTCCAGACCTATAATGATGAAAGTGCTAAGATTGTGGCGCAGCTGACCCATCAACTGGACGTAGCAGACCTTTCCGCCGAGGCCTTTGTTGCCGCCATGGCGCAGGGAGAAACAATCCGGGCCTATCAGCCTCATTTCCCCTGGGTTGTCAACAATGATCCCTGCATCACAGGTATTATCTTCAACACCATGCTCGAGCCCTACGATAACAAGGAAGTGCGCTGGGCGTTGCTCTTGGCCATGGATATCGTTGAATACCTGGCCCAGGCGGTGGACGGTCAAGCCACTTTGAGCCCGATTCACATTCCTTCCCTCGGTGCCTATCCAGAATTCTATATCGAACCGATGCAGGATTGGCTGCAGGACTTCGCTCTGGATCTGGGAGATGGGGAGCTGTTCTACCCCTATGATCCCGATGCAGGTTTAAGGGTGGCCGAATACGCCAGGCAAAGAGGGCATCAAGTGAGCGAAGATATGGACGAAGTCAAAGCAACATTTGGTTTAGGCTGGTACAAGTATGCGCCTGATGTTGCGGAAAGACTGCTGGAGAAAAATGGTTTCTCCCGCGATGCTAAGGGCAATTGGCTGCTGCCTGACGGAACGCAGTGGAAGATCCAGGTTACAGATATTCATGATACGGCACATCATCAGTTCAAGAACGGTAATGCTGCTGTACAGCAATGGAAGAAGTTTGGTATCGAAGCAGAATACATTGCCACTGACGCCTATAGCGAGCTGCAGCAAAGAGGTGATTTCCAAGTTGGCAGTGTCTGGCCAGCTCCCGAACCTTGGGGTGCAGGTGTAGACCTTTATCGTGTGCTCGATGACTTCTATTCAGAGTACATGGCACCCATTGGCGAGCTCAACCGGGGACATGGTTCTAGATGGTCATCACCTGAGTTTGATGCGATCATCCGTCGGATGCGGGCCACAGATCCCACCGATATCGAGGCCACGGTTGCGGTGAGCACAGAAGCACTGAAGATCCTGATTGAGGAAATGCCCAGCATTCCCACCTATGGTTATGCAGGCTTCCTGACCTGGGATGAGTACTACTGGACCAACTGGCCCGGATCGGAAAATCCCTACGCGGGACCCTACGGACACTGGGGTACGCTCAAGTACATGCTGCCCTTCTTGCAGCCCACCGGAAACCAATAAACAACGTTACCAGGAGACCTCTGCGGGGGTCTCCTTTTCCCCGGAACAGATCGCAGAGATCAACGAGAAAGGAGGGTAGCACTTGCGAATTGATCTGAACGAAAAAGGGTTTTGCCTAGATGGAGAGCCGACCATCTTACTTACGGCCTCATTATTCTATTTCCGTATTCCCAGGATGCTATGGAGTGACCGCCTTGCGAAGGTAAAGGCAGCCAAATACAACGCCATCGATGTCTACTTCCCGTGGAATTACCATGAGCCCAGGGAGGGGTGCTGGGACTTTTCTGGCGAGAAGGATGTAGCCGCCTTCCTGGACTTGGCCTCTGAAGCGGGACTGAGAGTTCTGGCCCGTCCCGGCCCTTATATCTGTAGCGAATGGGATGGAGGTGCCCTGCCTGCCTGGCTTTATCCAAAGAGTGGCCTGGAGCTGCGGCAGAATAACGAGCTTTTCCTGGGATATGTGGAAAAGTGGTACCAGAAGATCCTGGGCATCTTAAAGGACTATCAGTTCTCCAAGGGTGGACCGGTGATCGGTGTACAGTTAGACAATGAGCTGGATTTCTTCGATTGCCATGATCGGGTCGGTTATATCGGGGCTCTGCGTGACGTAGCCCGGGCGGCCGGGATCACGGTGCCCTTAACTGCCTGCGCGGGGGAAGGCGATCTCACCGGGGCCACGGGGGAAGTGTCTGGAGTGATCCCCACGGGTAATTTCTACCCCGGGGATCGTAAGCCAGGTGTGGAACGTTTGGTGCAAAGCTATGTTCATAGCCTGGCTAAGCGTGATTTACCGCTGATCGTCACAGAAACAGGCCGCAGCCATTTTCTGCTGCGGCGCCTGCTCGCTGCAGGCGTGAAGGGTTTGGGACCTTTCCTACAGGTTTCAGGGGGCAATTATGGCTTTTATCATGCGGTCAATGATTGGAAGACACCCTTTGCCTTTCTCCTCACCAACAGCGACTTTGGCGGCATGATTGACTCTGCCGGCAGGCTGCGGAACGAGTTTTATGAGGGCCGTCTGCTGGGCTTCTTCTTAGAATCCTTCCGCCAAGAACTGGCGGAGGCCCGATCCGAAGCGCCCAATACTGTCAGGGCGGAACCTGGAACGGGCCTTGGTGCTCCAAACGAGGCGGGAGAACACGAAGTGTTTAGCCTGCTTTTTGGCGACGGCAGCCGTTTTATCTTCGCGACGAATTTGACAGACACGGAATACAGAGGGACGATCGAGGCAGAGGGCGCTTCCTTTCCCCGAAGCTCCGAGCTGGAAGTGGCGCCCAAGACTGTGAAGATTCTCCCGTACAATCTACCGGTTCTTGAGGAGCAGGATCGGCTGCGTATTCTCTATTCCACAAGCGAGCTTTTTTGTATTAAACAGCAACTGGGAGGACGAGTGCTTCTCTTCCAGGGCTCGCCTGGCAGCAGCGGAGAGTTTGCTCTGGCCGGGAATCTGAGGGTAATAGCAGCGGACTGCCGGTGGGAGGAGGGACCTGAAGCAGTTGTATTTACCTACTCGCACCAAGAAACACCCCAGAGCATTTTGTTGCGCTCTGGGTCAGAATTTCTTCATTGTGTACTTTTGACGACAGAAATGGCCGGGAAGACTTGGTTTGGAGGTCCAGACGGGGAAGAATACCTGGTGATGGAGGCGGATTGGCTGGAGGGGACTAGGGCTAAGATTTGGTCTGGAGGATCCCGAGGGCAGGTCTATAAGCTGGTCCCAGGGAAGCTGGGTATCGAATTGTTGGACGCCCATCCTGCCTCTCTCCAAACCGAGGATGTCCCCATCCAATCGGGCCTCTTACAGAGCTGGTCGATCCTGGATCTGTGGGATTGGCTGCAGGCCGAGAGGAAGCAGTGGCAAGGGCCGCCCCTGGCCCTGGAGGAGCTAGGACAATACCAGGGCCTTGGTTTCTATTCCCCGGATCTATCGGGGACAGACCTTACAGATGGTGAGCATTTTCTGTACATGGCTCAATCGGCTGATATTGTCAGTGTCTATGCAGATGGAAGCTATCTGACCACTTTGTTCCCTGGCGGCAATGGCAGCCTTGTACCATTGGGAGCGAGTCTTGGCGAGACCTTGCTCATTGCCGCAGAGATCTGGGGTCACTCCAACTTCGACCATAGGCGCGTCCCCGCGCTGGCTTTAGGCAGCATGCGCGGCTTGCAGCATAAAGCCGCCCTTGTGCGCACACTAAAAGGGATTCAGGAAACATACCAAGGCGGAGAATGGTTAGGGACATTTGCCCGCCAGCCAGAACAAACAACGTATCTTCTGGAGCTTCCCTGTGAGGCCGCGGTTGAGATCAACGGGGAAGTGGCAGCTTGGAGCAATGGCTTTTCCCGCCATATGGACCTAAGCTCTCACGTTCAAGAAAAGAATGTGATCAAGATCCGGGGATTAGACTCCGCCCAGCCGCAGCTCTTTGTGGGCCAGCCCCTTGTGGACTGGGAGTATGCGGGCTTATCGCCCCCTTTGATCCACAAGCTTGCGTCCATTCCCAGGGGCGAACCTCTGGAGCTGGAGTACCCCTTGGAGTTTGCAGCTGGCCGCGTCTATGTCCTGGTGTTACCGCTTAGGCCCGCAGAGGGTCTCACCTATCTAGCTTTCCAAGGTAGGAACTGCCACATCACGGCCTATCTGGGTCCGCATCTGGCTGGACGATTATTTGTCCATGTGCAAGGCCAGCCTGAGTTCACCGGGGGCACCCTTACAGACCGTTTGTACCTGCCTGAGCCCTGGCTGGAGGCAGGGGAAATTCGCCTGGTGATTCAAGCTTTAGGTCCAGCCGCCCAGCTCGACCGCGTTGGGCTTGTTACCACCACAAAGCATGAATAGGAAAAGGGATGGGAGCACAAGGAAAGGCTTCCATCCCTTTTCATTTCGCAAGGACTGTCGTCTATTTTTTCAAAGCGTCATCAAAAGCCATTTCCGATGGGGAAAAATTGACTCTGCGCACGAACTCCAGGGATTCCTGGGCACCGAACTCCCTCTCCATTCCGCTGTCTTCCCACTCCACGGACAAGGGGCCATCGTAACCGATGGCATTTAACTCTCGAATGATGTCCTCAAAGTTGACATCGCCATGGCCGAGAGAACGGAAATTCCAGCCCCGCCTCGTGTCGCCAAAGGTGATATGGGATCCGAGAATACCTGCTTTGCCGTCTAGGGTGACGGCTGCATCCTTCATATGCACATGGTAGATGCGGTCGTGGAACTCCCTGATGAAAAGATGCGGCTCAACTCCCTGCCAGATTAGATGGCTGGGATCAAAGTTAATACCGAAGGTCTGGCGGCGGTTAAAGTGCTTGAGCAGTTTTTCGGTTGTGTAGAGATCATAGGCAATCTCCGTGGGATGGACTTCCAAGGCGAAGAGCACGCCCTGCTTGTCGAATTCATCTAGGATCGGCGTCCAGAGCTCGACGATGCGGTTGAAACCATCCTCAATCATTTCCTCCGTCGTCGGGGGGAAGGAGTAGAAGTAGCCCCAAATCGGAGAGCCGGTAAAGCCCGTGACCACCTTGCAGCCCATATTCTTAGCCGCTTTGGCCACATACTTCATTTCTTGAATCGCCCATGCACGAATCTTGTCCGGCTGTCCTTTGACATGATCGGGGGCAAAGGTATCGAGCCTGGGATCCCAATTGTCGCCAACACACTGGCCGGGCAGATGGGCTCCCAAGGCCCAGCATTTCAGTCCATAGCGCTCTAGCGTGCCCAGGCGGTCCTGCACATACTGGGGATCCTCCGCAGCGCGCTTGGGATCTACGTGATCCCCCCAGCAGGCAATTTCCAGGCCGTCATAGCCCATGGCGCTCATTTTTTGGCACACTTCTTCAAAGGTCAGATCGGCCCACTGCCCGGTAAAAATGGTAACTGGTCTGCTCATATGCTCATCTCCTCTAATCGAATTTGACCCAGACGGAGCCCCTCTTCGAGCTCTCTACACAGCGATGAATGAATTTGACTCCCTGGGCCCCCACCTTGGCATCGGGGAAATCCAAGTCGTCTGCGCTCAGTTCAAGCCCCTGCTTCAGCTGGAGAAGGGCATTGGTGAACTTCAGATAGGTATTGGCAAACATCGAATAATAGCCTTCGGGATGACCGGCAGGAATGCGGGACATGGCAGCGGCCTCAGGATGGAAGTAGCCGTTGCCTCTGGACAAGAGTTGAGGCGCCTCGCCCAGCTTGACCACTTTCAGGTAATTGGATTTTTCCTGGTACCACTCAATACTGCCCTTCGTTCCGAAGATGCGCACGGTTAAGCCGTTATCATAACCGATGGCCACTTGGGAGCACCAGTAGTTGCCCACCGCTCCGTTTTTGTATTTGACTAAGATGTGGGCATTGGTGTCCAAGGGGCGGTTTTCTCCGCCGAAGTTATCCAAACGGGCGCAGAGCTCATCAATTTCCAAACCTGTGATATAGGACACGGTGTTCTCGATGTGGCTTCCGATGTCTCCGACGCAGTTGGAGATACCTGCTTGTTTTGGATCTGTTCGCCAGGCGGCTTGCTTGTTGTCTTCATATTCTAAGGCCGTTGCTAGCCAGCCTTGGGGATACTCGGCCACCACGACCTGGATCTCGCCAATCTCGCCTCTTTGTACCATCATCTGGGCCTGCTTCACCGCGGGACATTGTGAATAGACGTAGGTTACGCAGAACAGAAGACCCTTTTCTGCGGAGATCCGGTCGAGCTCTTCAGCTTCTTCTACCGTAAATGACAGCGGCTTTTCACACACGACGTGAATGCCCTGAAGGAGGAAGGCTTTTGCCGCGGCATAGTGCGCGTAGTTGGGAGCAGCGATAATCACAAAGTCGATGCCATCATCTCTGGCCGCTTCTTTTTCGGCCATCTCGTCGTGACTGCGGTACAAGCGTGTGGGGTCGAGACCGAGGTTTTCGCCGGTGAGTACGGTGCGCTCATAGTTCGGGGAGAAGCATCCCGCCACGAGCTGCGCCTGGCCGTCGAAGACGGCTCCCTTGCGGTGCACATCACCGATGAAGGACCCGGAGGCCCCGCCGACCATGCCGAACCGGAGTATACCACCTCTTGTCTTATTGTCTTTGCCTTCAATCAATATCAACACCTCCGTAGCATTCTCCTCATGTCAATATTAGTCAAATTATCCAGGAATCCCTTCCCAATGCACTGAATTATTTAATACTTGCGCGGAATGAAGGAAAAACGAAAGAAAGAAGGAAATATATGTTTAAACCCGAAGTTTAATCTAAACTATGTAAACTTTCATGTATTTAGGTGGGATGCCGCATGCCAGAACTCGCACTGCAGACCAAGACGATCTGTAAGACCTACGGTACAGTACCTGTGCTTTTTGACGTTGATTTTGATTTGAAAAAGGGCGAAATACATGCCTTGATTGGCGAAAATGGAGCTGGCAAGTCCACTCTCGTTAAAATCCTCGCTGGTTATCACGAACAGACGTCGGGTGAGCTGTTGAGAAAGGGCCAGCCAGTGCGCTATCATAACACGGGCGCGGCGGAAGCCGATGGAATTGTCATGATTCATCAAGAGTTTAACTTGGCCAATGATTTGGATGTTGAGGAGAATATCTTCCTCGGCAAGGAGCTGCTCAAACGGGGGTTGTTAGATAAAGCGGCCATGCGCCAGCGCAGCACGGACATTTTGGACAAGCTGGGCACCAAAATCAAGCCCCGCACCAAAGTGAAGGACCTGAGCGTATCGGACAAGCAAATGGTGGAAATCGCCAAGGCCTTGGCCTTTAACTCCGAAGTCTTGATTATGGATGAGCCCACAGCGGTTCTAACCACAAGCGAAATTGATGTGCTGTTTAGGATTATCCGAGCCTTAAAGGATCATGGAGTCTCCATTATCTATATCTCCCACAAGCTCGATGAAGTCAAGGAGCTGGCTGATCGGGTGACCGTCCTGCGGGACGGTTACCGCATTGCCACGGAGCAAGTGAGCGATCTCTCCGAGGATGATATGGCGCGCCTGATGGTAGGGCGCGAGCTCAGCACACTCTTCCCGCCGAAGCCCGATCGAAGCCAAGCGAAACCGGCCGTTTTGGATGTGCAGAATGTAAGCTGTCCCAAGTACGTGGAAAATGCCAGCTTTACCCTTTATGAAGGCGAGATTCTGGGCTTTGCCGGTCTGATTGGAGCTGGTCGTACAGAATTGATGGAATGCGTAGTCGGACTTCGGCGCCGCAGTTCTGGAGATATCTGCTACCGCAATCAACCCCTCTGGGGTCACTCCTATGCCGATGCCATCAAGAACAATGTTGTCTACCTCAGCGAAGATCGCAAGGGCAAAGGCCTGTTTACCGCTTTGCCCCTGGCCCCTAATGTAACGGTTTTGTCCCTCCAAGATCATGTAACGAAGTTTGGTTTTCTTGATTCCAAGAAAGAAGAAGCAACCCTCGATCGGACGGTCCAGGAGTTCGAAGTACGCCTGCCCTCATCAAAGGCTATGCTTGGTATGTTGAGCGGAGGCAATCAGCAGAAGATCGCTTTGGGTAAGATGATGCAGGTTGAGCCGGACATCGTGATCTTGGACGAACCCACGCGGGGTATCGATGTGGGAACGAAACAGCAGGTCTATCGGTTCGTCCGTGAACTGGTGAAACAAGGCAAATCCTGCATTCTCATTTCCTCGGAGCTGAGCGAGATTATCGGTCTGAGTGATCGAGTGATTGTGATGCGCAGCGGAAGGATTGTGGGTGAGCTCTTGGGCGATGAAATCAATGAAGAAGAAATCATGTTGTATGCCACCGGCATTAAAGGAGGAGTAGGGGATGAACCATCCGACCACAGACAGGCAAGCCAGGCTTAAGCAGCTCGGAACCCGCTTTTCATGGCAGGACATTGGTCCCTTTGCTGCGGTTGTAGCACTGATGATTTTGGGAACCACCATTAACCCCACGTTCCTGTCCATGGCCAATCTAACCAATGTCTTTACCAGGAGCGCCTTTACAGGAATCATCGCCATCGGGGCTACCTTCATTATCGGAACAGGCAGCATTGACCTTTCTGTTGGCTCCATGGCCGCCTTTAACTCAGGCATGATGATCATCTTCATGAACTACCTCGTCAAGACATGGGGGGCAACTTGGGCCACCATTCTGGCCGCGATGGGTCTCGCCATGGTTCTGGGCATTGTGGGAGGATTTGTTAACGGTTTTGTGATCACGAAGGGGCGCATTGAGAGTTTCATTGTCACCTTGGGAACCATGGGGATTTTCCGGTCCCTGGTCACCTACTTGGCTGATGGTGGCACTCTTTCTTTGAATCTGTCCATACGAGTATTGTACCGCCCCGTCTATTACGGTACCCTCTGGGGGATCCCCATTCCCTTGATTGTCTTTGGTTTAGTGGCGGTGGTCGGAGCGATTTTACTGAACAAGACCCGGTTTGGCCGCTATGTACTGGCTATAGGTTCCAACTATGATGTAGCCCACTACTCGGCCATTAACGTCAATAGAATCCGTGTCTTGACCTATGTTCTACAGGGCCTCTGTGTGGCCATCGCTACCATTATTTATGTTCCCCGCCTAGGGTCCGCCAGCAGCACCACCGGGCTAGGCTGGGAATTGGAGGCCATCGCAGCTGTGATCATTGGAGGAACCGCCATGAAGGGTGGATCGGCTAGGATCTGGGGAACGGTGGCGGGCGCCATCATCTTTTCCATTATTGGCAATATCCTCAATCTGTCCAATGTGATCAGCCAGTATTTGAACGGTGCCGTTCAAGGCTTGATCATTATTGGCGCTGTCTTGTTGCAGCGAACCGGTAAAGAATGATCAAAACCTAGAAAGGAGGCTTTCCCCAACGGTTTTCGTAACAAAAGGATTATTCCATCTCTCGAAAGGAGCGTATCCATGAGAAGAACAATTGTAACCTTAACTTTGTTGTGTCTGGTCACCCTATTGTTCGTTCCGGCCGCATTGGCCCAGGACAAAGTTGTGATAGGTGTGTCTATCCCGGCAGCAACCCATGGATGGACCGGCGGCATCAACTATTGGGCTAAAGTGACTCAAGAAAGGTTGAAGGAGACTTACCCGAATTTAGAAATAATCCTGGTTACCGCTGGCAGCGCAGCTGAACAGGCCAATACACTAGAGGATCTTTACGCCATTCACAACATCGATGCTTTGGTCATTCTACCCTTTGAATCGGATCCCCTCACCGATCCTGTGGAAATGCTGAAAATGCAGGGAGTGTTTATTACGGTCGTGGATCGGGGCTTGACGAAGGAAGGCGTCGCCGACATCTATGTAGCCGGTGACAACCATGCTTTGGGCCGTGTTTCCGGTGAATACATGGTTGAAGCCCTGGGCGGTAAGGGAGATATTGTCGTCTTGCGCGGCATTCCCACCGTCATCGATAACTATCGGTTTGACTCCTTTATGGAGGTAGTAGAAGGGACCGACATTAACGTCTTGGATTGGCAGTATGCCAACTGGAACCGGGACGATGGATTCCAGGTGATGCAGGACTTCTTGGCACGTTTCCCCAAGATCGATGCAGTCTGGGCCCAAGACGATGACGTAGCCCTAGGTGTCATTGAGGCTGTGAAGCAGGCAGGCCGTGAAGAAGAGCTCTTTATCGTGGGCGGAGCGGGCATGAAGGAAATGATCGCCCGAGTGATGGAAGCAGATCGCCTCATTCCTGTAGACGTTCTCTACCCACCGGCCATGATCGCCACCGGTATGGAGGTAACTGCTCTGCGCTTTGTTTCCAATGCCTCTGTTTTGGGCGAGTACATCCTCGACGCAACGTTGGTAACGCCAGAGAATGCCCATCTCTATTACTTCCCGGATTCACCCTTCTAAAAAGGCGAAACCAAAGCCCGGCGGCAAGTCCGCCGGGCTTTTAACGATCGAAAATCTCACCATCTATCTTCACGATTTCCTCTATGGGGATCTCTCTGCCATCGGATAAAACCACAATCCGCTCATATTCCTTGATCTTCTGCACCTGACCCAGGGCTGTAATATAGCGGCCGCCTGGTTTTTTGCTGTCCGGCTGAAAGTGTGTGATGGAGACTTCGGGCGCTTCCGCCAGCCGATCAGCCAGGATTTGCAGTTTCCTGCTCAAAGCTCCCAGTACATACTCGTCCAGTTCCACCTTCTCTTCCGTGATTCTGGCCGTTTCCTTGACGGCTGCTTCATAACCGCTCAGGGCTGCAAAGGGGGAGAACTGGGCCGCCCGGTCCAGTAGAGCCATTTTCCGGCGTGCCTTGGAGATAGGGCGGGGCCGATGGATGATATCTTCATAGCAATCCTTCATGCTTTGTGCCCCCCGATCTGCTGGTTCCGCTCTAGCGTGGTAGCGCCTTCTTCCAGATTCATGCCCTTCAAAATGGCGTTTTTGCCATGTTTCTCTTTGATCTGAAGCATAGCCTGCTGTACCTTTTTCTCCTGCACACGCTGGGCTGCTTCCTCCTCTTTTTCCTTCTCTAAACGAGCGTAATCCGCAAAGAGGTTGAGCTGCTCAAACCTCTCCGTCTGCCGAGCTTCGGCTTCCTGCACAACGCGGTTGGCTGTGACCGTGATCCTTCGGATCAGGAGCTTTGGGTCAGCAATGCGCTCAAACAGTTCTGTGATGGCATCGAGGATCAGTTTGGTGGAGGAGGTGGGCCGGGTCAGATTGATGGTGCCATGGGCCGCTTTGGGGACACTGCGTCCATAGGCATCGGTTGTGACCGGCCCTAAGTACGCTTTGCGGATGATGGGATGGGTCAAATTCTCCCGGTCATAACCGACTGTTAAGGCCAGCTGATCGGTGACAAGCCCCTTGTCCACCAGATCCAGCACCAGGAGATCGGTCATTTCCCCCACGATCAACAGCGCTTTCTCAAAGGTATAGGGACAGTGCAGGACCTGCCCTGAG
>DUPN01000080.1 GCA_012838305.1 Bacillota bacterium | reverse complement strand
CGTCTTATGGATCCCCACCGTGCGCAGAAGTGCCAAGGGAGCCCTGGGTTCATCCACAGAACGTGTACTCCGTTTGAGTTGCCCGCAGGCCAATTGAAAAGGTAAGTTCCAGTTTGAAAGAGTAACTTCCACAGATTGTTGAATTGTTGAAAGAGCCGAATTTGGCTAGCTTTAAAAAGGTTTGTTTGGGGGAATTTCGGTGACTTTCGCGCTCGTTTGGGGTAAAATAGAAGCCACAAGAGGCAGAAATCAGCTGATTTTTGGTACGTTGAACCAGAGGTGGGATTTAGGCTAACCATTTGCAGGAGTAAATTCCACCCCCTTAGGTGTTGTCTTTGGGAGTCAAGTTTGGTAGCGCCTCTTGTGACGGTTTATTTTTTGAGAAGGTATGGGCGCAGGGTGATCTCATCCGCAGGGATGAGTTCTGCGCCCATTCTTCTTAGGGCTTCTTCCCCATAGAGCGAGGCAAAAACCTCGTAGGGGGATTTATCGCCCAAATTCGCTCTTTTGTAGGAGTTGATGTGATTCATCATAAGTGTGATGTCTCCTTGGCTAAAGGTATCCAGAGAGATTCCTTTGGGGATAACCCTCCGCATGAGACCATGGTTGTTCTCCACAGCTGGCTTCTGATAGGGAGCCCCTGGATCGCAGTAAAAGATACGTGTCCTTGGTTCACCTTGCAAGCCCATTTCGAGTGCAGAAGGATTGGAGAACTCGCTCCCATTATCTCCTAGCACTACCTGAAACAACCTGCGGAAGGTATCAGGTCCCAAGACCTGCCAGAGCCAGTTAAAGATATCAATGACTGATTGAGCGGTATTGGCATCCCGGATGAACGCCAGCATGAACTGGGGTACGCAAAAGTGCAGAGTCAGAATGACCTTGCCACCCGTTTTGCCTTTTACGGAGTCCATTTCGACGATAGTAGCGTCAGGGTGCTCTTGCATGAAGTTGAGATAATCCGGGTAGGTCCGCCCGATGCGGCACTTCTTATCCACCTTGAAGCCATCTTTCCTTTTCTTGCGTCTGCCCATACGCACTACACGAGGCATGTCCAGATTTCTAGCGGAGAAGATGCCGGCCGCTACATAGTTGTAGAGGGATCGTTGATCGACCATAATCTCATTAACGTGACTGGCACAGATGTGGTGAAGAGACTGACCTTTCTTGAGAAGAGGGCTGATAAGTGCGTCCAGCCTCAAGGCCTCTCCCTCGGTAAGCTGTATCCCTCGCCGTGATTCAGAACGAACTATCTCATACTCCTTTTGGGCGCTCTTGGCAGAATAGATCCTTTTCTCCAAGGTGCAGCCCCTTCGCGATTCGCAGCCACTGCAAACATAGGGAGGCTTAGACAGCTTCTGGCATATTTCTTGGCGATAGTCAGCGCACAAAGACGAGCAGCGATGGGTCTTGCAAAGGGAGCAGACACGGTTGCACCTCTTTTTATCACAAAGACGACGATGGCCACAGTCTTTCCTAAAAAGGCAGTCGTTGAAGTTCCTTCCATAGGCACCTGACTGCTTGAATTGAATGTGGTTCTTAACTTCTTTGGCAATGGTGGTCGGATCTTTTCCTAGCTCTCGGCTTATACTTTTAAACGATTCCCTTTGCTGCAACCGGATTTCAATAACAATTCTATCCTCCAGAGTTAAGTGTTTGCTCTTGTTCACGTGAAGTGCCTCCTTGCGAGGCGCCACCTAAACCATCATAACTCTTTGAAGGATTAACTTCCATCACCGAGTTTGCAGAAGTAACTTCCACACCCAGCACTACAGGGGGTAGAGTTTACTTTTTCAATTGGGGATTGGTCAAAGGCTGAGTTTTGCCTTGAGTTTTGCTCTTGACATTGCGATGGAGCCTGAGTATAATGGAGATTGTCATGGCGGCGTAGCTCAGTTGG
>DUPN01000079.1 GCA_012838305.1 Bacillota bacterium | reverse complement strand
GGAGGGTTTCATTTCCATTGTGCCGAAAACTTGATTGTCCTAAGGAATACATGACTGATGGAGGAAGACAGTGAAGAAATCAACGACAAAACAATCGACAAGACAATCGACAAAACACCTTGTGTTAGCTGGACTGTTGGTGGCGCTCGGGCTGCTGATGCCTTTCTTGACGGGGCAGATCCCCAGTGTGGGCCGTCGTCTCTTACCGATGCACATCCCAGTACTGCTCAGCGGATTTGTACTTGGAGGTCCTTACGGATTGATCATTGGTATTGTAACTCCCTTGTTGCGCGGTTTTATGTTTGGAACCCCTCCGGTGTTTCCCACCGCCTTTGTCATGTCCTTTGAGTTAGGGGCCTATGGCTTTTTGGCGGGAGTGTTTTACCGCTTCTGGTCACGGACGCCGAGCTCTATCCTTCTGTCCCTTCTAGCAGCAATGCTTGGTGGGAGAGTTGTCTGGGGAGTGGCGAGTGTCTTGGTCTATGGTCTGTCTGGCCAGGCCTTTAGCTGGCAGATGTTTGCAGCGGGCGCAGTCTGGGATGCGCTGCCAGGTATAGCTCTCCAGGTTGTGATCATTCCCATCATTGTCCTTGCACTTCAGAGAGCTAGGCTGATGGAGTAGGGCGAACGTTTTTGGGACTGCAATTCTTGAAGCAGAACAAGGAAAGGGGATTGGTATGGCATTGGAGCCAGTGGATCTGGGACATTACCTCAACAGACCAATAGCATGTGAGTGTGGACGGACACACTTTGCCGGCATTGAAGCGGTGGAGATCAGTGATGGGGCCATGGGCAAACTAGCGGACTTGATCCGAAGAGGCGGTTACCAGAAACCTTTTATTGTGGCCGACAAGAACACCGCAAAGATCGCTGGCGGGCAGGTACTGGAGATACTGTTCACGCAGGGAATGTCCTATTCTTCCTTTGTGTTTGATGATGCAGCCTTGTCACCAGATGAAGATGCCCTGGGACGATTGCTGATTAACTTTGATGCTGACTGTGACCTGATTGTGGCGGTTGGGTCCGGGACCATCAATGACATCTCTCGTTTTTTCAGTCACCGACTGGGCTTACCCTACTTTATCGTGGCCACCGCTCCGTCCATGGATGGTTACGCTTCATCGGTGGCCCCTTTGTTGAAGAATAACTTGAAAACAACCTTTGAGTGCCACGTTCCCAAAGCCATTATTGCCGATCGCACGATACTTGCGGAAGCGCCTAAAGATATGATCGCGGCAGGCTTCGGTGATGTGGTTGGCAAGTATACGGCCTTAACTGACTGGAAGCTATCGGCGATCATTAACGGCGAGTACTATTGTGAGCGGGTAGCCAAGTTGACTCGAGAGTCTTTGGAAAGGACGATACGACTGCGAGAAGGAATTGCTGCCGGCGATCGGGGCGCCATAGGAGAGCTCATGGAGACATTGATCCTGTCAGGAGTAGCTATCAGCTATGTGGAGAATTCACGACCAGCCTCGGGGAGTGAACACCATCTCGCGCATTTTTGGGAAATGCGCTTGCTGTGGGAAGGTGGCGATCCTATTCTGCATGGAACCGGTGTGGGAATCGGCACAGTGTCGATCCTGCGACTCTATCAGATGCTGCTAGGGGACGAACTGGACCCAAGGACTTTTTTGCATGCCTCTGCTCTGGAGAAGGATCAATGGGCCCTTGGCATTCGGAAGGCCTTTCTCAAAGGCGCCGAGGAGGTTTTGGCCTTGGAGGAAAGAGTCAAGAAGAACGATCCTGCGCTCTGCCAGAAAAGGCGGATGGTCATAGCCGAGCATTGGGACGAAATCCTCCGAACACTGACCACGGTTCCGTCTCCCTCCCGCGTCCAGGAGTATCTCCAGACGGTGGGGGCGCCATTTGAACCGGCCCAGGCTGGATTAGGACTCCGGCTAGTTTTCGATGCACTTGTCTATGCGAAGGAGATTCGACCCCGTTATACGATTCTGCAGCTCCTTGGCGATTTGGGTTTACTAGAACACTATGCGCAGCAGCTTATCAAGGCGGGCGATGCCCATGAACGACAGGGTGAAGGGGGTCTGCGCCAGTGAAGGCCCTATTGATGGGATTTGAGCCCTTTGGAGGCGAGGCAGTCAATCCTTCCTGGGAAGTAGCGCAGAGCCTATCTTTCGAGCGCTTTGATAGGATACAGGTGATCTCCAGGCGATTGCCCACCGTTTTCGGTGAGTCCATCGATCAAGCGATCGAGGCGATCAGCACTGTTCAGCCCGACGTGGTCATAGCCTTGGGTCAAGCAGGCGGACGCACCGGGATCGGCTTGGAGAGAGTGGCCCTCAATATCGATGATGCCGCGATTGCCGATAACAATGGAAACCAACCCTGCGATGCTCCCATCATGGAGGGAGCTCCTGCCGCCTATTTTGCCACGCTTCCCATCAAGGTTCTCGTGGAGGAAGTGCAAAAGGCGGGTATTCCCGCTGCGACGTCCAACAGCGCCGGGACCTTTGTGTGTAACCATACCATGTATGGAATCCTGCACTATATCAATGAAAGCCGATTGCCCATCCGGGCAGGGTTCATCCATCTTCCCTATCTGCCGGAGCAAGCGTCGTCCAAGAAGGAGGCTCCTTCCATGAGTCTAGCTGAGATGCTCACGGCCCTGAGGGTGGTTCTGACCGTTCTGTCTCGGTCATCCTGATGCCTGGAATTACGGTAACCGGTTAAGGGAGGTTTTCTGAAGGCAGTCCACTAGATTCAATTGAGGGTGTACAGACTATGCTGCAAGTTTTCGCAAAATCCAATGGTGACAGGACTTTTGCCTCGCCATCCTCGAGCCTATTTTGACGAACACTTGTGTTCATAGTATAATGAAAAAACACTGTACAGCAATTGACTCGGGAAAGGAGATGCCATGACTAAAAAACAGATAGCCCTAAAGAGGGCAAGCGAACTGAAAGACAGGATCCAGGATTATCTTGATGTGAAGGAAAGGATCCCTTCGGGAATGGCCGCGGCGGAGCAAGCAAAGATGGAAGAAAAGAAGAGGAAGATTCTCACCCACCTAAAGGGGACCGAGGAAAACTGGAAGGACTACAGGTGGCAGCTGAAAAACAGAATATCTGATCTCGATACGCTGCGCAGATTCATTTCCTTGGATCCAGCGGAAGCTGACGCCGTGCAAAGGGTGGCCGAAAAGTACCGCTGGAGTATCTCACCCTATTATCTGTCGTTAATTGATGACGACAATACGTACGATCCCATCAAGCTTCAGGCTATACCCATGGTTGCAGAGTTAAGGGACACTGGACTGACCGATCCCATGGCGGAAGAGTTTACGAATCCAGCAGGAGCCATCACCCGGCGTTACCCCGATCGAGTGATCATCAATGTGACCAACCAATGTGCTATGTATTGCAGACATTGTCAACGGCGAAGAAACATTGGTTCTGATGATCACCATACTTCCAGAGAAAAACTGGAGAAATCCATTGCCTACATTCGAGCAAATCCAGAAATCCGTGATGTCTTGGTGACAGGCGGAGATGCTCTACTCCTCTCCGATGCCACGCTTGATTGGCTCATAGGAGAACTCCATGCTATTCCCTCCATCGAATACGTGCGGCTCGGGACCAGGGTGCTGGCGACCATGCCCCAAAGGGTCACCGACCAGCTTGTAAACATACTCAAAAAATACCCACCACTTTATGTGAACACCCAGTTTAACCACCCCAAAGAACTCACCCAGGAGGCAAAAGACGCTTGTGACAAATTGGCTAACGCCGGAATCCCCTTGGGGAACCAGGCGGTGCTCCTCAATGGAATTAACGCCGATAAATATGTCATGCGCTTCTTGAACCAAGAGCTCTTGCGCTTTAGAGTACGGCCTTACTACATCTTTCATGCCAAACGCGTCATTGGGACTACACATTTTAACACGTCAGTGGATGATGGTATTGAAATTATGGAGTATTTACGGGGCTATACCTCAGGTATGGCTATTCCCACATACATTATCAATGCACCCAAGGGGCACGGAAAAACGCCGATTGCACCACAGTATCTAATCTCAAGGGGCAAGAACTTCGTCAAAATCAGAACATGGGAGGGTAAGGTGTTCGATTACCCGAATTCACCTACTCGTGACATAAAGGAATATTTTTAGCGGATTCTACAAGGCCCGGGTGAACTGCCCGGGCCCTTTGCTGCAAGAGCAAAAGAGGGAAATGGTTTTTGCTGTATGGGCCTCAACTAAAGAAGGGTTGCGTAGAATTCGTGGAGAAATACTGATCATAGAGTCGGAAGTGAGACTCCAATCTAGCAAAAAACAAAGGGGACATGTGCAATGAAGAGGTTATTGTTCGTAATTTTAGCCCTCGCTTTGGTCTTTTCTGGATTTGCCTCGACACCGATGGTCATGGCCGCACAGCAGTACAAAATAGGTGTTCTGGCTCCTGCAGTAACCCATGGCTGGGTTGCGGCTGTGGCCTACAATGCGGAAGCACGCCTGAAGGAACTTGGATCTGAGGTAGACTATCGTATCCAAACCAGCTCCAATGCGGAAGAAATGACGGCCCAACTCGATGATCTCATGACATGGGGTGCAGAAGCCATCGTGGCTTTCCCACAGTGGGAAGGAATGGAAGTGCCCATGGAGAGAGCTTTAGATGCTGGTATTGTCATCGTCAACTTTGACATCGTGATTGACCTGGAAGGCATCTACAGGGTGTCGGGGGACAATGAAGACATGGGAGTCCAAGGTGCCTATTACATCGTAAACAAAGTAGGCCCTAAGGCAACAGTGGTTATGTTGGAAGTGCCAACATCGGGCTCTGTTTCGGCTTTGCGGAAGAAGGGCTTTCTCGATACAGTAGCTACCATAGCGCCAGATCTGAATATCCTCACCTATGCAACCCAGTTCACGAGGGAGGATGGCCTCAAGGATTTTGCTGATATTTTGATCCGGAATCCCAAGATTGATGCCGTGTACTCCATGGATGATGAGACCTCCCTCGGTGTACTCCAGGCCATCCGCGAAGCGGGACGAACCGATATTAAGGTTATCACCGGAGGCGGCGGTATGCAGGAATACTTCCAGCTGATGCCGGAGAACGAGGACATCTGGATTCAGTCTGCCTTATACAGCCCCGCCATGGTTCGGGACGCAGTGGATGTAGCACTGCAAGTCCTCAAGGGTGAAGAGGTAGAAGCTGTGAAGATCATCCCCACGACCCTTGTGGATAGAGATAACTACCTCGACTTCATCGACGACAATTCGCCCTACTAAAGTCTAAGAGTGTGGGAGGTGGCCCCAAAGCCACCTCCTTGCATATGGATGTGATGCTGTGATTGAGATGAACAGGATAACCAAGTCGTTTGGAGCAAATGTGGTCCTTAAGGATGTATCCATCACCATCAAGGGTGGTGAAATTTGCGCGCTGATCGGAGAAAATGGTGCCGGCAAGTCCACCCTTATGAACATTTTGGGCGGAGTTCATCCTATGGACTCTGGCGAAATTTTGATTAGCGGACGGAAGGTAAAGTTTACTACGCCCGCGCAGTCGCTTGGCGCGGGTATCGCCTTTATTCATCAGGAACTCAATCTCATTAACGACCTGCCGATCTTTGAGAATATGTTTATAGGGCGAGAACGTAAAGACAAGTGGGGACGCCTCGATCGGACGCGGATGTATCAAGAAACAGAGGATATCTTCCGCCGTATGAACATCGACCTCGATCCCAATACCATGGTGCGAGATCTGGACGCCTCCTACAAACAGATTGTGGAAATCTGTCGAGCGATCATGATGGACGCTTCAGTGATCATCATGGATGAACCCACCACATCCTTGACGGAACCGGAAATCGAACGGGTTTTTCAGATGATGCGAACTCTCAAGGAGCAAGGTGTGGGCATTGTGTTTATCTCCCACAAGCTCGGTGAGGTCATGGAGATCTGCCAACGTTACCTGGTGCTTAGAGATGGTGAGTTGGTGGCCGAAGGACGAGTGGAGGATGTCACCACGGATGATTTGGCCCGTTGTATGGTTGGCCATGCCCTCGAGATTCGTGCTTCGGCCAGAACACGAAATCTAGGTCGGGAAGTGTTACGGCTGGAGGATTTCACCCACGCACAGGACTTTCGAAACATATCTCTTTCGGTTCGAGAGGGGGAAATACTCGGGGTGACGGGGCTTTTGGGTGACGGTCGCAGTGCCCTCTTCCAGACTGTCTTTGGTGCTGACAAGAGTATCTCTGGCCGGATGTTCCTACATGGTGCACCCCTGCGAATCCACAGTACGGAGCAGGCGCTTAAACTAGGCATCGGCTATCTTCCCCGTAACCGCAAGGAAAACGGTATCATTAAAGATATGAATGTCCTGGAAAACGCATCCATTGTGGCCTGGCCTCTCTTTGCCAAAAGAGGAGTGATTGATCAGGATCGACACCTGGAGCTTTTTTGCTGCCAAAGGAAGGAACTGGACATTACCATGCAAGATGTCAGTGACGCCATCAATACGCTCTCTGGAGGGAACCAGCAGAAGGTTGTGTTAGCTAAGTGGCTGGCGGCCAACCCGAAGTTATTGATTCTCGATAATCCAACCCAAGGGGTTGATGTGGGAGCAAAAGAAGAGATTTATGCGATTATTCTCAAGTTAAGCGAGAAAGGGATGGCCATCGTGGTTTTGTCCAGTGAAGCCCAGGAGATCATTCGCCTTTGTGATCGGGCACTCGTTATGTACCATGGCGAAATTCAAGGAGAAGTAGCAGGCGCGGCCATGACGGAGCATGACATTATGCGGCTGGCCACAGGCGGTGTGCTCGATGCAGTATAGGGGGGCGATGCAGAAAATGCAGGCTGGGAAAGGACCAAAAAAGAAGAACGTTATGAAACGGCTGATGGAAAAAAGGGCGGCCGATTCGCATGTAGGCATCGCCCTGGTTCTGCTGTTGCTCGTGGTTTTGCAGACGCTGGTGCTGGGGTTTGACTATGATTCCTTTGGGCACTGGTTTAACTCATGGTTCCGCAACTGGATCAATATTCTGCGGAACAATGCAGGTGTGGGAATTGTCTCTTTGGGCATGACGTTTGTGATCATCACAGGCGGTATTGACTTAGCAGTAGGGTCCACGCTGGTGGCCACAGGGGCTGTGATTATGACCCTCATTGATACCGGAGCCAAAGGGGTGTTAGGGGCGGCAGGGATGACTGGCGTGCCGGCCTACGCCATTACCATTGTGGCCGCGCTCGCCCTGGGTTATCTGCTCGGAACAGGCATTGGTCTTCTGATCACCAGGGGGCGCATTGCTCCGTTTATTGCCACCTTGGGTGCAATGAAGGTGTTTCGCAGTGTTACGCAGCACTTTATGCAAGGTTATAATCCCAGGGTTCCCAGGGATTTTCTGCAAATCAGCAATTTGCAGGTGGGTGGGCTGATGTTCATGCCCATCGTATATTGGGCAGTGATTGCCCTGATCTTGTACTTTGTCTCCAAGAGGACTACCTTTGGACGACAGGTGATTGCAGTGGGTTCCAACGAACGGGCAGCCCAGCTCTCGGGGGTTAATGTCAACAGAGTCAAGACACGAACGTACTCGCTCATGGGGATACTCGTGGCCATAGCCTCTGTTGTGCAGGTCGCCCGCATAGGTTCTATGGATTACGCTAACGCTGGAAGCGGCATGGAGATGGATGCCATTGCTGCCGCCGTTGTCGGTGGAACGAGCATGGCCGGCGGACGGGGTACCATTTTGGGTACTGTCTTGGGCATGTTGATCATTGCGGTCATGAATAATCTGCTCAACCTTTTTGGTGTGCCTCCTTTCCTGCGGGAAGCGTTTAAGGGCCTAATTGTTGTCATGGCCGTACTTCTACAAAGAAAACAAAGAGCGTAAGGAAGGAAAAGATGACAGAGTTGAATGAGCGAGTGGAAGCAGCACGCAGGCTGTTCCAGGAAGGTTTCAACTGCGCACAGGCAGTTGTAGGTGCCTTTTACCCTCCGGAGAAGAGGGAAGGCCAGTTGGCCCTCAAGTTGGCCTCGGGTTTCGGCGGAGGGATGCGTAGGGGCGAAGTTTGTGGAGCGGTCAGTGGTGCGGTTATGGTGCTTGGTATGAGAGAAGGATATTTGGCAGGTGATCAGGCCGCCAAGCTAAAATCCTCTGAATTGACCTCAGCTTTTATGGAAGGGTATGCCCAGCGGCAGGGCACCCTGTATTGCCGCGAGATCTTGGGCTATGATCCTCGGGATGCCGAGGCCGCAAAGGGGTTTGCGGCCCAAAAAAGGCAAGTGTGCGAAGGCGCCATTGAGACTGCGATCGTGCTCTTGGGCGAGTTGGGAATTGGCTAGATATACCTGGACGAGAGGCCCTGTCGCACCTGCGTGAGGGCTCTTATTCTAGTCTCCAGGCGATTTGAGTCCTTCAATTTAGGTGATTTTCCTTGAATCAGGACGGGGGAAATGATAACATTTAAGTAGAAAATATAAAATCTGCCAGAATATATTTATTATTATGCGAAAAAGATGTAATAAATATAAAGGAGCTCAGCTCCCTGGCAGATCACCATGGTGAGAAGGATGAGGTGGTAGTTTATGTCAAGAACCAACGTCATTATTATTGGAGCTGCAGGCCGGGACTTTCATAACTTCAATACCTATTACAGGGACAAGGAGAAGTACAATGTGGTTGCCTTTACTGCCACCCAGATTCCGGATATTCATGGGCGTAAATACCCCCCGGAACTAGCAGGACAACTCTATCCCGCGGGCATTCCCATCTATGAACAAGGGGAACTCGTGGACTTGATAAAAAAATACAATGTTGATGACTGCGTCTTCTCTTATAGCGACCTACATTATGTGGACGTCATGAATCTGAGTTCCGTTGTCAATGCTGCCGGGTCAAACTTCATCCTTTTAGCACCCCGTCAGACGATGATCAGGAGCAAGAAACCAGTTATTGCGGTGTGTGCTACGCGGACGGGAACAGGCAAGAGCCAAACATCCCGCAAAGTGGCAGAGTACTTGATGGAGCAGGGTCTGAAGGTTGTGGCCATCCGACATCCCATGCCCTATGGCGATTTGGCGGCCCAAAAGGTGCAACGATTCTCCACCATCGATGATTTGGCTAAACACAAGTGCACCATCGAAGAGATGGAAGAGTATGAACCCCATATTGAAAGGGGCAATGTGATTTATTCAGGCGTCGACTATGAAGCCATTTTGCGGGAAGCAGAAAGCGATCCCGAAGGTTGCGATCTGATTTTGTGGGATGGCGGGAACAATGACTTCCCCTTCTTTGAAACCGATCTCATGATTACTGTGGCCGATCCCCACCGGGCCGGGCATGAGCTCTCCTATTATCCAGGGGAGGTTAACATGCGTCTGGCCGACGTTGTTGTGATCAACAAAATCGACAGTGCTGCTCCAGAGAATGTTGAGATCGTCAGGGAGAGCATTCGCAAGGTCAATCCTGAGGCGGTCGTGATCGACGGGGCTTCGCCCATCCAGGTAGAAGACCCCACCCTGATCAAAGGTAAAAGGGTACTTATCGTAGAAGACGGCCCCACGCTCACCCACGGCGAAATGAAGTTGGGCGCAGGAACCATTGCTGCTCAGAAGTACGGGGCTGCTGAGATAGTTGATCCCAGGGCTCAGGCCGTTGGCAAGCTCGCTGAAACCTATGCGATTTATCCCCATGTAGGCAGACTCCTCCCAGCCATGGGCTATAGCGATCAACAGAGGGCGGATTTGGCAGCCACCATTGCTAGGGTGGATTGTGACTCGGTCATCATCGGAACACCCATTGATCTGAATCGAATTGTTACGATCCAACAGCCCACTACCAGGGTGTACTATGATTTGCAGGAGATCGGCAAACCCGATCTCGCCGAGGTGTTGGCTGATTTCATGAAGAAGCATAAGCTAGGATAGTCAGCGAAGGAGAGGATTTCCGTGGATCGTACTGATGCGTTCATCAAGGATGTGGAACGATATAGTGCCAAGAATTATTGTCCCCTTCCCGTCGTGATCGAAAGGGGAGAAGGGGTCTGGGTCCATGACCTGGAAGGTAAGAAATACTTAGATATGCTCTCTGCCTACTCTGCTTTGAATCAGGGGCACAGGCATCCCAAAATTGTTGATGCGTTGCTGCGGCAAGCGGGCAAGATTACCTTGACATCTAGGGCCTTTCACAATGAAACAATGGGGTCTTTTCTGAAAAAGCTCTGCCAGATCACAGGCTACGAACAAGCCCTGCCCATGAATACGGGGGCAGAGGCTGTAGAGACAGCAATCAAGGCTGCTCGCAAGTGGGGTCTGCTCAAAAAGGGTGTACCCGAGAAACAAAGTGAAATCATCGTTTTCGACAACAACTTCCACGGTCGCACCGTGACCATCATCAGCTTCTCCACCGAAGACCAGTATCGCTATGGTTTCGGTCCATTTACGCCGGGGTTTGTGAGCGTGCCCTTCGGCCAGATCGAGGCTCTAGAAAAAGCGATAACCAAGAACACCGTGGCGATCCTCGCCGAACCCATCCAGGGTGAAGGGGGAGTGTTAACTCCTCCCGAGGGTTATCTGGCTAGGATGCGAGAACTCGCCACCAGGCACAATGTGCTGATGATGTTGGATGAAATTCAAACAGGCCTTGGTCGGACGGGCAAACTCTTTGCCTATCAGTATGAAGACGCTAGGCCCGATGTGTTGATCTTGGGGAAGGCTCTGGGCGGCGGTGTCTATCCAGTATCCGCTGTGCTCGCTGCCTCGGCTGTGATGGATGTGTTTGGACCGGGAGATCATGGCTCGACCTTCGGAGGCAATCCTTTGGGTTCAGCCGTGGCCGAAGCAGCCCTGGAGGTGCTCGAGGAAGAACGATTAGTGGAGAATGCCTTCGAACTCGGTGCGTATTTCCGGGCGGGTTTGGAAAAGATAAGAAGTCCCTATGTTCAGGAGATTCGAGGCAAAGGCCTGCTCCTTGGTGTGGAGATTAAGAAAGAGTATGGCAAGGCTCGAATCTTCTGTGAGCGGCTCATGGACGAGGGGCTTTTGTGCAAGGAAACCCATGACTATACCATTCGATTTGCTCCTCCTTTAGTGATCACCAAGGAAGAGGTTGATTGGGCGTTAGAGCGGATTGCCAAGGTCTTAGCGGAGAAACAGTAAGACGACACCGGCGATGGAAATGAGTGCTCCCAGTATCTCTTTGGGGAGCACTTTTTCTTCCAAAACTAAGAGAGAGAAGGGGATAATCAAGATCGGAGACAGGGATGTAATGGAGGAGACAACACCTGCAGGGGCAAACTGCAGGGCCAGGAGGGACAGGGTGACCCCGACAACAGGACCTAAAATAGCCCCTAGGGTAATCTGACCGATTGCCTTTTTGTGTCCAAACGCTCGCCTAATTTCCGGCCACTTCTTCCCCAGTGTGATCATAAGCGTAAAGGCAAAGAAGGCGGCTAAGATGCGGATCTGGGTGGCTGCCAGGGGGCTGTACGTCCCCATGCCCATCTTACTGAAAATAAGGCCCAGAGCTTGTCCCAATGCTCCAAGGAAGGCGAAAACGATACCCCGAAGCGGTCGATTGAATGTGACTTTCTTCTCTTTGGGATTGCCGGTAAGGACCACCAAACCTATGCCGAAGATCGTGGTCGACATGCCCAAGAGCCCCAAAGGGGAAATCCGTTCCTTCATGATCAAAAAACCCGCTAAAGCAGCGATGGGAGGACCCAGAGAAGTGATCAGGAGTGTCAGACGCGATCCGATCTCGACGAAGGCTTGAAAGAGGAAAATGTCCCCTAGGACAAAGCCGATTAGTCCCGAAAGGGAAAGGTAGAACCATATCACTGCGGTGGCATCGGTGGGGAAGGCCAAACCCCTTGTGGCCAGATTGGCCAGGGTTAGTAGGGGAAAGGCCACAAAGAACCGGATGTAGTTGACCGAGAGGGATCCAACCTCTTTACCGGCTGCTTCAAAGGCCACGGCATTCAGTGTCCAACAGAAAGCTGCGGCTAAGGCCGCGATTTCCCCTAGATTCGCCTGGAAGATGTGCATTTGCTGATCCCACCTCACCGCTTTATTATAGCTGTCTTGTGGTCCGAAATAAAGGAGTAGTTGACGAATAAGGAGAAGATGCACTACGATGCAAGAGGAACAGTGCATACGTGATAGATACTGGGGGATGAACAGTGGAAACTGCGATAATAAAAATGGAGAACGTCCATAAATGGTATGATCAGCTGCATGTGCTCAGAGGCGTCAGCTTAGCAGTGGAGCGGAGCGAAGTGGTGGTCCTCATTGGTCCGTCCGGCTCCGGTAAGTCCACCCTTTTGCGGACTCTCAATGGTCTGGAGAGCATTCAGGAGGGCCATATCATTGTCAACGGTATCGAGCTGAAGGGGCAGAAAAGTCTTGTGGAGCTAAGGCGGGAAGTGGGTTTTGTGTTTCAATCCTTTAACCTCTATCCCCACATGACCATTTTGAAGAATGTGACTCTAGCACCTCGAACAGTGCGGGGAATGGATAAGAGCGAGGCGGAGGAGATTGCCCTGCACTATCTGGAGAGAGTGGGAATCAAGGACCAGGCTCACAAAAAGCCGGCCACTTTGTCCGGGGGGCAGCAGCAAAGGGCAGCTATTGCCCGGGCTTTGGCCATGAACCCTCAAATCATGCTCTTTGATGAACCAACCAGCGCCCTTGATCCGGAGATGATTGGCGAAGTGCTGCAGGTCATGACAGACTTGGCCCAAGGGGGTATGACCATGTTGGTTGTCTCCCATGAAATGGGTTTCACCCGCCAGGTGGCAGATCGGGTCGTGTTTATGGACGAAGGGGTCATCGTAGAACAGGGACCTCCGGAACAGATCTTTGAGAACCCGCGCGAAGAAAGGACGAAGAAGTTTTTGAAGCAGATCCTTTAGGGATGGACTGAAGGAGGGGACGCAAGGTGCTCGAATGGTGGCAGGAGCGGGTGGTCTATCAGATCTATCCCCGTAGTTTTCAAGATACCAACGGGGATGGAATTGGGGATCTGCAAGGGATCATCTCCCGCTTGGATAATCTTAAGGACCTTGGTGTAGGGATCATCTGGTTGAGCCCGGTTTACCCCTCGCCCAATGTGGATTTTGGCTATGATATCAGTGACTACCAAGGGATCCACCCTGAGCTAGGCACAATGGAGGACATGGATCAGCTGCTGGCGGAGGCAAAAAAACGCGACATTAGAATCGTGATGGATTTCGTGATCAATCATACCTCGGATCAGCATCCTTGGTTCTTGCAGAGTCAGGACAGGAACAGCCCCTACAGAGACTACTATATCTGGAAGTCGGGTAGGGGTAGAAAACCCCCGAATAACTGGACGGGCTTTTTTGGAGGCGGAACCTGGGAATTTCATGAACAAAGCGGTCAGTACTATCTGCATCTTTTTGCCAAGAACCAGCCTGATCTGAACTATAGAAACCCCCGGGTATTGCAGGAAGTGAAGGAGATCATGCGTTTCTGGCTCCGTAAGGGTGTGGCCGGTTTTCGCTGCGATGTGATCAACATCCTGTACAAGTCAAGTTTGGCTGACGGGAGGAGAGCCCTAATACTCACCGGCAGCGAGCACTATCTCTCCCAGGAGGGTACCCATGAGATACTGCGTACACTGCGCCGTGAGGTTCTGGACCACTATGATTGTTTCACTGTGGGAGAAACCGTCTTTGTCACTCCCCAAACTGCGCTGGATTTGATGGCCCCGGAGAGGAAAGAGCTGGACATGATCTTCTCCTTTGCGCATATGGAGACGGATCAATACATTGTGAAGTGGTTCAAACGGAAATTCCATGCCGGTCGCTTCGCCAAAACGATCAGTCACTGGCAGAATGTACTGCCCTGGAATGCCAACTATTTTGAAAATCACGATCAGCCCCGGTCTGTATCCCGCTTTGGCGATGATGGAGTCTATTGGGACAAGTCCGCTAAGCTTCTCTGTATCATGCTTCTCAGCCTGCGAGGCACCCCCTTTATTTATCAAGGACAAGAGATTGGCATGACCAACTTTGATTTTACAAGCATGGATCAACTGGCGGACGTTGAGTCCCACAACATTTATGGGATAGCAAAACGCTTAGGATTTCCCCCAGCCCTGCGTTGGAGGATGATCAAAGCCACTTCAAGGGATAACGCCCGTACCCCGCTACAATGGAACTCCGGCCCTAACGCTGGCTTTACCACCGGCCGACCCTGGCTTGGCGTCAACAAAAACTATGAAAAAATCAATATGGAAGCGCAAATAAGTGACCCCACATCCATTCGCAGCATGTACAAGAAAATGATCGCCTTGAGACAGACAAATGACATCCTGAAGGCGGGCAGTTTTGAAACCCTCAAGATCAGCAAAGACCTCTTTATTTATCGCCGCAGTTTGGATGGGGCGTCCTTGGTGATTCTCCTCAATTTCTCCCTCACGGAGAAACGAGCTCCGTGGGAAGGAGCAGTCTTGCTGCTATCGAATTATGAACGACAAGGGTACGATGGTAGGTTAAGACCCTATGAGGCCGTTATTGTGAAGGAGGCCTAGGTCATGATTGAGTTTGCAGATCATCTCTTTCGCCTGACGACTTGCGATACGAGCTATTGGTTTCGGGTCAGCAAATTCGGGCACCTGGAGCACATTCACTATGGTCCCAGGCTGGAGCTGCAGTCCGCTGAAGGTCTGGCCCTGAAGCGCATTGCTCAAATTGGCTCAAGTATTACCTATAATCCGTCGGATCCCAACTATTGTCTAGACCAAATACCACTGGAGTGGTCGGGAATTGGCCGCGGCGATTATCGCCACGCTCCTTTGGAAGCGAAGATGCCCGATGGTACCTTTACGTCGGATTTTCTATACCAGGGTCATCGCATCTTGCCTGGTTTTCTGCCCATGGAACAGCTTCCTTCGGCATACGGGGAAGAGGCGGAGTGCCAGACCCTGGAGATTACCCTACTGGATGCATCCAATCAAGCGCTGCTCTTATTGTACTACACCGTCTTCGAGCAAGATAATGTGATTACGCGACGCGCTGTTTTGAAAAACCAAAGTGACCACAGCCTCACCATCCGGCGCATAATGAGCATGATGGTGGACCTTCCGAACAGAGACTTCCAATTCCTGACCCTAGATGGAGGCTGGATTAGGGAGAGCCATCTCCACTCCAGGCCCATCCACTATGGTCTGTATATCAACTCCTCCACCACAGGTTCCAGCAGTAATCGGCATAATCCCGGATTGCTGCTGGCGGAAAAGGGTGCCCAGGATGATCATGGTTGGGTTTATGGGTTCAATTTAGTGTATAGCGGGAATCACTATGGCGCAGTTGAGCTCAGTAGTCACGACCTGCTCCGGGTGCAGCTGGGCGTAAATCCCCATTGCTTTGAATGGGAATTGCACCAGGGGGATTCTTTTGAGACACCTGAGGCCATTATGACCTTTAGTTCGCAAGGATTTAATGGGCTTAGTCATAATTTCCATGACTTCATCAATAACCATATTGTGCGCGGGGAGTGGAAGAACAAAGAGAGGCCGGTTTTGATCAACAGTTGGGAAGCTTATTTCTTCCAGTTCAATCAACGCAAGCTCTTGAAGCTAGCCAAGGCGGCCAAAAAACTAGGTGTGGAGCTTTTTGTCCTCGATGATGGCTGGTTTGGCGCGAGGAACAGCGATCATGTCGGGCTAGGAGACTACTCTGTAAATCGCAAGAAGCTCCCCTCTGGATTGGGCGGCCTGGCGAAGAGGATCAAGAAGATAGGGCTCGATTTCGGCCTTTGGTTTGAGCCGGAAATGGTGAATCCCGATAGTGTTCTCTATCGCCGGCACCCGGACTATGCCGTAAGAACCCCCGGGAAAGAGGCAGTCCTGGGCCGTAATCAACTTGTCTTGGATCTATGCAATCCTCAGGTGCGGGACTATATTGTCTCGTCGGTAGGGGAGATCTTGGATGAAGTGGATATTTCCTATGTAAAATGGGATATGAACCGTCATATTGCCGATGCGTATTCACCCCAACTGAGCAACCAGGGCGAGTTTCACCACCGTTATATCCTAGGGCTCTACGATATCTTGGCCAGAATTTTCAGGCCGCGACCTCACATTTTGCTGGAAAGCTGCTCTTCTGGGGGCAATCGTTTTGATTTGGGGATGCTCTGCTATTCGCCGCAGATCTGGGTTTCCGACAATACAGACCCCATCGAACGGTTGAAGATCCAAGGCGGTCTGTCCCACCTGTACCCCTTGTCCACCCAAGGCTGCCATGTGTCCGAGGCGCCTCACCAACAGACGCTGCGCAACACTCCCCTTTCCACTCGTTTTAATGTATCCGCCTTCGGGTGTTTAGGCTACGAACTGGACTTGAAATACCTCACGCCAATGGAAAAAAAGGAGATTCGGGGACAAATTGAATTCTACAAAGCCCAGCGCTCCCTCTTTCAGTATGGCCGCTTCTTTCGCCACCGGGCCATCAAGCCGAACAAAGTCCATTGGCAGGTCCTGTCTCGAGACGGTCGCAGGGGGATTGCGGGCTTCTTTCAAACCTTGTCCAGCGCTAGTGAAGGATACGATCGATTGCCCCTGACCGCTGTCGATCCCCATGCCCGCTACAGTCTGAGCACGAGGCCCCAGCGCCTATTCCTTCAGCGTTTTGGAGGCTTGCTCAAACATATTATGCCCTGGACACTCCATCCCGAAGGGTTTATCCTGCGTAATGCCAACAGATTCTACGCCCTTACCGATTGCGTGGAAAGCTACGAAGCCTATGGCGATGCGTTGATGGTTGGAGTCAAACTCAACAACCAATTCGTAGGCAGTCACTACAATCCCCAGATCCGGCTCTTGGGGGATTATGGCTCCAGTCTCTATCTGTTCGAAACGATCAGCTAGGAGGAATCTCATGGAAACGACAACGAAACGCAACATCTACGCTTTTGGTTTGGGAACGGTTGGGCGGGACATGGTGTACACCATGGTCAGCATGTATCTGATTTTCTACCTTACGGACATCTTAGGGACACCCAGCGCCATCCTGTGGTGGATCAACGGAATCATCATGCTCTCTCGCATTTTTGACGCCCTAAACGATCCGGTTATGGGTGTGATTGTGGATAACACCAAGACGAAGTACGGCAAGTTCAAGCCCTGGATTTCCTTTGGGGCCCTCGCTTCGGGCATGATCACGGTGCTCCTGTTCACAGACTTCGGTCTCACGGGAACCGCCTTTGTGGTGGTCTTCGGCTTACTGTATCTGTTGTGGGGCATGGCCTTCACCACCAATGATATCTCTTACTGGTCTATGCTGCCTGCTCTGAGTATGGATCAAAAAGAGCGGGAGAAGATTGGGTCGTTTGCTAAGATCTGTGCTAACATCGGGCTGTTTACGGTTGTGGCTGGCCTTGTTCCTTTAACCACTGCCCTGGGTAATCGCCTGGGGAGTATGACCCGTGGTTATACAGTGTTTACCATGGCCTTGGTGGCCATCATGTGGGTTGGCCAGGCCATTACTGTCTTCGGGGTAAAGGAGAAGAGGGATGCCTTTAAACAGGAAACCCCAACTACGCTGAAGGGCATGTTGCGGGCCATTGTGGATAACGATCAGCTGCTGTTTACCGCCATCAGCATGTCGCTTTTTATGATCGGCTATGTTACCACCACAAGTTTTGGTCTTTATTTCTTCAAATATGCCTATGGAGATGAGGGCATGTACTCCATCTTTGCTGTCATCTTGGGGGTGTCGCAAATCGGCGCTCTGGCGGTCTTTCCCCTCTTTAGTAAAGCCTTTAGCCGCAAGTCCCTTTATAGCGCGGCGACGGCTTTGGTGGTGCTAGGTTACCTCATCTTCTTCTTTTCGCCCATGAATATGCTCTTTATCGGCACGGCAGGTATCTTGATGTTCTTAGGACAGGCTTTTATCCAGATTCTGATGTTAATGTTCTTGGCCGACACCGTGGAGTATGGCCAATGGAAACTTGGTAAACGCAATGAGAGTGTTACCTTTTCGCTGCAGCCTTTCATTAACAAAATGGGGGGAGCCATCGCCAGCGGGATAGTGGGAGCTACGGTCATCGTCTCCGGCATCAATGATGCACTGACCCCTGCGGACGTAACGGCACAGGGACTGTGGCTGATGAAATCGGCCATGCTGATACTGCCCTTGGTCTTTATTGTGGCAGGGTATCTGATTTACCGCTACAAGTATAGGATTGATCCGGCCATGTACCGGCAAATGCTGGAGGATCTGCAGCAGCGGGGAGATTTGAGACTGGGCTGATTTTCCCCGAATTTGGGGGAGGGACTGCAGGCGAGCTAGCGAAGTGAACGAGTGGATTGTCGCGGACCTAGATGTGGAAGGGAGCTGTGGATTCTTGTGAGTAAGACCAACGCCATGGATCTGGTGGAGAAACTCTATGGCACAACACGCCGGGAAGGCTTGGACAAATACAGTGTAGAACATCCCAGGGACGTGGTTGACTTTTGCTTTCTGGATTTGCAGGAGGACAATATCCGGATTCTTCGGCTACTCAATGTGGCTATCCTCCACGATGTGGTGGAGGATTACGCCAAAGATGGGTATACGCTGGAACGGGTGAAGTCCATGGTGGGATTGGGAGCGAAAGAGGTCAGGCTTTTGGATCTGATCACGCGGAAGGAAGGCGAGGAAGATGACTACCTGCACAATCTTTTTGCGGAAGAAGACGGAGCCATTTTAAAGCTGGCCGATCGCATCGCCAATCTAAGAGACCTCTGCGAATGGGTCCAAAAAGAGCAGGGATTTTCGGCGAGAGCAGGCGAGATCTTCCGTAAGTACCATGGCGAGACCGAAGTGATGCTCGAGTTGACCCGAACCAACTTCCCTGAACAGATTCACGATCAGAAACACCCGATTTGTCGCCAGGTGACGATACTGCAGGAGAACTTTGCCGAGCTAAAAAGGCTCCATGCCCTTTATCATTCTAACGGTGCAGCACCCTCCTAGCACTCGATCTCCAGCTCCACCGGGCAGTGATCACTTCCCAATACTTGATCATGAATGCGCGCCTCCGTCAGTTTTCCCTCCAGGGCTTCTGACACCAAAAAGTAATCGATCCTCCACCCAATATTCCGTGCTCTGGCGTTGGAAAAATACGACCACCAGGTGTAAGCATCTGTTTTATCGGGATAAAAGTGGCGGTAGGTATCAATAAAGCCGGACTCCAACAGCTCGGAGAACTTGGCCCTTTCTTCATCGGTGAAACCCGCGTTTTTTCTGTTGGTGGCTGGGTTTTTCAGGTCAATTTCCGTGTGGGCCACATTTAGATCGCCGCAGATGATCACAGGCTTTTGGCCGCTCAGATCGGATACGAATTGGCGGAAGGCGTCATCCCATTTCATGCGGTAGTCTAGGCGAGCTAGGCCCCTTTGGGAATTGGGGGTATAGACGTTGCTTAGGAAAAATGAGTCGAACTCCAGTGTGATCAGGCGCCCTTCTTGGTCATGTTCTTCCATATCTAATCCGTACAGGACCGCCCGGGGTTTATGTTTCGTAAAGATGGCAGTTCCAGAGTAACCTTTCTTTTGGGCACTATTCCAATACTGTTCATAGCCCGCCAGCTCCAGCTCAAGCTGACCTTCCTGCATTTTTGTCTCTTGTACAGCGAAGATGTCAGCATCGATATCCTGGAAAAAATCCATGTATCCCTTGTTCATTACAGCTCTTAGTCCGTTGACATTCCACGAAATTAGCTTCATTGCAAACCTCCTTCTTTCGTCAAGTTCTCTACCAGGACCCGCCATTCCTGCTGGGGGAGATCTGGCTGGGGAGGCCAAAAAGGGGGAATCCACATTTGGAGGCCAGGATGAAAGCGTATCAGGTTAGGATTGAGTTGGACCAGTCAAGTCCGCTGGTTTGGCGGAAAGTGATTTTGCCGGAAGGCGCAACTTTTGCCCGGCTTCATCAGGTGATACAGAATAGCCTCAGTTTTTCTGACTGCCATTTGTACATGTTTTCTCTCCCAGGGCATCAATTGAGAGTAACCAATGATAATCAGGCTCACCAGGTCTACCAGGAATACAGGGAGAATCAAGAGCAGATAGAACAAACCCTCACAGCTCTGGGGACATCCTTTGCCCGGCTTCAGCTGGAGCAAATGCGTACCGTGGTGCGCAGCCCAGAGCAGACTGCAGTTGACGAGTACCTGCTAGAAGAGGGCCTACTGCACTATGTCTATGACCTACGCCATAGATGGGAGATTACAGTCACATTGGAGCAAATTGTGGAGAATTATGCTTTAGCCTATCCCACCCTGCTCGCAGGAGAAGAGGCTGCTCCCCACGATAGTATGAGGGGCCTAGCTGGGTTTCGGGAGTTTCTGGATGCCTATCGAGATCCCGAACACCCAGACCACGCCCTTGCCTGTACTTGGGCGAAGCAACAGGCTTTTAGATATGATCACAGCGAAATTCAGAGACGACTCCGGGCGTTGGCGGAGTGATGGAAAGGTATGGGGTGAGAAAACATGCGGATCGTAGTGACGGGCGGGGCAGGTTATATTGGCAGTCATACTTGTGTCGAGCTTCTAAACGGCGGACACGAGGTCATCATTGTAGATAATTTGGTCAATAGTCACAGGGAGGTTATCGAACGAATAGCCCAGATCACCGGGGAGAGGCCTCTCTTTTATGAAGCGGATGCCACCAGTGATCTGGCCGTGGATCTCATATTTTCCACGCATCAACCCGAGGGTGTTATCCATTTTGCGGGACTAAAGGCGGTAGGGGAGTCGGTGCAAGTACCTTTGGCCTATTACCGCAACAATCTCCTCAGCACCATGGTGGTCTTGGACAATTGTCTCAAACATGGAGTCGATCGCTTTGTGTTCAGTTCTTCCGCCACAGTGTATGGCGAGAATCAGGTGCCTTTTGTCGAAACCATGGAATTAGGGCACCGAACCAATCCCTATGGAGAAACCAAGGCGATCTGCGAGAGGATGCTTACTGATGTGGCAGAGGTCAACCCACAGCTCGCCGTGACCTTGCTGCGTTACTTCAATCCCGTAGGCGCCCATGAAAGCGGTCTAATTGGCGAAGCGCCGCAAGGAGTGCCCAATAATCTGATGCCCTATCTTACCCAGGTGGCTAAAGGGGTTTTAGGAGAACTCCAGGTCTTCGGAAACGACTATCCCACTCCCGATGGTACTGGGGTTAGGGACTACATTCACGTTGTTGACTTGGCAGAAGGACATGTGCTGGCCTTAGAGCGGGCTGAGCCAGGGGTGTCCATCTACAATCTGGGCACGGGCAAGGGGACATCCGTTCTCGAGCTGGTGGAAGCCTTTGAAAAGGCCAATAACCTGAAGATCCCCTATACCATCACAGCTAGGCGAGCAGGCGATATTGCTGAATGTTATGCAGATGTACGTAAAGCCCGTGAACAGCTTGGCTGGACTGCGAAAAGGGACTTAACGGAAATGGCTCGGGACGCTTGGCGTTTTGAGCAGCAGACCGGAAAGAACAATTCCTAAACGAATTTACCTTGCTCCCAACAGCTTTTTGGTGTATCCTAGGGGCAGATCAAACGAAAGGGAGGTGGGCCAAGTGATTAAAATTCTCAATATCCGTGCGCTTCAAACCATGGGCGTTGGTCTGCCTGATCTTGGGGATTGAGATTCCCTTCTTGATCTTGCTTTGTCATGAAAAGGCCAACGCCCAGTATCAAAAAAGGGGGACGTTGGCCTTATGTATATTAAAGCCGAAGATGTGCTGCCAGAAACCCTGCTTGAAGCTATTCAAGAGTATGTGCAGGGGGTGGAGCTCTATATTCCCAAGCGACCCGAAGAGAGGCTAAGGTGGGGTGAGCTCAGCGGGACGAGACATCAGATTCAAAAGCGCAATTTGGAGATCGTGCGTCGGCGAGCCAAAGGGGAAAGCATATATTCCTTAATGGAACGCTATCACCTAAGCTACGACAGTATTCGAAAGATTGTCGGTGCCGCAGGAAAGAATGCGTCCGAAGTGACTTCGGGATAGCAGCCATCAGTGTAAATGCTATAATGATCATCAGTGGGACCCACACTTTCTAACGAAGGGGGGATGATCATTTTGATTGTCAGGAGGTATGGCAAACTCTAGCAAAGCTAGGTTGCCAGAGGATAAAGGTCTGGTCGCTCCGAAACGGCCAGACCTGTTTTTTATGCAGGATTACCCTGAAATAGTGCGAATAAGAGAA
The DNA here is from genome assembly GCA_012838305.1 of Bacillota bacterium. GTDB lineage: Bacteria > Bacillota > Limnochordia > Darwinibacteriales > Darwinibacteriaceae > UBA5420. Next base: position 32,336 of record DUPN01000079.1, on the reverse strand, counting down.
GGAGCAAGCCAAGTCATCGTGGGAGAGGTGAGTCAGCCTATGAAGAACCGTGCTTGGTGGAGCAATGTGCGCTCGGCATTGGCCGTGGAAAGCGAGAACTATAACGACGCTGTAACCGCAACTCTACAGCGTATTTTTTGGACGGCCCCCATTCTCGCAGCGGGCAATCTCTTAGCCTCCTTGGCTTTTTGGCTGCAGGAGGAACCAGTGGACGCCACTGAGATTTTGTGGCGCAGCCTGATTGTCAAAGTGAACCTTCTTGTGAGCATGGTCAGCCTGATCATCTTTTTTGTGAGCTGGCTCATGAAGCGCCAATCCAGCATCAGAGTGCAAAGGGTTTTCATTTATGTTGTCATTGCCTTTGTGCTGTCCTCCGGGCTATGTATCACCCTCATCGATCATCTGGTGATGCCCGGTATCACGCCTCTTGTGATCAGCGTGACCATCGTGGGTACATTTTATTATCTCACTCCTAAGCAGGCGATTCTTGTGTTCCTTTTGTCCTTTGCTGCCTTTCGGACTGCCTTTTCTGTGCTGGAGATGTCCTCAGCAAATCTGCAGAGTTCCGCCTTAGTTAACGGACTGGTGGTCAACGCCATGGGTCTGGCCTTATCCTGGGTCAATTGGCAGCACTTCCAGCGAACCAAACGTCAGGAACGAACCATCGAGGAGCAGCAGGCGTCACTGAGAAAAATGGCCTATCATGATTACCTGACCCAGCTTCCCAATCGGCATTTCCTTGATGAGCTGATGCAGAAGGAAGTGGATCTGGTGAGGCGTACAGGGGCCAATTGCTGCATCATCATCTGTGACATTGATCATTTTAAGAATGTCAATGATACCTACGGACACCTAGCCGGCGACGATCTTCTCAGGGCCTTTGGCCAGCTTCTCCAGGAGAATATTCGCAGCGGCAGTACCCTCGTTCGCCTGGGGGGAGAGGAATTTGTGATTCTCGCCCCAAACACCTCTCTGAAGCAAGGCGCTATTGCGGCGGAAAGGTTAAGGGATCTCGTGGAGAAGCATACGTTTTATCTCGAGCAGAACGCCGTGAAAATTACGGCGAGCTTTGGGGTTGCTACTCTGACGGGTACAGAGGAAGCACGTGATTACTACCACAGGGCTGATCGGGCACTGTACACCGCCAAAAATCGCGGAAGAAATCAGGTCGGAGTGGCCAGTTGAATGTTGTGCATAGGAAGCGGTGTTCCTTGGAACGCCGCCTTTTTTGTCTTTGTCCATCTGCATCCCTTAAGAAATGCTTGATCAAGGAGGTAGTAAGGTGCATAAACGTCAGATTCCCACCCCCAGTTTGGTGGTTAATCTAGAGATCCTAAGGAGTAATATCCAGCAGATGGCCTCTTGGGCTACGACAGCAGGAGTTGACCTTCGTCCTCACATTAAGACCCACAAGAATATCCGCATCGCCAAAATGCAGATGGAAGCAGGTGCCGTCGGTGTCACCTGCGCTACGGTGAGTGAGGCCGAGGTGATGGCTACTGGAGGAATTGAGGACATTTTCATTGCCTATCCGCTCTTTGGCGATTACCAGTTAACCAGGGCAAGCGAACTTAACAAGCGGTGCCGCTTAAAAGTGGCCTTTGACAGTGCACAGGCCGCCCAGCGATGGAGTGAGTGGGGTGCTCGGGAGAAGACAGAATTTGACCTCGTGATGATCATTAACACTGGTGGCAATCGTGATGGTGTTCGGCCTGAAGAGGCGTTGGCCTTGGCCAAAGCAGTCCATCAACTCCCGAATATCCGATTGATTGGAGTGATGACCCATGAAGGCCATCTGCATCAATGCACTGATCTCGAGTCCATGCTTGCTTCGGCCAAGATCGCGGCTGAAAGGCTGTTATGGGCTGCAGGGAGTCTCCGCCAAGGAGGTTTCGCCATCTCCACGGTGAGCAGTGGTTCGACACCGGCCTGTCACGGAAAAACCCTCGTGACCGGAGTCACCGAATGGCGTCCAGGAACCTATGTCTTCAATGATTTCAGTGAGATGAAATTCGTGATTGACCAGGACCATGTGGCCTTAAGAGTGCTGGCAACTGTGGTGAGCAATCCTGCTCCCGGTCGATTTATTGTCGACGCTGGCAGCAAAGTGCTCTCAGAAGGAAGCCTGCTGGGCTTGGGACACGGGTTTATTCCATGTATGCCCGGGGCTCGAGTGGTCAGGGTGAATGAGGAACACGGCATCATTGAGGCCAAAGAGGATGCCTTTGTCCTCGGCCAGCGGATTGAGATTATCCCTGTTCATGTGTGCACAGTGGTGAATCTTAGCAATGGATATTATTTAGAAAAGCTCGATGGCAGTCTGGAGTATTTGGATGTGGATGCCAGAGGACTTGTTTGGTAGAGGCAGCATGTCCAAAGGATCAGGGAGGGAGCAGAGTGTCGTTTGAAGTCGTGGTGAAAGACGCGTTTTTGAAGGATTTTATGGCTGTACCCCAGAGCACCCAAAATGGTATAACTAGGTGTATAGGTCGCCTGGAACAGGATCCCTTCCGGGCTCCCAATGTAAAACGAGTGTTCAAGCAGCAATACGAAAATGTCTACCGGGTTCGGCTGGGGGATTACCGCCTGATCTATGCAGTGGGAAACCGCGTGATCAGCTTACTCGCAGTTGGAAGACGGGGTGATATCTACCGCCGCTATCTGGGGGATAGCGAGGTTTTGATGACCGCCCAGGAAGCCAAAGCAGCGCGCCCCAAGGTCCTGCAAACGACCCCTTTTGATCAGCATCGGAGCTGGTATCCCAGTGGTACTGAAGAGAGTTGGGCGCCCGAGGATCGGCCCGAAATCGACGACCAGCACAGGGCCCAGGACGGACCCTTTGCCGAGCTCTTGGATCACTGGAGGATTCCCCACGATCAACGCCGATTAATTTTGCGGTGCAGCAGCCTTCAGGAAATTCTCGAACTTGACCTTCCCGAAGAGACGATCAAGGTTGTACAGCATTGGTACAACCCTCCCACACTGCAGCAGTTGGATGAACAGCCGGACTTTAGTCTAGAAAATGTCACGGATCTGGAACGATTCAGAGATGGTACTCTCACCCGGTTTCTACTCAAGCTTTCACCTGAGCAGGAGAGGGTGGCTGCCCGTTCTTTGCAGGGTCCCGCCCTCGTGAAGGGGGGACCGGGTACAGGCAAATCCCTGGTTGCCTTGTATCGGGTCAAGAATCTTTTGGATCCCAAACAGTATAAGCTTTTTGAACCCTTGCCCCGCATCCTCTTCCTAACCTATGGAAAATCCTTGATGAATGCCTCAAAACAGCTCTTGAGTGAGTTAATCCCCGACCGCCTCGATCAGGTTGTTGTGACCAACCTTGACCCCTTGGTTCGGCAGATTGTTCTTAGCACCGAGACCGATTTTACACCCCTGCATGATCTGGCTTCGTATGTGCAGGAAGCCAAGGATAATGTCTTGACGGCGCACGAGGAAAAGGCCTCCACGGCCTGGTTTACCCTGGCGGATTTGCGGGCGAATTATCTCGTAGAAGAGATTGAGTGGGTGGTGGAAGGCCGGCGCATTCGAAGTCTGGAGCAGTACCTCCAGACCGAACGGATTGGCAGAATAGTGCCCTTTGGGCAAGCGCTGCGCACCTTGGTGTGGGAAGTGTATCAAGAAACTCTCCGCCTTAGCGCCGAGAAGGGACGCTCCTGGGAGTATTACCGGGGACTGGCCTTGGACGCGCTGCAGGAGCAGAGGGTGAAGATTGCCCAATATGACGTGGTCATTGTGGACGAAGCCCAGGACCTGAGTCCGGTCAGCCTTGCTCTTTGCGCCGAGTTGTGTAAGTCGCCCCGTGGTCTTTTCTTTACGGCCGATGCGAATCAAAGCATTTACAACCGAGGCTTTTCCTGGAGCAAGGTCCACGAGTTTCTTGATTTTCGGGGCCGTTCAACCATCCTGCACCATAACTATCGCAGCACAAAACAGATCGCAGCCGCTTGCAGGGGGTTTTTGGGTGCCTCGGAGCTTGATGCTGAGACACTCGTCACTTCCTCTGTTCATCAAGGACCGAAACCGCAGGTATTTGTAACGCGGAGCTGCCAGGAACAGTACGAGAAGATCGCAGAATTCCTGGAGAATTCGGCTCACGGATTGCGTTTGCCGGTATGGACGGGTACCGTTTTGACCCTTTCTAACAAGCAGGCCAGCGATGTGGCGGCAGCCTTGAGTAACTTGGGATTGAGGGCCAAGCACGTCAAAGGGGACGAGTTGCACCTGAAGGAGAAGGTTGTCAAGGTGATGACCTTGCATACGTCCAAGGGGCTGGAATTCCCCACTGTGGTCATCGCCCATGTGGAGAAAGACTCCTTTCCTGGGCTAAAAGCAGACTTGACGGATCAAGGCGAAATTCGGGAATTTGAGGAATGTAGGCGTAAGCTTCTGTTCGTGGGCGCTAGTCGGGCCATGCGTCGTTTGGCCTTGTTCGCCAACGGCCAGGATCTCTCACCTTTCGTGCATGCTTTGAGCCGAGTTGATTGGGACTTTAACACCATTTCATTTGACATTGTCTGACCTTGAAAACCGAAGAAAGGCAGAGTTTTTTGCCGAAATCTGCACAAAATAGTGGTAGAGAAGGCAGCACTGACCTTATTTGACTTTGACGTTCCCTGACGTTTGTGGCAAAATGTGACTAAGAATAACAAAGCTAGGAGGTACGCAGAATGTATAGACTTATGCCATTTCGCAGACAGGGTAGGGGAGACTTCATGGTGCCGCAGGCTTTTCAGAATCTCTTCAACTGGCCGGATTTTTCCTGGCAAAGCTTCAGTGTGGATGTGAAGGAGACGCCAGAAGGATATACTCTTCAGGCCGATCTTCCCGGCGTCGAAAAGGAAAACATTAAACTCTCGGTGCATGATGGGTACTTGACCGTGGCGGTTCGTCAAGATCAGATTACATCGGAAGACCGGGATAACTACATCTGTCGTGAGAGAAGGCAAATGTCCAGCCAGCGAAGTTTCTACGTGGGCAATGTGAATCCCGAGGATGTCCAGGCCAGCTATGAAAGGGGCGTCCTGGAGGTCAGATTCCCCAAAGCAGCCAACGGACCGAGCCATCGGGAAATCGAAATTCACTAGCACGAAAAAAGGGCGAGGGTGAGCACATCACCCTCGTTTTTTCTTTGGAAAAAGGGGTTTCCCTTTTGGACCAGAATATGGTAATTAACACCATCTGAAGGAGGAATCCGCGGTGACCCGGGAAGTTCAGATTCGCTTAGCTGTTTTTAGCTGGCTCCAGGAGCAGTCTGTGCTGTATGATGATGTTCTGCCGTGGGCTGTACTACAGAATAACTTCACCTTTGAGGGTCAGAAAATAGCTCTCGTAGGTCAACAGGGCATCTGGAAGCCCAAGGCGTTCAAGTCCATTCCCCTGTCCATTAGGACGTCATCAAAGGGGCACTACGACGATGGATTAACGGCAGACGGTCTCTTACGCTACAAGTATCGGGGGACCGATCCCAACCACTTTGAGAACGCAGGGCTGCGGCAAGCCTGGATGGAGAGGGTGCCCCTTGTATATTTCTATGGTCTATTACCAGGCAAGTACTTGGCTGCGTGGCCCGTTTTCGTTATCGGGGAGGACCGCCGCAACCTGGCCTTCACGATTGCCGTGGATGATGTGGAGCATGCCCAGCCTGGTCTGCTGCTAGGCGAAGACGGACAGGAGTGTCGCCGCCGCTACGTTACCGCCAGCTTCAGGGTTCGTCTGCATCAAAAGACCTTTCGGGCCAGGGTGCTCCAGGCTTATGGTCATCAATGCGCCTTTTGTCAACTGCGCCATGCGGAACTTCTCGATGCAGCCCATATAACGCCTGATCGTGATCCCCAGGGAGAACCGGTTGTGAGCAACGGCCTCTCCCTTTGTAAGATTCACCATGCCGCCTATGACCGCCATTTCATCGGAGTGACGCCAGAGTATCGAATCATTGTACGAGAGGATTTGCTTAGGGAACATGATGGACCCATGCTGCGCCATGGTATTCAGGGGATCCACCGGAGCAAGCTGGCCTTGCCAAAAAAACAAATTGAACAGCCCGATCGGGATCGTCTCGCTTTGCGTTTCGAACAGTTTCTCAAGGCCATCTAGGCCGATGTCCGCCCGGGCGGCGGTTTTGCGGCCCAGAAAAAGGGTACCAGACCGTCCTCGGCGAAAAAAGAAAGGAGACGAAATGGGAGAGGGGCGTAGCTATGTCAATCAGGAAGGACAGGATCATCGATAACTTTCACGGAACAGCGGTGGCTGATCCCTATCGATGGCTGGAAGACAGTGAGGATTCTGAGGTAAAAGAATGGATTGCGCGACAGCAAGGGGTGAGAGCAGATTTTTTTGCCGGTGAGGATCCCCGCCCTGAACTGGAAGAGCGCTTAATAGATCTGTGGGATTACCCAAGGGTTTCTCATCCAGTCCAAGTAGGCCCCTGGTATTTTTACCAAAAGAATAGCGGCTTGCAGCCTCAACCGGTGCTGTATAGACAAGAGGGGTTGTCAGGAGAGCCTGAGGTTGTGCTGGATCCCAATTTGTGGAGCGAAGACGGAACGGTCGCCCTGAGTAATTATAGCCTGGATGATGGGGCAAAATACCTGGCGTATACCGTTTCGGTCAGCGGCAGTGACCGTCAAGACATCCATATTCGAGACTTAGATCGGCGGGAGAACCTGGACGAAGTGATCCAGTGGTGCCGGTTTACCAATATGGCTTGGCTGGGGGAACAGGGCTTTTACTATAGCCGTTACCCCAAACCAGGTACTGTAGCACCTGAGGATGAAGTGAATTATAACCAAGTCTATTGGCATACACTCGGTACGCCGCAGGACGAAGACACCTTGGTTTACGACGATCCACAGGCCAAAGAACTGAGCTTCTCACCTTTTCTCACAGCTGACGAAGACTATTTGCTCCTTCATGTGCGCCATGGTACCGACCCGCGCAATGGCCTTTATGTCCAGAAACCCGGGGAAGTTAAGGTCTTTGTCCACCTGTTTGAGCCTGGTGAAGCCAGCTACACCTTTTTGGGTAATGACGGTAGCCGGTTTTATCTGCTCACCGATTTGGCTGCTCCCAAGGGACGGATTGTTGCCGTGGAACTAGACAGGCCCTCCAGGGAGAATTGGGTCGAGGTGTTGCCCGAAGGGGAGGATGTGATCGCAGAGGCGCGCTATCTGCACAGCGAATTTGTGGTTTCGTTCATGCACAATGTCCAGTCTGTCCTGCGTATCTATGGATCAGATGGTGAGTTCAGGAAAGAGATCCCCTTACCAACGATGGGTTCTGTGCAAGGCCTCTCTGGAAAACAGCATCAAAGCGAGCTTTTCATAGGGTTTACATCCTTTTTGTACCCCGACGTGAACTTGCACTACGACTTGGAGACGGGTGCGCTAGAGTTCTTTGGTCGGCAGGAGCTGAAGTTCAACCCTGAAGAGTTCCAGACATCGCAGGTGTTTTACCCATCCAAAGACGGCACTGAAGTGTCCATGTACCTGGTGCACCGCCGCGGACTGAAATTGGATGGAAACAACCCGTGCTTACTCTATGGCTATGGCGGCTTTAACATTTCCATTACTCCGTCCTTCTCCCCGTCGAGGATCTTGTGGCTAGAACTAGGAGGCATCTATGCGGTGGCAAACCTGCGGGGAGGCAGTGAGTACGGAGAAAAGTGGCATCTCGCAGGCATGTTAGAAAAGAAGCAAAATGTCTTCGATGACTTCATCTCTGCAGCGGAGTGGCTGATCGAGAACAACTACACCAGGCCGCAAAGACTGGCAATTGAAGGGCGCAGCAATGGTGGTTTGCTGGTATCGGCCTGTATGACGCAGAGACCTGATCTCTATGGAGCGGTGCTCTGTATTGTCCCCGTCACCGATATGTTGCGCTTCCACCGGTTCACGGTGGGCCGCTATTGGATTCCGGAGTATGGGGACCCGGATAAGGCGGACCATTTTCCTTTTTTGTATCGCTACTCACCTCTACACAATGTGCATCCTGCGGACTATCCAGCCACCTTCGTGATCACCGCCCATGGTGATGATCGGGTTGTGCCCGGCCACGCCTTCAAGTTCGCCGCAGCTCTGCAAGAAGCCCAAAGGGGAAGTGCCCCCATCTTGCTTAGGGTGGACACGAAGTCTGGACATGGACATGGCAAATCGATCATCAAGATTATCCAGGAGAACACGGACATCTATGGTTTTTTAACGAAAATATTTAACATTTAGCTCCCGACGCTAACTTTAGGTTAACTCTAACGGTTCCAGAAGGAAAACAGTGCCAACATACGAAAATAGTGCCGTGGCATTAGGGGAAATGATGCATAGATCAATACGATTGTGGAGGTTAGACGTATGAATTTTGGTGTATTGACTGGTGGAGGAGATTCGTCAGGTATCAATGATTTTCTATATTTCCTAGCACATCGTTTGGAAAATGAAGGTCATACGTTGACAGGGTTTCGCAGCAGTTGGCTTGGTATGGTGAACAACGACGCGGTGGCGTTGAATAGAGATATGCTCGCACCGCATCGTCACACACCTGGAACCATGCTCGGAAGCGAACGCAAGAACCCCATCAAGGACCAACAAATGGATTTGGTTTTGGCCAGCCTAGAAGACCGCAAGATCGATGCCATGATCTGCATGGGCGGAGATGATACCCTGGGAGTAGCAGCTCACCTCGCTGAACTAGGTTTTAACGTGGTTGGAGCTCCCCAAACCATCGACAATGATCTGCGCTTTACAGATTACACATTAGGTTATGAGACTGCAGTGCGGCAGTCATCGAGCTATATTAACAGTGTGATCAACAGCAATGTGGGCCATGATAAGGACATGATTGTTGAAGTGATGGGTCGCGATGCCGGCTGGCTGGCTTTGGCCACCGCGATTAACACGCCGGCCTGTGCCTGTATGTGCCCAGAGGGGCCTATGGATCTGGAAGAGATGATCGCCAAGATGACTGAATTCAAGAAGCGCACTGGGAGAGCAGGCTTAGCCATTGTGTCGGAAGGAATTGAGCTGAAGGGCGTAGATCGCGGTGAACTGCGTAAGGATGCTTTCGGCAATGTGTACACTGCAGGAGTGAGCCACATTGTAGGTGAGAAGTTCGAACAAGCTACAGGTCGCAAACCTCGGGTGCAAGTCATGGGTTATCTTCTCCGGGGCGGCGTTCCTTCGCCCGCGGATGTACAGTTGGCTGCGGATTTTGCCAATGAAGCGGTTGATTTGGCTTTAGCCGGAAAGACGGGCTATATGGTTACAAAGCTGGAAGGCCGCATGCAAGCCGTACCTTTGAAGGAAGTTGCAGGAGGCAAAAAGTATCTTGATCCTGCCTATCTTGAAATGCAACTCGCTAGGCTCTTAGCCTAACTCTGGTGTTTGTGATGCCTTACACCTTTCTATGCTATCCCAGGTGCAGTACCTGTCGTAAGGCCCAGGATTTCCTGGACGAGCACGGTATTTCCTATACGTACCGGGACATTAAGGAACAGAACCCCAGTGCTGAGGAGCTAGCCCAGTGGATAGCCCGGGGAGGGCATCCACTCAAGAAATACTTCAACACCAGTGGGCAGAAATATCGTGCCCTAGGGTTGAAGGACCGCCTGCCCACGCTGGATCCAGAAGAACAGATTGAGCTTTTGGCCAGTGATGGTATGTTGATCAAACGCCCCTTGTTGATAGGGGATGACAGAGTCTTTGTGGGTTTTAAGCCGGATGAATGGCGGAAACTCCTTGGTTAACTGTGACAGAAACCCCCTTTATGGGGGTTTTGCATTAGCCCGGCGGAAGCTGCTGATGGAGCCAGCGGGCAAGATCAGCCATGACCTCCTCTTTGTTGGTCTCGTTCAGCAGTTCATGTCGGGCCCCTGGGTACAGCTTCATTTCGATATTGAGAACGCCTTGCTTTTTGAGTTGACCCACAAATTCTGCGATGCCTCGACCATGACCGCCCACGGGATCATGATCGCCGCTAACAACCAAGATAGGAGTTGCTTTGGGAATTTGGTTGATCAGGGCTGGGTCATGGATTAGCTCCAATCCAGTAAAAAGGTCAAAGAAAAAACCTGAACTGCAGATCATGCCACAGTGGGGATCTGCTAAGTACTTTTTCACCTCTTCTTGGTCCCGGGAGAGCCAGTCGAACTTGGTCTTGGCATCTTGAATACCTCGATTATACGAACCAAAGGACATCTTGTCCAATAGTCTGCTGGGCTTGGCAGGATCTGAACGCATTTGCCAACGGGCAATAAGCTTCCCCAGCTTGAGGGCAAACCCCGGGTTGCCGCCTGAACCCATCAATATGGCTCCCGCAATCGTGGCTCCATATCGTTGCAGGTAACGTCTGGTGAGAAAGGAACCCATGCTATGCCCCATCAGAAAAATGGGCAGCTGGGGATACTGCTCTTGAATCCAAGAGCGTACGACATACAGATCATCCACGACCTGATCAAAGCCGTTCGTCTTGGCGAAGTAGCCCATCTGTCCCGACTTTTCTCCAGTTCGCCCATGACCCCTGTGATCACTGGCTACCACAATGAAACCTTGTCCATTGAGGTAGCGGGCAAAAGGTTCGTAACGTGCACTGTGTTCGGCCATGCCATGGGCGATCTGGAGTACCCCCTGGGGGCGTTTGGCCTCCGCCCAATGGCGCACAAAGAGATCGGTGGCATCTTTTGTAGATAGGAAAAAGGTCTTTGTTTCCATAGCTGTCCTCCCCAAGTCTTCTTACCGGAGAGTTCAAGGTGTTCCACTTGAATCCTCCATTTTAGCCTAATATGGTAGGTGATGTGATATGGGCGAAACCCTTTATGTTAGCTATGGCCAGCACGGGTTGGAGATGGTGAAAGAGCTGCTCCACAAGGTTGATGTAGCCAAGAAAATCCCGAGTGGAGCCCGCATTGGCTTAAAACCGAACTTAGTGGTGGCCAGGCCCTCCCAAGAGGGAGCAACCACCGCACCAGAAGTGGTGGAGGGGGCCATTCAGTACCTCCAGGAACATGGGTTTTCGGACCTCGTGATCCTGGAAGGATCCTGGATTGGGGCAAGTACCCAGCACGCGTTTCAAGTGTGCGGATATGCGGATCTGGCCCAGCGATACGGGATTGATTTGGTGGATTTGCAGCAAGACGGCTTCCACACCCGCCATGTGGAAGGCCTAGATCTAAAGGTCTGTAACACGATGAATACCATCGACTACCTGATCAACTTCCCGGTCTTGAAAGGACATTGTCAGACAAAAATCACCTGTGCCCTCAAGAATCTCAAGGGCTGCATTCCCAACGGGGAAAAACGCCGCTTTCACAGTCTCGGTCTTCATCGGCCCATTGCCTATCTGAGCAAGGCGGTGCCCATCGATTTGGTTGTTGTGGACGGTCTCCTGGGTGATTTGGACTTTGAGGAAGGCGGTAATCCTGTGCAGATGGACCGCATCATTCTGGGCACCGATCCAGTCTTGGTGGACTCCTACGTCGCCCACCTGCTGGGCTGGGAACCCGCGGATATCCCCTATATTGAACTGGCAGCCAGGCTTGAGGTGGGACGGATTTTCGGACCATCCAGTGAGGTTGTGGTCCTTAATGCCCAGCATACCACGGACCGCATCAAACCCACCAGGCAAGTGCAAGAGTTAGCCCGCCATATCACCGAAGATCAAGCTTGTTCAGCTTGTTATGGGAGTTTGATCCATGCCTTAGGGCGCCTGAGGGAGGGTGGGTTTCTGGACAGGATCCCGCACAAATTCGTTATTGGACAAGGCTTCCAAGGGCAGGGGGGCATGGAGTTTGGCGTAGGGAGTTGTACCAGGGGTTTTGACCGTTATGTCCAGGGATGTCCCCCCACCGCCAGGGAGATCTTGGATTTTCTCCTTGATCAGCTGGGATGACAAGAAAAAGGACCTCCGCTGCTCAGTAAGGGAGGTCCAGGATAAGAAACATTAGACGAGATCGCAAGCCTCCGCCGGCATCCAATGAGGATCTTTGCCATCCCATTTCACATTACAGCCAATGGGGTTGGTAAGGGGGGTGGTGATTGGCTTGCCTGCCACCAGTTCGGTCAAGGCGTTCTCCAAGTCATAGGTCGTAATTTTCTGCGGTTCTCGGGGATTGTCCACCCCTCGACCTGTGTAGACCAACTTGCGGTCTCTATCGAAGACGAAGAAGTGAGGTGTGCGCAACGCGCCATAGGCTTTGGCCACAGCCTGACTTTGATCATGGAGATAGACCCAGGGGAAGCGGTGCTGATCCATGCGTTTGACCATATTTTCGAAGGAATCCTCTGCGTAGGTGTTGGCGCTATTGGAATTAATGGCCACAAAGCTCACGCCTTGCGCTTGGAATTTCTCCGCCGTCTTGCGCGTTATTTCGTCGGAATTGGTCACATAGGGACAATGGTTGCAGGTGAAAAAGACCACCACATACTCAGAGTCAAAATCCTTCAGACTGTAGCTGCGGCCATCGGTGGCGGGTAAGGTAAAGCTAGGGGCAACACTTCCCAAGGCTAGGGTAAATGCCATTATTTTCAACCTCCTTTGAGTTAGGTTTCCATAACATGCTCCGATCTCCTGCCTTTTGCCTGTTTCTTTTGGGGAAGGGTATGGGCGAGCGATGCAGAATTGCTTATCAGGGGAACCAGGATTGGAGGCGTTTATGTTTACATATAAGCTGATTGCACTAGATTTAGACGGAACTCTCCTCGATAACAAGCAGGAAATCTCAGCACAAAACCTCGAATGGATAGCAAAAGCTGAGCAAGCAGGTCTCATTGTCTCCATTGCCACCGGTCGCGGTCGGCGCTGGTCTGAGCAGTACTGGAGCGCGGTGTCGCCCACGTCGCCCATGGTGCTGGTCAACGGCTCCGAAATTTGGCGCGATCATCAGCACATCTTGGCTCGACATCTCTTGCCCGCAGACCAAGTGGCTAGACTGATCGACGTAGCCAAAGAACATGGTGCCGGATATTGGGCTATCGGATCAGCCTCGGATGGTGGTGCCAGTTTGAAAGTGGGTATCCATCATGAGGACCTAGCCATCATCTCCAAGCTCCGAGATTTGTTGATGAGCTTAGGAGAGTTCGAAGTATCGGCCTCGGCACCGACCAATATCGAGATCAACCCCAAAGGTGTGAGCAAAGCCACAGGTTTGGCGGAAGTGGCGGCCTTGTACGGTATCGCACCTAGTGAGGTGGTGGCGGTGGGGGACAGCCGCAACGACCTCGCCATGCTTCAGTGGGCGGGACTTGGAGTCGCCATGGGTAATGCTGAACCCGTTGTCAAAGAAGCTGCAGACTACATCGCAGCCAGTAACGAAGAGGATGGAGTAGCCCAAGTGATTCGGCTAGCCTTGGAACAGATGGGCTAGGTGACCGTAGCCAGCTTTTCCCAGTTCCTCTTGGGGGATAAAGCGCAAAGCAGCGCTGTTAATGCAATAACGTAGACCGCCCCGGTCTGGTGGTCCATCGGGAAAAACATGGCCCAGATGGGAGTCTGCCTGAGCGCTGCGCACTTCTGTGCGAATCATGCCGTGGGACTTGTCCTTGCTGTAATTCAAGGCATCCTTGGAGATGGACTGGGTGAAGCTGGGCCAACCGCATCCTGCGTCGTATTGATGGGTGGATGAAAAGAGTGGTTCACCTGAAACCACGTCTACATAGATTCCCGGCTTGGTGTTATTCCAATAGGCGTTTTGAAATGGCGGCTCAGTTCCATTTTCCTGGGTAACCCAAAACTGCTCTTTGCTAAGCTTCTCTCGGAGCTGATCCAAGGATAGCTTCTGATCCATCGTCATCACCTCTGATCTCAGTGTATGTCCTTTCTGCATTTCTTATGAGAATCCTGGATGAAGGGGGCCATTGCATGAAAATCACCATGGCTGAATTAGCCAGGAAGTGCGGTTATTCTAAGGCCACGGTTTCCCGGGCCTTGGCTGATGATCCAAGGGTGAAGCCGGAAACCAAGTCTCTCATCCTGGATGTGGCAGCACAATACAATTATCAGCCGCATATGGTGGCCAGTAACTTGGCCAGACGGCGCACTAAGACCATCGGACTCATGTTTCCAAAAGCTCCCCGGACGATTGCGGACCCTTTCTTCCTAGAGTATTTGCACGGTGTAAGCGAAACCTTGTTTGAACAGGGCTACAGTCTGTTGATTCCCCAGGTTCGAAAACGGAGGGTGATGGAGACCTTAGCTCAACTGGTGGCCCACAGCAGGGTGGATGGTATTGTGCTTACAGAACCTCTGCTTCGGGACGAACGAGTAGAGTTACTGAGGGACTCTGGGGTTCCCTTTGTGTTTTTGGGCAGTACCGTTGGGAACAATGTGTCCTGGGTCGATGGGGATAACCGTGGTGGAGCCCTTGCAGCCGTTCGCCTCCTTGGTTCCCTGGGGCACACACGTATTGCCACAATCACTGGAGAGCCCGGTTTGGTTTCCACAGAAAAACGATTGGCAGGCTATTATGATGGCCTGCAGGCCTTAGGAGTCGAGCGCAGGGACGACTTGGTATGGCCGGGTGACTTCACGCGCCAGGGAGGATATAACGCTGTCCGGGACAATCTTAGACAGATAACAGCAGGTGCTGTCACCGCCATTTTCTCCTGTAATGATCTCATGGCCATCGGGGCCATTCAGGCCCTGTCGGAGGCCGGTCTAAAGATTCCCGCTGACATTTCTATTATGGGTTTTGACGGGATCGAGGTCGGGCAGTATCTCACGCCTCCCTTAACTACGGTACAGCAACCTGTCTTTCGCTTAGGGCAGGAAGTGGCCAGGGTGCTGTTGGGACAGATTGAAAAGAAGGAACCGATACAGCTGACCTTGCCCGTGGAGATCATCAATGAGACCAACACGATTGGACCGGTACCAGGAGGAAAATAGTTGCTGGGACAGTAAGAAAAGGGAAGCCCGTGACGAATCCTGTAGTATAATGCAGCAGAGGGATAAATGGGGGAGGAGGAGGATTGGTATGAGCAGAACATGGCGACTGATGATTGTGGTCTTGATGGCCGCATTCTTGGTCGGATGTCAAGGCAGAGTGTTTCTCAATCTTGATGTGCCCATTGTGATCGAGCCGGCACCGGTCTATCGGTCCGAAGTGTGGGGTTATCTTTCCTATGATCATCGAGATCATCATATCCGTTATACAACACGGCCCAACACGAGCCGACACTACGAGCCCCTGCGCAATGCCGAGGTGACAGTGGTCGCAACAGGCCAGAGTGTTTTGACAGATAGGGATGGTTACTTTTTTATGCGGGGAGTGCCCCATGGTCGTCTCTCGCTTTTGGTTCGACACAATTGGGTCGGCCCGCGCAGCGGCGTCTATATAAGCACGTCATCCCGATAGGGACAGCAAAGAGAACAGGAGCAAGGAGGCTACCCAGGTTTTGGGTGGCCTCCTGCTGGTTTAGTTAGGTCCTGCTCCCTTTGATATGAGCTTCTCAGCCCGCTCAATGGCAGCTCGAACCAGGGAACCAGCCTCGCGGGTGGTGATGTTACCCCAATCACCGTCCTTCACTTTGTGGGAAAATCCCAGCTCGTCGGCTAGCTCATATTTGAGCCTCTCCGACATGATGCCTCGGCGACGTTTCAATGGTCATCACTCCCGCTTGTATTGTCCCCGATTACTTGGTGAATATGCGAAACTCAGGGAGGAACGGGTTCCCCCTTTGGGGAACTATTTAAGGAAGGTGTGCCCATGGCACAAGCCATTTCAAATGAGGGATAGGATAGAATGTCAAAAACAGAAGTGCAAGAGGTGCCGGCCAAAAAGGCGGCTGGGCACCATCTCCTAGCACTAGACCGGGTCGAGCCTGGTCAAGAGAGTGTATCAGAAGACCGGGTTAGCCAAGTATTGCCGGAGGGCATAACGTCACGGATGCTCTATTCGGACGTCGTCCGCCTAGCCTGGCCTTCCCTAATTGAGTTGACGCTAACCCAGCTCACTTCTATGGTAGACTTAATGATGGTCGGAGGCCTCGGGCCCTGGGCAATTACTGCGGTTGGCTTAACGACACAACCGAAATTCCTGTTCATGACCATGTTTATGGCGATGAATGTGGGAGCCACAGCCATGGTGGCACGCTACCGGGGTGCGGGAGATGCAAAAAAGGCTAACGAAATCCTCCGGCAGGCTCTCCTCTTAACGTTTGCGCTGTCCCTGGCTGCTTCCATCGTAGGTTATTTTAACGCGGGTGCCATGATACGGTTTATGGGTGCCGCCGATCGAGAGACACTCGCGGGAGGAACCGTCTATTTGCAGATCCAAATGATTGGGTTGGTTCCTTTGGCACTGACCTCGACCTTTACGGCGACTCTAAGGGGCGTGGGGCACACCAGGGTGGCCATGGTTTATAATCTTATGGCCAATTTGGTCAATGTTGTCCTCAACTACCTGCTCATCAACGGGCACTATGGTTTCCCCCGCCTGGAACTGGCTGGTGCATCCTTGGCGACGATCATTGGACAGACTGTGGCTTTTGGATTGGCTTTGCGAGTTGTCTTGAAGGGAGACCACTACCTGCATTTGCGCCTCAAAGGCGGTATCAAGATTCAGTGGAATCATGTGCGCAACATTGTGACCATCGGTATTCCGTCTATGATTGAGCAATTTGCGATGCGCACAGGTGTGATTGTGTACGCCAGAACGGTGGCATCTTTGGGTACTATCGTTTATGCGACCCACCAAATCGCCATGAACATCCAAGCCATGTCCTTTATGACGGGACAAGCTTTCGCGGTGTCAGCCACCTCCCTGATGGGGCAAAGTCTTGGGAAAAAGCGACCTGATATGGCCCAAAGCTACAGCAATCATACTAGGCGGCTGGGGATGGCCGTATCACTTTTTTTGGCCGCTGCCTTCTTTTTCTTCGGTCGGCAGATCGTCAGCCTCTACACCAATGACCTGTCCGTGATCGAACAGGGAACTCGCATCTTGAAACTGGTCGCCCTGATCCAGCCCTTTCAATCGTCCCAGTTTATTCTAGCGGGCGCTCTGCGGGGTGCAGGCGATACGCGGGCTACGATGGTGATCACCTTTGTGACGGTTCTTCTGGTACGGCCGGGATTGGCTCTACTCTTGATCAATGTGTTCCATTGGGGCCTTGATGGTGCCTGGATTGCATTGGTCACGGATCAGCTTTTACGATCCGCTTTGGTTTTGTTACGCTATAATTCCGGTAAGTGGAAAAAGGTCAAGATAAAGTGAGGGTGAGTGTATGAGCCGCAAGGGTTGGGGATGGAGTCTTTCCGTTTTAGTTCTTGTGTTTTTCGTGGCCTTGGCCATCCGCTGGATGGAACTGCTCACACCCCAAAGCGAAAACGGGGTGGATGTAATAGATTCTCTGCCGGGACAAGTGGACTTGCGGGCGTATTTCCCTCCTCTGCAAGGGCTTACCTATTCTTTTGCCGGAGAAGGGATGGAATATGCTGCGTTTACCCGCCAGATTACCTTTGCTGTCCCTGGCATCCTCCAGGTGGAGGACCTAAGCGGCACAAATTTGGTCCAGGTACTAGAATGTGGCGCCCATGAACTGAAGATCGTGTGGTCGGAAGAGGAATACTATGGGGACCAGAGTCTCCTTGATGAGGAGGACCGTCTGGAGCGGGGAGCAGGTCAGCCCAGGAATCTTGTCCTGCTGCAGACTCCGCTTGTTCCTGGCCATACCTGGAGTGATGAGCGCTTTCACAGGGAGATTGTGGCCGTCGATGAAGTTATCACGGTACCTTTGGGAACCTTTTATGACGTCGTGGTGGTCAAAAACCAAAGTCTCGATATGGAGGACTCCGTTCAATACGCGTATTACGCCAAGAATGTGGGCTTAATCAAGCGTGAGTTCCTCTCTGGGCAGGGGGGGGACAGCAATGCGGTTGTCTCGAGTTTACAGAGTCTAGGTTGTTCCCAGTGATAAAGTAAGGACAGGGGGGCTAGTATGTACGTTATTGGAATCGATGTGGGAGGTACCAATACCGACGCTGCCCTGCTTTTTGGCGATCAGGTCCGGGCTGTGGCCAAAGTGCCCACAAACCATCAAGACCTTTTTCAAAGCACAACGCAAGCCTTGCGAGAGATTTTGGCCCACTATCACAGGTCCGATCCGATCAGGCTGCATCTCTCCACCACCCTCTCCACCAATGTCATCGTGGAGGGACGGGGAACCCCAACTGTGGCCGTGGTGGTACCCGGACCAGGGGTGAACCTGGGCAGCTTGGCATTTCCCTTTCCCATCTATGAGCTTGATGGTTATATTGACCATAGAGGCCGGGAAGTCAGCCCTCTTCGGATGGAACAGGTCGCTTCCTTAAAGGACGTCTTGCAGGAGATGCAAGGATATGCCTTGGCCGTCGTGGGTAAGTTCTCTGGGCGAAACCCCAGCCAAGAGCAGGCACTCAGCGAGGAACTGGCCAAATGGCACAGAGGTGTGATAAGCCTAGGTTCACGGCTTTCCGGCCGCGCCAACTTTCCCAGGCGCATTGTCACTACGTGCCTTAACGCCAGTGTGGCAAAGCATCACTTGGACTTTGTGGACATGCTGCAGACGGCGATCACGGACCCCATCTCAGAACTGCTGCTTCTGAAAGCGGATGGGGGCACCATGACCTTGCATGACTCTGTCCAAAGACCCATTGAGACGATTTTATCGGGACCGGCGGCGAGCATCATGGGTGCTCAGGCCTTAACCCAGTGCAAAGCCAAGAACTACCTGATTGTGGATATTGGTGGGACCACCACGGATCTAGCGGCAGTGGTCGAAGGTGAAGTCCTCTTTGAACGCGATGGGGCCACAATCGCTGGATACAAGACATTGGTGCCAGCCGTACTCACCCGGTCCATTGGGCTCGGCGGCGACAGTGAACTGGCCTATCAAAAGGGAACAGGAATTGTGATTGGCCCGAAACGGGCAGGCAATCCCCTCTGCCTAGGCGGTGACCGCTTGACAACGACCGATGCTGCAGTAGCCTTGGGTTTGGCTAAACTGGGCTCGGAGGAGGCAGCCAGACAAGGCTTCTTGCGGTGGGGTCAAGCACTCGGTCTTCAGTGGGACGTTTTGGCTCAGCAAGTGATAGAGGCCTTCACCACAAGGTTGGTTCAGGCAGTTGAGTCTTTCTATCATGAGCTGGAGACGATGCCGCTCTATACTGTGCGGGAAGTCTTGCATCCGCCTGAGCTTAAACCAGGGGCGGTGGTAGGATTAGGGGCGCCAGCTCCGGTCTTTGTCCCAGCTCTAGGTGAGGCTCTGGGTCTTCCCTGGGAGGTTGTACCCTTTAGCTCTGGGGCAAATGCCATTGGAGCAGCATCAGCCAGGGCCACTGTGGGGATTACCCTTCAAGCAGATACGGAGCTCGGTATCGTGACCATTCCCGAGATGGGCTATCAAGGGGAAATTCACCGGCCCCTGTTCTTTGACCTAGCCAAAGCACGTCAGCTTGCAGAGGAAAAGACAAGGGAGTATGCCCGGAGCTTAGGCTACGATGGGAGCTCAGAGATTTATGTGGTCGAAGAAGAGAGTTTTCAGATGGTCAGGGGTTTTCGAACAGTGGGACAAACCCATATGGTGAGAGCACAGTTGCGGCCGGAGGCCCGCAGAATTAAGGGGGAATCATGATGACAGAACAGAATGTTCCCCGGGTGGGGTTGGTGTTTTTCCCCGCATTTGATTGGGCCATTGGCCCTGATCATCCTGAGCGTCAAGAAAGGCTGCTCTATACCAGAGATCAGATCCAAGAAGAAGGGCTGTTCGATCACCCGGCCATCCGAGAATATCGCCCCCGCCTGGCGCGGGACGAGGAGATCTTGCGCACGCACATAGTGCTGCCGAGCCTTGAGGAGAAGATCACGGAGTCCCATCGCATCGCTGCGGGGGGAACCATCGCCGCCGCCGACTTGGTCCTCGATGGTCTGGTCAAGAGGGCCTTTGCCTTGCTTCGACCACCGGGTCATCATGGCAATCGCGTCGTCCACGGCTCTCGGGGATTTTGTGTGCTCAATAACGAGGCCATTATGGTCGATCACCTCAGGGCGCGCTTAGGTGCCAATCTAAGGGTTGCCATCGTTGATACAGATGCCCATCATGCCGATGGAACCCAAGACGTTTTCTACAATGATCCTGGAATCTTGCATATCTCGCTGCATCAAGACGGGAGAACGCTTTATCCCGGGACAGGATTCACCTCGGAACGGGGGGGTCCTGGCGCCTATGGACAGACCGTGAATATCCCCTTACCTCCCGGAACGGGTGATCAGGGTATGCTCCTGGTTATGGAAAGGGTTGTGCTGCCCATCCTAAAGGAATGGGAACCGGATTTCGTGATCAATGCAGCAGGTCAGGACAATCACTTTTCGGATCCCATCACCAACATGCGTTTTTCTGCGCAGGGCTATGCGCAGCTCACCGAGCTTTTGGCCCCGGATTTGGTTGTCCTGGAGGGCGGGTACTCTATTGAAAGCGCCCTGCCCTACATCAATGTTGGTTTACTGTTGGCCTTGGCCGGTCTGGATTACTCTAGAGTTAAGGAACCCCAAGGTCTGCGTGCCCAGGACAGGCAAAGCGCAGCAGTCACCGACCAAGTGAAGCGCGTCTGCGATGAGGTTGGGGAGCTGTGGCAGCAGCGTTCGGAAGCTGACTTGGAGCAAATCTTCGGCAGTGCCGATTTTTTCCAAAGACAGCGTCAGATTTACTATGACACAGACAATATTTACGAGAGCCAACAGGAGTACATTCGCCTCTGCGGGGACTGTTCCGGTTGGCGGATGATGTACACCCGTTCCAGTAGGGCTCGGGAACCTGTGGCCATTGTCTTGACGCCCTGGATATGCTGCACCCGCTGTCAGACAGAGGCTCGCCGGCAGTACCAGGAAGTTAGTGAGGATAGTACCTTTGCCCAGGCGATTTGGCAGGATCCTGCTTCGAATTCGTACCGATCTCGGGGAGCAGTCCATCGTTGACAGGATTTCCAATGTCTGTCACGAATTTTAGTCAGAAGTGAACTGGAGTGTTGGAGGGACGATCATGGATCGCTGGAAGCGTATCGGCTTTTTTCTTGCTCTTGATGTTATACTGATTAACCTGGCTTTTATAGGAGCGTTGCTCATTCGTTTTGAGGTTGTTCCAGCCTATCAGTGGCAATTTTATCTTTCTGTCTTTCTTCCCTATACAGTGAGTCGTTTACTGAGCAATTACTTCTTTGGCATCTACAAACGGGCCTGGCGTTACGCCTCCATTGATGAGGTTTTGGCCATCGTTGGCGCAGCATCTGTCGGATCTTTTTTTAATGTGGTGCTGTGTTTGTTTTGGTTCGGCTCCCTTCCCGCCCGAAGCATTGTTGTTTTGGACTGGTTTTTGAACATTGCCCTTTTAGGGGCCAGTCGTTTCGTGTGGCGGCTCATTGCCCGTCACTTCACGGGTTTTTTGCCCGACAGGCGTCGAAGCGCACTCAAGAACATCCTGATTATTGGCGCAGGAGACGGAGGGGTGTTGGTCGCCAGGGAGCTCCGCAATCACTATGGAGCACAGGTTAAGCTGGTGGGATTTGTGGACGATGATCCCGCTAAGCAGAACCAGAGGATACTAGGTTATCCGGTCTTAGGCCCAAAAGAGCAAGTGTCTCAAATCGTGGAGCAGTATGATGTGGACGAAATCATTATCTCCATGCCCTCTGTGCCGCGCAAGGTGATCAGGGAGATTGTGACCACTGCCCAGGCCACAGGAAAAACCGTAAAAATCCTCCCCGGGGTCTTTGATCTGATTGAGGGGAATGTAACGGTCAGCAAGATACGGGAAGTGCAAATCGAAGACCTCTTGGGTCGTGACCCAGTGAAAGTAGATATTGCTGGTATGAGTGCATATATTAGAGGGCATGTTGTCTTGGTGACGGGGGCCGGCGGCTCTATAGGCTCCGAATTGTGCAGGCAGATCATCCTCTTCAAGCCCAAAGCTCTCCTCCTTCTGGATAACTGTGAAAACAATATGTATGACATTGAAATGGAACTTCGAGCCACAAGTGACGTACCCCTGGTAGCTTTGGTCAAGGATATCCGGGACCGACGAGCCATAGACCGCGTTTTTTCCGAGTATCGGCCGCAAGTTGTCTTCCATGCGGCAGCCCATAAGCATGTGCCCCTAATGGAGCAAAATCCTGAAGAAGCCATCAAAAACAATGTCTATGGTACATATCAGGTGGCTTCGGCTGCCCATCGTTTTGGGGCAAGACGCTTTGTGTTGGTTTCCACAGACAAAGCAGTCAATCCCACCAGTGTCATGGGGGCCTCCAAACGAGTGGCCGAGATGATCATCCAGTACCTGGACACTGTCAGCGCCACTACATATGTTGCTGTGCGATTCGGAAATGTCTTGGGGAGCCGGGGAAGTGTGATTCCCCTTTTCACCAAGCAAATTTTGGCTGGTGGACCAGTGACAGTCACTCACGAGAAGATGATCCGCTACTTCATGACCATTCCAGAAGCAGTACAATTGATTCTGCAGGCGGGCGCCTTGGCGAGCAAAGGAGAGATTTTCGTGCTGGATATGGGCGATCCAGTGTCCATCTTGGATTTAGCCACCACATTGATTCGCCTTTCCGGGCTGCAGCCTTATACTGATATTGATATCAAGATCACTGGCATGAGGCCAGGCGAGAAGCTCTTCGAGGAGCTTCTGACAGATGAAGAAGGTGTGAATGCCACAACCCACGAAAGGATCTTTGTCGCTAAGCCCTCCTGGTTGGATCTGCCTCTGTTAGAAACCACAATACAGGCCTTTGAGCAGGATCACTTGGCGGCACTGCCCACCGATCAGACGTCTGCAGCCAAGTTCATCCAAACGTTCTTGCCGGACTTTGTCATTGTATCCAATGAGCCTGAGGGTGAAGTGGTTGAACAAGGGCTGCTCGAAGCGGCAGTTACTAGTTTGGGGGAGAAAGCACATGAAGCGCTTGGATAAGATCATCCCACATTTTTCCTTTGAGGGCGAATACGTAGGTGCAGAAGTCTGTACCGATGGCCATATTAACGATACATTTTTCCTGGATTATCTATCTGGAGATAGCATGAAGCGCTATGTCCTGCAATGTATCAACCATCACGTCTTTCGCCGGCCTGAAGAGGTTATGAAGAACATTGAAGCAGTCACCGAGCACCTGCGGAAGAAAATCAAGGAGCAGAAAGGTGATCCCGACAGGGAGACGATGCGTGTTGTCCGCACCATGCAGGGCCGATCGTTTTTCCGAAGTCCCCAAGGTGAGTACTGGCGTGCCTATCATTTCATTGAAGGAGCACGCACCTATCAAAAAGTGGAGAATCCTCTGCACTTTTATCATGCTGGCCGCACATTTGGCCAATTTCAGCACCTCCTGAGCGATTTTCCCGCTGATTCGCTCTATGAAACCATCGATAGGTTTCATGATACTCGCAAGCGTTTGAACGACCTGGTGCAGGTGATCGAGGCGAACCCCGCAGGACGTGTCGCCGATGTTCAGAGGGAGATTGACTTTATCTTAGAGCGCGCTGAAGAAACCGGCGTTATCGTGGATTTGCTCCAGAGCGGAGAGATTCCTCTGCGTGTAACCCACAATGACACCAAGCTGAATAATGTTATGTTCGATCAAGTAACGGGCGAAGGCATCTGTGTCTTAGATTTGGATACCGTAATGCCAGGTTCAGCCCTCTACGACTTTGGCGATTCCATTCGCTTTGGCGCCAGTACCGCCAGGGAAGACGAAACGGATTTGGAACGGGTGGCCCTTGACCTAAAACTCTTCGCCGCGTTTTCCTCGGGGTATCTAAGTATGGTCAAGGAGTTCCTCCATTCTGCGGAAATTGGTCACTTGGTCTTTGCGGTCAAACTGATCACCTTGGAGATCGGTATGCGTTTTCTAACGGACTATCTCGATGGGGATCGTTACTTCCGTGTCGAGCATCCTCGGCACAATTTGGATCGGGCCAGAGCCCAGCTGAAGTTGGTTGCTGATGTGGAGGCGAAAACGTCGGAGATGGAGAGGATTATCCAGGATATCCTTGACGGTCAGCTCAAAGAGGGTGCCTAAGATGGGGAGGGGAGTCAAGCTCTTGATCCTGTTAGCCGCTTTCTTTGTGCTGACGGGATCCCTCGTTATCTTGGCGGCCTTACCGCACTTGGTTACAGGGACCGTCATTAACAGACACGTGGATTTCGAAGTTGTGTATCATCCCCGAGAGTGGGGGCTTGAGGTTAAGCCATTATCTCTGCTGACCGATGATGGATATGAACTGGCCGCTTGGGAGCTGGAAGTGCAAGAACCCAAGGCGGTCGTGATCTTCCTGGGCGGTCTCGAGCACCCACCTGTCAGCGCCTTTTGGGGACATGCCCGAGCCTTGGCGGAACACGGTTTTGCCTCGCTGTTAATTGAGATGCGCAGCCATGGCGCAAGCGCAGGAGAACAAGTATATTTAGGCTACATGGAGCATTATGATCTACTGGCGGGTATACAATATATTCAGGAAAATCTTGGTGATGTTCCCCTGGTGGCCTTCGGGGCCGACCTTGGGGGTGTAGTTGCCATCAATGGCGCCGGTTTGTACTCCGAGCTTGACGGTGTGATCAGTATTGGGGCCTTCTCCTCCTGGCCCGATTTGTTCAGGGATAATCTTTACTTCAGCGGGACCCCTCTGCTGGTGGCCATGCTGGAAAAGCCCTTCGTGCAGTTGTATACCTTGGTCAAGTTTGGCTGGAAAAACCGCGGATTGTATCCCCAGCAGCAGGCGGCGAATTTAGCTGGAAGACCAGCTCTGCTCATGCACTCTACAGACGATCCCCTGGTCTCCGTTTTGAATTTGGAACGCATTACGCTCAGCCTAGGTCCAGGGGCCAAGGTGGAAACCTGGTTTCGGGAAGGAGACGAGCACCTGGTCACCAAGGATTTTCTCTATCCGGAAAACGATTCAGAGTATCTCCAGAGGGTACTCGGCTGGTTGAAAAACAATTTTAACTGAGTTTGAACGGGGGAATGCTGATGATCAAGGTAGCGGTTGTAGGCTATGGGAATATTGGGAAATACGCAGTACAGGCCATTCTGGCAGCTTCCGATCTGGAGCTGGCCGGGGTGGTTCGCCGCCAAGTCCGTGACGATCAGCGGCTGTCTGAACTCGCGGGCATTGCTGTGGTGAGCAAGATTTCGGATTTAGAACAAGTTGATGTTGCACTTCTCTGCGTCCCTACGCGCAGTGTACCGGCGATGGCCAGTGCCATGGCCGCTGCAGGAATCAATACCGTGGACAGTTATGATATTCATGGTGATTCCTTGGTCGAATACCGCAGGCAATTGAGCGAACAGACCAAGCAGCATGGCACCGTCGGCGTGATCGCAGCCGGATGGGATCCAGGAACCGATTCCGTGGTTCGGGCCCTGATGGAGATCATGGCTCCCCGGGGCCTTAGCTTCACGAATTTCGGACCAGGGATGAGTATGGGGCATACGGTGGTTGTGAAGGCCTTGCAGGGAGTGGAAGATGCTCTGTCGATGACAATTCCCGTGGGGTCCGGTGTCCATCGCCGCTTGGTGTACGTGAAACTCAAACCTCAAGCGGACTTTGCCGCCATCAAGCAAGCTATTCAGGCCGATCCCTATTTCCAAAACGATGAAACCCATGTTTTTCAGGTTGGATCTATTGAAGCTATTCAGGATGTGGGTCATGGAGTCTTGTTGGAGCGCACAGGTACATCGGGCCGGACAGCAAATCAACGATTCAAGTGGGAAATGCGCATCAACAATCCAGCGCTCACAGCGCAGGTGATGGTGGCCGCGGCGAGGGCCAGTCTTAAGCAAGAACCCGGTGCCTACACGCTTTTGGAGATTCCGTTACTTGATTATTTTCCCGGCCAAACTGATGAATTGATCCAGCACTTGGTCTAGTGTTGAACGAAAGGCGAAAAAACCCAGGGGTGTTTTTGTGGATTAACATCCCTGGCTATTTTTTTGTGTCTTTTCTTGTTGAATAAGTGTTAATTTCACAAGAAACACGAAAGGGATTTCGTAATCCACTTCGAATAATGTTGATATATCATCAAGGATGGAGGATGGCTAATGAAATATGCTGGTTTGACGATCGGGGTGCCGAAAGAGATCCTCGCTGGCGAACGGCGGGTATCGGCAACACCTGAAACTGTGAGTCAGTTCGTGAAACGTGGAGCCAGAGTCTTGGTGGAAGCTGGGGCTGGCCTAGGCGCGTTTTTCAGCGATGAGGCTTACCAACAAGCAGGCGCCACACTATGCGAGGTCAAAGAGGTCTATGCTGCTGCAGATTTGATCTTGAAGGTAAAGGAGCCGCAGTTCCATGAAGGACTCAATCTGCATGAGACCGATTTGCTGCGCTCGGGACAGGTGCTGATTACTTTCTTGCATCCTGCTTCTCCAGGAAACCATAAAATGGTGCAAGATTTGGCTAAGAGGGGCGTTGTCTCTTTGACCCTTGATTCCATTCCAAGGATTTCTCGTGCTCAAAGCATGGATGCCCTGACCTCCATGAGTACGGTAGCCGGCTATAAAGGTCTTCTGATGGCGGCCAATAGGATCCCCAAGTTTTTGCCCTTGATGGGTACCGCTGTGGGAATGATCCAGCCCGGTCAGGTCTTAGTGATCGGAGCTGGGGTAGCGGGATTGCAGGCGATTGCCACAGCCAAGAGAATGGGCGCGGTGGTCTATGCCGCAGATATTCGCCCTGATGCACGTGAACAGGCCCAGAGTCTCGGAGCTCGCATCGTGGATTTAGGTATCCCCCAAGACCTGGCCATTGGTGAAGGGGGTTACGCCAAACACCTTACCCCTGAATGGCTGGAGAAAGAACGAGAGGCCCTCAAGGCTACTGTGGCCCTATCCGACATCCTGATTACCTCGGCCTTAGTACCTGGGAAAGAAGCCCCGATCTTGATCACGGAGGAAATGGTCAAATCTATGAAACCAGGATCCGTGATCGTGGACATCTCGATTGATCAGGGAGGAAACTGTGCCTTGAGTGAAGGCGGTGTTGTTCAGGAACACTATGGTGTGATCGTCGACGGAACCAAGAATATCCCTGGTACCATGCCAACAAGTTCGACTGACATGTTCTCCAAGAACGTTCTGCATTTCGTGGATAATATTGTTGAGGCCGGGAAGATTACCTTGAATCTAGAGGACGTTATCGTCAAGGAAACACTAGTGACAAGGGATGGTCATGTTGTGCATGAGGGCGCATTGGAGTCCATGCGTTTGAGGGGAGAAATTTAATGAGAGAGTTTGTCTTAGTCCTGGTCTTTGTGGGGGCAGCGCTACTGGGGTACAAATTAATCAGTGATGTACCTAGTTTGATTCATACCCCACTGATGTCGGGTATGAACGCGCTTTCCGGTATTACCATTATCGGAGCGTTGACCACTACAGGCCTTGCGCTGGCCACAGGCAGCCAACTGGTGGGTTTTGTCGCCATTGTTCTGGCCATGATCAACGTTGTGGGAGGGTTTTTGGTGACGGACCGCATGTTGAGGATGTTCAAAAGCGGGCGGAGGAGGAAATCGTAGATGTCGACCTTATCATGGGTTCTGCAGTTGCTGTTTATTGCTGGATTCATCTACGGAATCCGTCTTATGAACTCGCCTGAAACGGCAGTGGGAGGCAACTTGGTTGGTGCCGGGTCTATGGCTGGCGCCATTATCGTGACCCTGATCGAGGCGCAGATTGTGACCATGCCCGTAATATTGGCGGGAATAATTGTAGGTTCCGCTCTGGGTGTCTGGTTAGCGGCCAAAGTGCTTATGATTCAAATGCCGCAGATGGTGGCTTTGCTGAACGGCTTTGGTGGAGGTGCTTCGGCTTTGGTTGCCCTCATGACCATCTTCATCGGGGGTCTCACTCCCTTTACCTGGTTTACCTCGGGGTTGGCCGTTATCGTGGGTGGAGTGACCTTAAGCGGCAGCCTGGTGGCCGCGGCGAAGCTTCATGGCAGGATGAACCAGCGCCCGATGCATTTGGCATTCCACAACCTCCAACTGTATTCCACCCTAAGCATCATGGCACTGTCGGCCTTGGGACTCACATTTGGTGTAGGCTCTCCTCTGGTTCATGCGGTTATCCTCACCGTTCTTTCTCTCTACTGGGGATACGTCTTTACCATTCGAGTGGGGGGAGCGGATATGCCTATTACGATTTCGCTCCTGAACTCCTTTTCGGGGGTGGCCGGTGCTATTGCAGGTTTTGCCCTGCCCAATGGTGCCCTTCTGATTGTGGTGGGTTCCATCGTTGGGTCGTCGGGCTTGATCCTGACCCAGATTATGTGCAGAGCCATGAATACGAGTCTGCTGCATATTCTCCTTGGCAAAACCACTGTCACGCCCAAGGTGGGCCTAAACCATGAAGGTGAGACCAAGACTTCTCCTGCAGAGGCTGAAGTTGCTCAGGACAAGGCTGAGGCAGTACCGGCTTGGGGAGATGCTTTGCGCTCTGCGCAGCGAGTTGTGATCATTCCTGGATACGGAATGGCTTTAGCCCAGGCCCAGCTGCAGGTGAGACAGTTGGGAGATTTGCTGCAGAGTCAGGGTAAAGAAATTCGCTACGGTATTCATCCCGTGGCAGGACGCATGCCCGGACACATGAATGTGCTCCTGGCTGAGGTGGATGTACCCTATGATTTGCTCTACGAACTCGATGACATCAATGCCTTTCTGGAAGATACAGATGTAGCCATTATCGTGGGGGCAAACGATGTGGTCAATCCTGCAGCCATGGAACTGGAGGGCACTCCGATCTATGGAATGCCCATCATTCGTGCCGACTACGCCAGGAGGATCCTGGTCTGCAACTATGATACCAAACCAGGCTATGCCGGCGTGGATAACAGTCTGTACGAAATGGACCGAGTGGAGCTTCTCCTGGGCGACGCTAAGGAAAGCTTGGGCGAAGTACTCCAAGCGCTAAAGGGCGAGAAGGATTCGAAACCAAGTGGGGCACATGCTCAAGATGATATGAGAGCCAAGGTAAACTCGGCCAAAAAGGTTGTGATCATTCCTGGCTATGGAATGGCCTTAGCTCAAGCCCAAGGTCAGGTCAAGCAGCTTGGAGAGCTCCTGCAGAGCCAGGGCAAAGAGGTGCGTTACGGTATCCATCCCGTGGCAGGACGCATGCCCGGCCACATGAATGTGCTCCTAGCTGAAGTGGATGTACCCTATGATTTGCTCTATGAACTCGATGCGATCAATGAGTTTTTGCAGACTACCGATTTGGCTATTATTGTAGGAGCCAATGATGTTGTCAATCCGGCAGCCATCGAGCTCGAGGGCACTCCCATTTACGGGATGCCCATTATTCGAGCAGATTGGGCCGCCCATGTGCTGATCTGCAACTATGACACGAAGCCGGGCTACGCCGGAGTCGATAACAGCCTCTATGGCATGGACAAGGTGGAAATGCTCTTGGGAGATGCCAAGGAGAGTCTGGCGAAAATTATCGCAGCAGTGAAGGGAGAAACGCCTTCAGCTGCTGGCTCTTGGGGCGATTCGGAACAGGCAGTTGAGGAGTCTGTCCACAAGGCAAACCCAGCAGAGCTTCTGGCTGCGGCGAAGCGGGTTGTGATCGTGCCCGGCTATGGCATGGCCTTAGCCCAGGCTCAAGGACAAGTGAAACTGCTCTTGGAGCTCCTGCAAAAGAGAGGTGTGCGGGTGGAGATTGCCGTTCACCCCGTGGCTGGCCGCATGCCTGGACACATGAATGTGCTCTTAGCCGAAGTGGATGTACCCTATGAGTTGATGTTGGAGATGGATCAGATCAATGATCAGTTCGAGAAGGTGGATGTGGCCATTGTTGTGGGCGCCAACGATGTAATAAACCCTGCTGCCAATACGCATATCGACACGCCTATCTATGGGATGCCCATTTTACGTGTGGAGCAGGCACGCCATGTCCTCGTGTACAATCTGGATCGTTCACCGGGGTATGCCGGTGTAGAGAACACTTTGTATGATGCCCCCAATTGCACCTTTGTGGCAGGAGATGCCGCCAGCACCCTGGCTGCTCTCGTCCAATCCCTCACTTCAGGCGATGCGTAGCATTAGGAATAAGGCCGACTTTCTCCATCGAAGGGAAAGTCGGTTTTTTTGTGGGTATACGGTGAATTGACAGAGCCTGAGGCCATCGATAGAATGGACATAGATGAGGGGGCATACACTGTGGAGTCGCTGCGTTTGGCGAGTAGAAGTTACCAATTTGAGGATACAATCGTCTATGTTGGAGACGTTGCCATAGGCGGTGAGTCTAAGGTATATATAGCCGGTCCGTGCTCGGTGGAGGATCGCGATCAGATCGCCGAGATAGCGAGGCAGATTAAGGGTTCAGCCCATATTCTACGGGGCGGAGCCTATAAACCGCGGACATCTCCCTACAGTTTTCAGGGTTTGGGAGAGGCAGGCTTACGTTTTCTTAGAGAAGCTGGCGATGAAGTGGGACTCCCTGTGGTGACCGAAGTGATGTCAGAAGTAGAAGTGGATACAGTGGCCGGCGCAGTGGATATGCTGCAGATCGGGGCCCGCAACATGCAGAATTTTGCCCTGCTGAAGAAAGTGGGGAGTCAAAAGAAACCTGTTCTCCTCAAGCGCGGTGTAGCCGCCACCATTGAGGAGTTTCTCCTGTCGGCCGAATACATCATGGCCGCAGGAAATTCCCAGGTGGTCCTGTGTGAGCGGGGAATTCGCACGTTCTCGAATACCTTCACCAGGAATACCCTGGACATTAGCGCCATACCCATCCTAAAACAGTTGACCCATCTGCCTGTTGTGGTTGATCCCAGTCATGGTTCTGGTGACTGGAATTTGATCGAACCATTGGCGAAAGCGGCCCTTGTGGCCGGAGCCGACGGACTCATGATCGAGGTGCACAGCCATCCAGAACAAGCCTTGTCCGATGGGCCCCAGTCCTTGAAACCCGCTAGATATCGAGCCTTGGTCGGGACCTTACATCGTTTGGTACGTTTTTTGGAGGAGGAGCAGAACGAATGAAAGTATTGGTACTTCATGGTCCGAACCTGAACCTGCTAGGGCAGCGCCAACCCGAACTTTATGGCACGAAGACCTTGGATCAAATCAACGAAGAGATTGAACTTCTGGGGTCCCAGCTTGGTTTGGATGTTGACTTTTTCCAGTCCAACCAGGAAGGTATGCTTATCGACCGCATCCATCAGGCCCGGGGAGTATACCAGTGGCTTGTCTTCAACCCCGCTGCTTTTACCCATTACAGCTACGCCCTGAGGGATGCTCTCCAAGCAGCTGATATTCCCACTATTGAAGTACATCTCAGCAACATCCAGGCTAGGGAGGAGTTTCGATCCCGATCGGTACTTGCCCCTGTCTGCGTGGGTCAGGTGAGCGGTTTCGGCATTACGTCATATCTTCTGGCCCTTTATGCCATCTTTGAGCGGGGACGCCTAGGAGAGGCCTAAAATGAGTTCACTGGCAGCAAGCAAATTTGGGCAAGTGTAATCGGCCGTTTGCTCGGTCTTTTCGTTGGATTTGATCAGGATAGTGGTCGTGCCGGCGGCCTGGCCGGCCTGGATATCCATATCGCGATCTCCGATCATGAAACTTTTTCGTAGGTCGACATTATACTTGTGGGCTAAGTCGAGCAGCATCCCTGGTTTGGGTTTACGGCAGGCGCAGCCCGCTCGCGGTTTATGGATGCAGGCCATGATCTCTGTGAAGGTTCCTCCTGCCTTTTCCACCTCCTGCGTGAGCTTTTCGTGGATGCTCGCCAGATTCTCGCTGGTCATATAACCAAGGCCTACGCCTCCTTGGTTTGTCACGACAAACACCAAAAACCCGGCCTGGCTGAGCTTGGCCACGGCCTGGGGCGCGCCTGGGAGGATCTGGAGTTCACTGGCGTTATTGGGAGGCCGAAAGCCAAAGGACTTGTTCAATACTCCATCCCGGTCTAAAAAGACCGCTTTTTTCTTGTTCATGGGGGTTTCCTTTCGTCTCACAGGCTAGAAAAAGGCACGGGAGTCACTCCCGTGCCTCTTCTCTGTCGCTAAAGCTCCATACTAATAGCGCTGGGACAGCATGTCCTCGATGGCTTCTTCTACTAGCATTTGCGCTTCTGCCAGAGTTGATTCAATGGGTTCACCCAAGAAGACTCTTTCCACCGCTTGCCCGATAACACCGCGGGCTTCCTCCCAAGCGGCAATGGTCGGTTGCCAGTACCCATATCCAAAGGCATCCAGATTCGCCACTGCGGCTTTGTGGGGATTATCCGCCAGGAACTGCTGATACTCAGCGGAGTTCAAGCCAGAGTAGGTTACAGGCAGATAGCCGGTCTTGATGGCAAAATACACCGTGTTCTCCGTG